>NZ_PITY01000021.1:0-311712 GCF_017577275.1 Thermobifida sp.
ATAGAAACCCAAAAGGGCGCCACGCTTTTATGTAAATATGTGTACACCCTCCGTAAAGGGCGCTTTTTCCGACACCGCGGGCAGATCGCGTGGAAGTGTGGCGGCCCGCCCCCCCCCGCCCCCCCCGCCAATAGGCACCGTCCCCAAGCCCCGGATCAGCCCAGACGCAGGACGATCATGCTGGGCTGCACCGGCCGGGCAGGACGTGTGAAGATCCAGTCCTGCGCCTGCCACCGCGGGATCACCTGGTCCACGGCTTGCACGGTCTGGCTGCGGTCGCCGATCCCGTCGTGGAGCAGGACCACCGCCCCCGGGGTGAGCTGCTCGTTGAGCCGCCGCACCAGTTCGCTGGTGCCAGGCTGCTCCCAGTCAGCGACTTCGACCGTCCAGCCCAACGGCTGCATGCCCAGGTCAGCGGCGACCTGCGGGCTCTGTCCCCACGAGCCATACGGAGCCCGGAAGTAGGGGATGCGTGCCCCGGGCACTGCCTCGCGGATGGCTTTGCTGGCTTCGAGCAGGTCAGCTCGGATGTCCGCGGCTGACCAGTCGCCCAAGTCGTCGTGGTGCATCGAGTGGTTGCACAGTGTGTGGCCGTGCAGCACGATCCTGCGGACCAGGTCAGGGTGGTTGCGTGCCTGGTCACCCACCAGGCAGAACACGGCTTTGACCTGGTATTTGTGCAGGACTTCGAGCAGAGCCGGAGTGTTGTCCGGGTCGGGACCGTCATCGAAGGTCAGTGCGACGGTCTTCCCGGCCCTGCCCGTGGTGGTGACGAGGTCGGCGGTCGCCTTGGCATGCGCGGGAGCTGCAATGCCGCAGGTTAAACCGATGGTCAAGACGGAGAGCACGCCGAGTAAGCCGTGCCACCGCTTCGTTTGCCCACAGAGCATGGATGGAAACCTCACACGGGAATCTCCCGGACTTTTCTGCGTCCGGGCAGGTAAAGAGACGCCAAAGAAATCGACTCCGCACAGTCAACGGAGCCTTACATAAAGTAGCGTCATTTTTTGGTTGCTGTGGGCGAAGGAGCGGTGCTGTCTCGAACGATGAGCTCAGTAGCGAGTTCAACGCGAGGACTTTCGATCTCCTCGCTGTCCATGAGTCGACGCAGGGTGCGCACGGCGAGTCGACCCATGTCGTCGAGGGGCTGGCGCACCGTGGTCAGCGGCGGGGACGACCACCGTGCCTGCGGCAGGTCGTCGAAGCCGACCACGCTGACATCGTCGGGGACGCGGAGGCCACGCTGGCGCAGCGCCTCGTAGACGCCGAGAGCCATCTGGTCGCTGGCCGCGAACACCGCCGTCGGCGGATCGTCCAGGTCAAACAGGCGTTCACCGGCGCGGAACCCGGATTCGTAGTTGAATTCCCCGGGAGCGATCAGCTCGGGGTCCACCTCGATTCCCGCTGTTTCCAGGCCGGCCCGGTAGCCGTCGAGGCGGGCGCGGCTGCACCACAGTTCGGGGCGTCCGGCCACGAAGCCGATCCGCCGGTGGCCGAGCTCGATGAGGTGCGTCGTGGCGCTGAGTCCGCCTGCCCAGTTCGTGCAGCCGATCGTGGGCACCGTGAGGTCAGAGAGTCCAACCGGGTCGATGACCACCACCGGAATGTGGAGTTCTTCCAGTTCGGAGCGGAGTTCGGAGTCCAGGTCTGTGGTGACGAGAACCGCGCCGTCGCTGGCCCGGGAGCGGACGTTTTGGAGCCATTTCCGGGTGGAGCTGGCTTGGCGGTGGATGGCGGACACGGCGATGCCGCTGTCCATGCCGTGCGCGGCATCCTCGACTCCGCGGATGATCTCCACTGCCCACGGGCTGTCCAGGTCGTTGAAGACCAGGTCGATGAGGCCGATCCGCTCGCCGCGGCGCTGTCCGTCGCCGCGGCTCCCCCTGCGGCGGTATCCGCGGAGGCGGAGCAGGTTTTCGATGCGTTCGCGGGTCTCGGGTGCTACATCGCCTCGTCCGTTGAGGACGCGCGAGACCGTCGGCGCGGACACACCCGCCTCTGCCGCGATTGCGGAGATCGTCACGGATCGGCTCGGTGTCTCGGCCACGCGTCCTCCTTTTCCTCTGTCTCTCCTTCAAAGTATGAGCGCAGAAGGCCGCGGTCATACCTGAGACGTCGCCCGGTGGTTGACGACCTGCCCCATTGCCTCTAGTGTCCTTCGTCACAATGTTCCGGAAATTTTCGGAAAATATTACGACTCAACCTTAGGGAGTCTGATGAAACCGGTGCGTCTCATCACCGCCGCGCTCACTACTGCGGTGCTGTCTCTCCCCCTCATGGTGGTTCCCGCTAGCGCGGGACCGGTCCACGACCATCATCCCGCTCCCCACTCCAACGCGAAATCCGAGCGGCTGCGCTGGGCTGCCCCCGACGGCTTCTACATCGGCAGCGCGGTCGCGGGCGGCGGCCACCACCTGGAGCAGGACTACCCCGACCCCTTCACCCACGACGGGAAATACCGCAGCATCCTGGCTCAGCAGTTCAGCTCAGTCTCCCCGGAAAACCAGATGAAGTGGGAGTACATCCATCCTGAGCCGGACCGCTACGACTTCGCCATGGCCGACAAGATCGTCGACTTCGCGGAGCGTAACGACCAGAAGGTCCGCGGTCACACCCTGCTGTGGCACAGCCAGAACCCCGAGTGGCTCGAAGAGGGCGACTACTCCCCTGAGGAGCTGCGCGAGATCCTGCGGGACCACATCACCACCGTGGTCGGCCGCTACGCCGGACGGATCCACCAGTGGGATGTGGCCAACGAGATCTTCGACGAGCAGGGCAACCTGCGTACTCAGGAGAACATCTGGATCCGCGAGCTCGGCCCCGGCATCATCGCTGACGCGTTCCGCTGGGCGCACGAGGCAGACCCGAACGCGGAGCTGTTCTTCAACGACTACAACGTGGAGGGCATCAACCCGAAGAGCGACGCCTACTACGAACTCATCCAGGAGCTGCTCGACGACGGGGTTCCGGTCCACGGCTTCTCCGTCCAGGGGCACCTGAGCACCCGCTACGGCTTCCCGGGCGACCTGGAACAGAACCTGCGCCGGTTCGACGAGCTCGGTCTGGCCACGGCGATCACCGAGCTGGACGTGCGCATGGACCTGCCGGCCAGCGGCAAGCCGACCCCGAAGCAGTTGGAGCAGCAGGCCGACTACTACCAGCAGGCGCTTGAAGCGTGCCTGGCCGTGGAAGGCTGCGACTCCTTCACGATCTGGGGCTTCACGGACAAGTACTCCTGGGTGCCGGTGTTCTTCCCCGACGAGGGCGCGGCGACGATCATGACGGAGAAGTACGAGCGCAAGCCCGCTTTCTTCGCGCTGCAGCAGACGCTGCGGGAAGCCCGGTGCGCGGACAGCCCCAAGCCGGGACCGGGCAAGCCGAAGCCGGGCAAGGGCCCCAAGCACGATCACTGCTGAGGCGCTCCGTTCTGAGCTTCGGGGAGGGCACCGCGTGGGGCGGCTGCTCCCTGGGCGTAGCGCTTGACGGCGGGGAGCCGGGACTCCCGGTTCCCCGCCACGGCATGTCTGCCCCTGGCGTGTGCCAGGGGCAGTTTTTCTGCGCTGCACCGGCCGGATGCGTCCCGCGCGGCTTCCATGGGGTGCGAGGCCAGTTGTCAGACCTAGTGGGCGTGCCCGCGGTTGTTCGCGCCGGGCACGGTGCGGCCTAGGGCCGTGGGAGCGTGCTTCCCAGCTTGCGGGCGCAGGCGGTCTCGCGGGGTCTCTCCTCGGCGTCCCGCCAGCGGGATTCTGCGGTGCGGTCCCCTTTTTCCTGGTGGGGAAGAGGATCCTGGACTCCGGTATGCATACCGTTTTTTCGATTTCTGTTCGGATTCCGTCCCCTCACCAGGGTCTGACCTCGAAAACTCCACAGATTGTCCGTAAAGTCCGCTGTATTCGTTCTGCCATCGGCGTGAAATTTCCTTTAACTTATCCGCCCTCGGACGTCAAAAAAATACGAGAGTACCGCGGATCGCCACCGCCATCTCGGCCTCTACGGATTCCGCACAGAAACCGCGCCAGCGGCACAGTCGCATAACCGCTGCTCACCCACGGGATCCCTGACCGGGATTACCCGAATTCTTCCTATTGGTGATCATTCCGCTATTCTTCAGGCAAGAAAACCGCATCTCCCCGCCGGAATCCCGGTTCTCGGGCGGCAGAGACGACACAATCGTCCGTTCCTGCCTCGACCTTTCCACGCCCGAAACGCGGAGAGAGCCCTGTTCCCCCCAGGACGATCCGAAGGACGAACCGTGACGAACACCAGACGGTCTCCGCAGACCCCGGTTTCCGCACTCCTCGCCCTCCTGCTCCCACTGGCAGCCTGCGGCGGAGACGGGACCTCGAGCGCCCCACCCACGCCAGAGGACCGGGGCGTCACTGCTGAGACGCTGTCCGGTTTCGCCCGGCTGGCGGAGAGCTCGTCGGGAAAGACCGTCTACCTCACCTTTCACGACGTGGATGACGGAGTCCAGAAGCTCTTCCTCGACCTCACCGAACTGACGGACCGCTCCGCGAACTACATGTTCTTCCTGGACACCACGGACTTCGCGTTCTCCGCGGACTTCCGCCACGCCGCCTACGAGACCTCGGAAGGAGAAATCCGGCTCGCCGAGCTGGACGCCGACAGCCGCTCCTACCATGTGACCGCGGTCCTCGCGCCGGACGAAGCAGCGCCGGAGACCGAGGACGTGTACGGCGTCGGAAGCGAGGAATCCGAAGCCGAAGTCTCCTACCAGTCCCCGCAGTTCTCCCCGAACGGCAGCGAATTGTGGTTCGAAGAACGGCGCGAAGGGGAGGAGAAATACCGGGTACTCGCGGTGCCCACTGACGCTCCTCTCGACAATCCCCCGGAGGAACGGGGCGAGGTGCCGCACGATTCTCTTCCCCTCGAAGAGTATGAAGGGGCTCTTCTCCTCAAAGGTCCGGAAGGCTCTTTCATCCCTAAAGCCGCCTACACCGCCACTACGGACAACAAACTCCAGATATTGACCTCTCCTCGAGGGGCAGCCACCCAAGAATTCCACTTCCTCACCGACGGGACCCGGGTCGCCTCGCGGAATTTCCTCCCCGGGCCGTCGGGGAACTTCGTCGGCCTCCTGCCGAAGGACGGGCAGGGGGGTGAGGTCGACCACTCCACGCTGCGGACGTTCAAACTGTCCCCGGACGGCGAAGTCTCCGACGTGGAAGAGCTCGTCACACTCTCCGGGAAGAAGATCGAGCGCATCTGGACGGACTTCGACAACAACCGCTACGTCCTCTACGCGGACGGTACCTACTACGGTTTCCCGTTCCACGCCCGGGGCGGCTCACCGACGGAGCTGTTCTCCGAGTTCACCTTCGACGACTCCGTCTCCCACCGCACCGACTCGGCACGCATTCTCGGCATCATCCCCAAGCAGGGCACGTAGCGGGCACGCCCAGCAGTCGTGACGGCCCCGCCGGTCCCGCCGGTGAGGGCCGTTGTTTCTTCCGCAAAGCAGCCGCGACGCGCACGCCCCACCGCCGTACCAGGGGAAACGCTTCACTACCACCCCCGAATTTTTACGGCGATCACCGTATTTACACTGGGAGCGTGGGAAGTGAGGACGGGACCGTGCGAACTCCAGGCATCGACCCCGGCGAACACCGGGTCTTCGCGGACCCGAGCCGGGTGGCTGTCTGGGAAGCCCTCCGCCGTGCCCCAGGTCCGCTCACCGTTCAGGACCTCGCCCAGCGTGTAGGGCTCCACGCCAACACTGTCCGCGGCCATCTAGCGATCCTCGCGGAACGCGGATACGTGACCAGCGCCCCTGAGGAACGCGACCAGCCCGGCCGCCCCCGCCTGCTCTATTCCGCGGTCACAGACGAGACCGCTGCCCTGCGCAACTACCGGCTGCTCGCGGAAATGCTCGTCGACTACCTCGCGGAAACAGCGGCCGACCACGCCGCCGCCGCGATCGACGCCGGCCGCAGCTACGGCCGCCGCATGGTGCATGCACCGCAGGCGGGCGAGCGGGTCGATGCCGACACCGCGATCCGCGCCGTGGCCACGCTGCTGGACCAGGCCGGTTTCCGTCCCCGCCGCAGCGCAGCCGGCATCGACCTGCACCGCTGCCCGTTCCGGGAACTCGCCGAATCCGCCCCCGACATCGTCTGCGGCATCCACCTGGGCATGATGCGCGGCGTGCTCGCCGAACTGGGCGCCCCCGTGGAGGCGGTGCGGCTGCGGCCCTTCGCGGAACCCGACCGCTGTGTCGCAGAACTCCGGCCCCGTAAGGAGACAGAGTGAACGCCGACACCCTCCTGTGGTCCCTGCTGCTCGGCGTCATCGTCGTCGCTGCCGCGGCGGCGATCATCATCCCCACCGTGCGGAACAGCAGCACGGCTCCCCCGCCCGGGGCGGTAGGGACCGCGCTGGGTGCGGCGCTCACCGCCGCTGCCCTCGGCATAGCGGGCAGCGGAACCGCTCCCGCCTCCGAAGTGCCCGCGGGCTCCGGCCAGGTCCGTACCGTCGACGTGGTGCTGGGCGACATGACCGTCTCCCCGTCCCACGTCACCGTCGCGCCCGGCGACTCCCTCGTCCTCCGCGTGCGCAACGAGGACACTCAAGTCCACGACTTGGTGGTGGAGACCGGGGCCCGCACGCCCCGGCTTGCGCCAGGTGACAGCGCCACCCTGCAGGTCGGCACGGTGACCGAGCCCATCGACGCCTGGTGCACTGTGCTCGGGCACAGCGCCGCGGGCATGCGGATGCGGATCGACACCACTGACACTGCGGACAGCGCTGACAGCCCCGACACGCCCGCTGGTGCGGACAGCGGTCCGCCCGCACCGCTCCCCCTGTCCGCGGAGATGAGCGACGACTGGCAGCCCCGCGACGCTGTCCTGCCGCCCGCGCCGGACCGCACCGAACACGAAGTGGAGATCCGGGTCACCGAAACCGAGCTGGAGGTCGCCCCCGGGGTGCGGCAGAGCGTGTGGACGTTCGGCGGCGACGTCCCCGGCCCTGTGCTGCGCGGCAAGGTCGGCGACGTGTTCACCGTGACCTTCGTCAACGACGGCACGATGGGCCACGGCATCGACTTCCACGCCAGCAGTCTCGCCCCGGACGAGCCGATGCGCACGATCAATCCGGGCGAGCGCCTCACCTACCGGTTCCGCGCGGAGAAAGCCGGTGCCTGGGTGTACCACTGTTCGACCTCGCCCATGCTGCAGCACATCGGCAACGGCATGTACGGCGCGGTCATCATCGACCCGCCCGACCTTGAGCCGGTCGACCGTGAATACCTGCTGGTCCAAGGAGAGCTGTACCTGGGCGAGCCGGGCAGCGCCGACCAGGTCGCCCGGATGCGGGCGGGTGAGCCGGACGCGTGGGTGTTCAACGGGGTCGCCGCCGGCTACGCCCACGCGCCGTTGACCGCCGAGGTCGGGGAGCGCGTCCGGATCTGGGTGGTGGCGGCCGGTCCCACCAGCGGAACGTCTTTCCACATCGTCGGCGCCCAGTTCGACACCGTCTACAAGGAGGGTGCCTACCTGGTGCGCCGTGGCGACGCCGGGGGCGCGCAAGCGCTCGACCTGGCGGTCGCCCAAGGCGGTTTTGTCGAAACAGTGTTCCCCGAAGCGGGCTCCTATCCCTTTGTCGACCATGACATGCGGCATGCCGAGAACGGGGCCCGCGGCTTCTTCACGATCACGGAGTGAAACGGTGCTGACGATCTGGACAGTGGTGCGGTTTCTCCACGTACTCGGCGCTGCACTGTGGGTGGGCGGGCAGCTCACCGTGTCCCTGGTGGTGTTGCCGCTGGCCCGGCGCAGCCTGGACGACGAACGGCGCGCCACCCTGTTGACCGCGGTCGGCCGACGGTTCGGCATTCTTACCGCGGCGTTCTTCCTGCCGTTGCAGATCGGCACCGGTGTCGCCTTGGCGTGGCGGAAGGGCGTGACATGGGAGTCGCTGCTCCTGCCCGGCTACGGGCAGATCCTGACCGCCAAACTCGTGCTGTTTGCTCTGGTGATGGTGGCGGCGGCACTGCACGGCGAAGCGAGTTCGCGGGGATACCCAGTCTTCGCCCGGGTGATGGCGATCACCAGCGTGGTGGCCTCGGTGGGGGTGATCGCGCTGGCCGCTGCCCTGCCCGCCACCTGACCGGCGGCCGGGGTTGACAGGTCAGCGGGCGGCCTGCCGGGGCGGCTCTGCCACGGGGGCGGCGCTCCGCTCCCGGTACAGGGTCAGCACGGTCATATCGTCGCGGTAGTCCTCCTCGGTGAACTCGCCCAGGTCCGCGGCGATCCGTTCGATGAGCTGTTCCGCGGGCACGTTCCGCCACCCGCGGAGGCGTTCTTTCAAGGGGTAGAACTTCCCGTCGCGGTTGCGTGCCTCGGTGACCCCGTCCGTGCACAGCAGGAGGGTCGCCTCCGGGGGTAGGGAGAACTCTTGGATGACCCGGGCCTGGGGGACGAGGCTGCCCAAGCCCAGCGGGGCGCTGGGGTCGTGCGGGACTGCTGGACCGGCGTACTGGGGGCACACCACGTAGGGCGGGAGGTGGCCGCAGTTGATGACCCGCACCCGGCCCTGGTCGTCGATGTCGAGGAGGAGCGCGGTGACGAACCGTTCCGGCTCTTGGACCTGTTTGGCGTAGATGTTGTACCGCACCACTGAGGTGTCCAGTACATCCGCTAGTTGGATGAGGTCTTTGATGTGGTAGGCGGCGCTGCGGAAAGCGCCGAGGACGGAGAACGCGGTGCCGACCGCGGGCAGGCCTTTGCCTTGGACGTCGGCGATCATCACCCTTAACCCGAAAGGGGTACGGACCACTTCGTAGATGTCGCCGCCCACCATCTGGTTCTCTTCGACGGGCCGGTAGTGGCCGTCGACGATGAGCCCGGACACCCGTGCGGGCAGCGGGCGGAGGATCCGCCGTTGGAGCTCGGCGACGGTCGACCGCAGCTGGCGGACTTCTTCTTCGTGGGAGCGCCGCCGGTACTCTTCTTCGGCGCTGCGGATGCGGTACCAGCTCGCTGCGATGCTCAGCACCGCCAGGACTGCGGCGAGCACGAGCCCGTACAGTTCTTGGCCGGAGATCCCGTCCCGCGAGGCGTACACCATGAAAGCGACAAGGTAGGTCCACCCGGCGATGATGGCGGTCTGCTGCAGTGTGCCGACCGTGGCGACGATCGCGGGAAGAAAAACGAGAAACGGAACGAGCGGCGCAAGCGCTCCCACCACGAAGCTGAGGGTGAGGACAAGCGAAATCCCCAGCGAGGCCCAGAACACGACCGTGCCCAGGGTGGACGACCGTCGTGGCCCCGCACTGAGGGGGCGTCCCTGTTCCACGGCTCCGCCAGCACCGGCAGTCCGCATCACGATCTCCTCTTCCCGGTGTGCTGTCCGTGTGTGATCCGGTAACCGGTACCCACCAGGAAAAACAGCACACCGGTGACGTTCTTGTCCCGAGGCCGGTGGACCATAACGCTGACTACGGGGAATGCGGGCCGTGGCACCTGCCGGGCACGCGAGTAAAAAAGGGGCCCGCCTCGGGTTCCGCGGTGCCGGAACCGGGGCGGGCCCCTCCTCCCTCCCCACCAGGGAGTGGTCGCTGCTGCGCCCGGGTTAGCGCAGCGGGTCGAATGCGGCCAGTGCTTCCGGCCGCTTTCCGGTGGTGATCTGTTCGGCGAGGAGACGGCCGGTGATCGGACCGAGGGTCAGCCCCCACATACCGTGGCCTCCCGCAACGTAGACGCCTGGTGCTTTCGTCGCTCCGATCAACGGCAGCCCGTCCGGGGTGACCGGGCGCGGGCCGACCCATTCGTCGGTGCGGTCCTCCCAGGAGATCCCTTCCATGAGCGGGCGTGCCGAGGCGATGATCGCGCGGATCCGCCCCGGGTCCAGAGGGTCGTCAGGCCCGCGGAACTCCATCGTGCCCGCGACCCGCAGTTTGCCCTGGTAGGGGGTGCAGGCTACGCGCACGGCGGGCAGGTACAGGGGGCCGGGCACGGGTTGCTCGGTGGGCACGGTGAACGAGTATCCGCGTCCCGCCTGCACGCGGGTGCGGACCCCCAGTTTGCGGGCGAGCCCGGTGATCCACGATCCGGCGGCCAGCACCACCACGTCGCCGCGCACGCTCTCCCCTGTCGTCGAGCGGACCGCGATCGCCCCGGAGTCCGGCCGGATGTCGGTGACGGTGAACCCTTCGCGGAGGGTGCCGCCGCGTTTCACCACGGCTTCGCCGAGCGCCTTCGTGTACGCTCCCGGGTCCACGTAGCGCTGCCCGTCCAACCGGATCGCGAGTTCCACCCGCTGCGACACTTGCGGCATCCGCTCCCGCAGCTCGTCCCCGGTCATCTCGGCGAAACCGATCTCCTGGCCGGAGTCGCGGATCAGCCGCAGCTCCCGCAGCAGGTCCGCGGCTTGGGCGCGTTTTTCGAAGGCCGCGGTGATCGGCGCGTCCACTGTCGGCACGGTGATGCCGTTCTCCGCCAACTGGTCGTAGGCGTCCAAACACTGCGAGTTGATGGGGATGAACCCTTGCATGGACCGGCGCCACGCCCGCATGGTGCAGTGGGCGGCGAACCGCAGCAGGAATCCCCACAAGCCCACGTCGACACGGATCGGAACGTAGAGGGGGGCATTGCGGTCCAGCAGCGACCGCAGTCCGTAGCGCAGGACGGACGGTTCAGGCAGCGGGATCGACAGTCCCGGGGAGATCCATCCCGCGTTGCCCCATGACGCGCCTGCCGCCACGCTGTCCCGGTCGACCACGGTCACGTCCACGCCCCGCTCCTGCAGGAACCAGGCGGTCGACAGGCCGACCATTCCGGCCCCAATGACCACCGCGGTGCGCGGTGCGCCTCCGTCTCGTGTCTGGTTCATCGCCGCTCCCCACAAAGCTCCACAGACCTTCCCTCTGCTCTGAGCATGGCGGACAATCTCGCGGAGCGGTCTATTCGGTGTGAACAAATCCACAAGTCAGGACTGTTCGCGGAGAACAAAAGGACCGTCGGCCTCTACTGCGAGAGCGATCGCGAGCGCGAGGTTGGTGCGGGGGCAGTCCAGGTCGACACGGGCGATCTCGGCCATGCGGCGCATCCGGTAGCGGACCGTGTTGGGGTGGACGCCCAGCAGGTCGGCGGCGGCCCGGTGGTCGCCTTGGGCGTCGAACCAGGCGCGGAGTGTCTCCACGTGGCGGGTGCCGTGCTCGTGGTCGTGGCGGGCGAGGCGCGCCACGGGGTGGCCCGCAGGAATCCGTCCGGTGGCGGCGACCCGGCGGAGCCGGCCCAGCAGGATCTCGTCCCAGTCGTCGTCGTAGCTGACTGCGATCCGCCCCCGCGGGTGGGCGGCGTGCAAGGTCAGGCTTTCGTCGGCTTCCTGGCGGCTTTCGGTGAGCTGGTCGATGTCGGCGGGTCCGCCGATCCCCGCGTGCACTTCCACGTCGGACGGCAGGGCGGCGACCACTCCGGCGATCCAGTCGCGGGCCCGGGCCACGCCGGTATCGGGGAGCACCGTGTAGACGGTGGTGCCGAACAGGGCGCTGCGTCCCGGACGTGCCCACCCGAATCCGGTGGTGACGTGTTCGAACACCAGCAGGGCTGCGGCGTGCTGGTCGTCGCCGACGTGTGCTTGCAGGGCCACGACCCGGAACGGGCCGACGGGCAGGCCGAGCTGGGCGGTCACCAGCGCATCGCCGCGGCCTTCGAGGAGTTGGATCACCCCGTCGGATTCGACTTGGCGTTCCAGGTCGGCGCTGGCGCGGGCGCGCAGCAAGTGCAGGGCCACGGTGCGGGCCCCGCTTTCCAAAGCGGCGGCGCGCGCCGGGGGGAGGGGTGCTTCGGCGTCCACCCAGATGGAGCCGAGGAGTTCCCGTCCGGCGCGGACGGCGACCACGACACGCCCGTTGAGCCCGTGTTCGGGCATGGGTGGCACGAACAGCGGCTGGTCGGATTCGGCGAGGTGCGCGAAGACGCCGCGTTCCGCGAGGGCGAGCCGGACGGGTTCGGGGACGCGCCGGCCCAGGATGGTGCGGGCCCGGGCACGGTCGGTGTGTTCTTGGAGGCTGGAGTAGGCGAGGACGCGGGACAGGACGTCTTCGACCGTGACCGGCCCGCCGACGGCGCCGGCGATCGTGTCTGCGAGCGCGAACAGGTCGGTGGGGCCGCGGCCCGCCTCGGTTTCTTGGCCTTCCAGGACGAGCCCGTAGGCGACCGCGGCGAGCTGGCTCCACGACACGGCCGGGTCGAGGACGGCGATCGCGATCTCCTCGTGGCGGGCCCGGGACAGCACGTCGCTGTCCGGGGGTGTTTCGGCGCGGACCAGCACGACGACGGCGTTGGCTGCGGCCGCGAGGTCGACGGCGTGGGCGACGCTGGCCACTCCCACGGCGAGGAAGACGTCACCGCCGACCGGCCGAGGGTCGGTGGGATCGTAGGTGACGACGCTGCGCAGTTCTGCCTGGCGCATCCGCGGGTCGCAGTAGAGCCGGACTCCGAAGCGTCCCAGGACGTTGACTAACCGGTCGAGCCTGATCATCCGCTTTCCCCACTCCCGTGTGTGGAACGCCCTCATCTTCCCTGTGTCGGGATGGGCGCGGATTCGGTGCGGACTGTGCTGGTGGTTGTTCTGGAAGGGGCGGCCGGGTGGCGGGCCTGCTGCGGCCAGCCGTACGGGGGAGGCAGCCCGTTCCGTGGTGGTCCGGGCCCCGGTGGTGCAGCGCCGCTGGGCGCGGGCCGGCACCGGGTCCGGATGTGCGTCCTTCCCGCAGCCCACCTCTCCCCTACCACGGGGATGGGGTCAGTATCCTCGGGTTTTCTTCCGGGGCGGGGAGGTTTCCCGGTTCCGGTTCTGGATCGGCAATGCCGGGCCGCTCAGGCGGGGCGGCGGTAGCCGTTGAGGAGCAGCCGCGTGATCTGTTCGACGACTTCGTCGGCGGAGAGTCGGCCTTCGGGGTCGTACCAGCGGTATGTCCAGATCGCGGCGCCGAGCAGGGTCGCCGTGGCGACGGTTGGGTCGACGTCGAGCAGTTCCCCGGTGGCCACGCCTTCGGCGTAGAGGCGCTGCATGATCTCGGTGTATTCGCGTTCCCGTTTGCGCATCTCCCGTTCCCGTTCGGGGGAGAGGAGACCGCGCTCGTTGTAGAAGACCGTGTTGGCGTCGAGGTTCCGCAGGATGGTGCGGGTGTGCTCAACGAGGAGGGCGTGGATGCGTTCCCCGGGGCTGCCGGGACCGGCCGCAATGGCGTGGAATCGTTCCAGGGCCTCGTCCACGATGCTGTTCACGATCGCGAACAGCACGTCTTCTTTGCTTTTGAAGTAGTAGTAGATGGCCGGTTTGGTGAATCCGATGCGGTCCGCAATGTCGTCCAGGGACGTGGCGTAGTAGCCCTTTTCGCGGAAGAGTTCGGTGGCGACCTTGATGATCTGGGTACGCCGATCGTTGCCGGTCCGTCCCCGGGTGTGGCCCTGCCGTTTGTCTGTTGTTGCCTCAGCCATCACATGGTCCGAATCGGATCGTTGTCCCACGCGGGTCCCGGTGCCGTGGGGGCGGCCGGGTCGGCGCGGGCGGCACCGGTTGGTCGGAAACGCTTCTGCTCCCTCCCGCTGGCCGGGCGTGCGGCGCGGCAGGGCAGTGTCTTGACCGAGCCATCGTATCCTTCCCGATCCTTCCGGGACAGGAGTCGGCTGGCCCACGTTGCAGCGTGCTCGACTGCCCGCTGCGGTGAGGGGCCGGTTTTCTCCCCGATCCGCCAAACAGTGTCCTCTCTGGCGTCTTTCGTGAGATTTCTCCCTCGAACTCCGGAAGTCCGTCATTTTTTGGCGCGGCTCAGGATAGAGTTTGGGTAGGCCCGGTAAGCGCCGATTCTCTTTCCTTCTCCCGGTACCCCGGAATGACGTGCCGCTTCCGTGTGCCTTCTTGTCGCCTGAGCACTCCGGACCTGTCAGGGACACCATCCTCGACGGGGATCGGGCACGTTGCACCGATCAATCCGGACCGCGGGCTGCTCTCCCCCGCAGGTGCTCTGGTGATCGCAGACGACCTTCTACTGCTGAAAACGCGGGCCACCTTTCCCGTTTCCAGCAGTGGCTGGTCTGTCTCCTGTCCTCCGCGAACCGCGCACCGGTGCTGGGGGACACTCGCCTCCGCACCGTCGCGGAAGGCATCCCAGCCATCATCGCCAGCACGCCCTTCCTACGGCGTCCCTCGTCGAAGGTTAGTGACCGTGTACCAGCTCATCCCCTCCGAAGAGCTGCGCCGCGCCCGGGCGGAGTTCCCTCACTACGAGATCTGTGTACTCCACGACGATGCCGGCATCCCGGAGGTAACAGCCGTCCTCAAACCTCCCTATCAAGGCATCGGCCTGGCTGTCCTGGTGTGTGCTGCTTCAGTGTCTGAACTGGTCCACACGCTGCGCACTGCGCCTAAGGCGAAACTGCCGCGACGCGACCCGAACCGTCGCTACTGGCCTCGGCCGTGGGAGCTGCGCCCCCGTCCGCAGTGAGCTGTGCGCGGGCCGTCCCAGGCGACAGCAAAACTCGCTGCTGCTGGAGAAGCGCGACCGCGAATGTGGGTAGAGCGGTTTCCCACACCGTCAGAGACGAACGAGGGGAACCATGGCGAAGACAACCACGATGCCGACGACGCGGTCGCTGCTCGCCCCGGGGCGGTATGTGCAGGGGCGGGGGGTTCTCGCGGATCTCGGCACCTATGTCGCAGCGATCGGGTCCGTGCCGCTGATCCTGGCTGATCCCGTGGTCCGGCAGTTGACGGAGGCCACGGTGACCGAGTCGTTCCGGCAGGCGGGGCTCGCGGTGCGGTTCGAAGAGTTCGGCGGGATCCCCACCGCCGCTGAGGCGCGGCGGGTCGCCGACGTGCTCTCTGACCGCGGCTGCGACGTGATCATCGGTCTCGGCGGCGGTTCGACGATCGACACTGCCAAGGCTGCCGGGGACAACGCGGGGATCCGGTGGGTGAGCGTGCCGACGGTGGCGTCCACGGACGCCCCCACTTCGGCGCTGTCGGTCGTCTACAGCGAGGAAGGCGTCTTCGAAACCTACCGGTTCTACTCGCGCAACCCCGACCTTGTCCTCGTGGATACGCAGCTCGTCGCCAACGCTCCGGCACGGTTCCTGGTCTCGGGTATCGGGGATGCGCTCGCCACGTGGATCGAAGCGCGCGCCGTGCAGCGGGCGAACGGCCCCACGCTCGCCGGGGGAATGGCGACGCACACCGGGATCGCGTTGGCCAAACTGTCGTGGGACCTGTTGTGGGAGAACGCGCTGCCAGCGGTCGAGGCGGTGCGGAGCAACCTGGTCACCCCCGCCGTGGAGGCGGTGGTGGAGGCGAACACGCTGCTGTCCGGTCTCGGGTTCGAGTCGGGAGGCTTGGCGGCGGCGCACTCGGTCCACGACGGGTTGACGGTCGTGCCCCACACCCACCACCTCATGCACGGCGAGAAGGTGAACATCGGGTCGATCACCCAGCTCATCTTGGAGGCGGCGGCAGCCGAGGAGATCCGCGAGTTCATCGAGTTCACCGCGCGGCTCGGACTGCCGACCACGTTGACGGAGGCAGGCCTGGGCCACGTGGACGACGAAGTGCTCCGCATGGTGGTGGAGGCGGCGCTCGCCCCGGAGGAGACGATCCACAACCTGCCGTTCTCGGTTTCGGAGAACGACCTGTTGGACGCGTTGAAGATGGTGGAAGAGCTGGGGCGGTCGGTCCGTGCCGAGGCTGGACTGCCCGAGCCTCGCGCCCCGCAGGAGGAGCGTCCGCCGGTGCCGGCCGCCCGCATGGCGTAGGTGGGAAAGGGTCGGGGCAGGAGGGCCGTGCCGCAGGGACGGCTGCCCTCCCGCCCCGGTTTTACGGGGGAACTACGGGCGCAGGATGACCGGGAATTCTTTAAGGCTGTTGACGATCACCGACGGGTTGGGGACGAGCTCCGAGTCGTCCACGGCGAGCTTCATGTCGGGGTAGCGTTCGAACAGCATGGGCAGGGCGACCTGCGCTTCGAGGCGGGCCAGGGGGGCGCCGGGGCACACGTGAGGGCCGTAGCCGAAGGAGATGTGGCGGCTGCTGGTCTTCCGGGTGACGTCGAAGACTTCAGGGTTGTCGCCGTGCTGGCCGCGGTCGCGGCCGATCGCGCCGTAGGAGATCATCACCGAGTCGCCCTTGGCGATGGTCACCCCGCCGTATTCGATGTCTTCGGTGGCGAAGCGGAAGATGAAGTTGGTGGTGGGCGGGTCCCAGCGCAGCGATTCTTCGATCGCCGCCTCCCAGGTGGCCTTGCCGGTGCGCAGGAGTTCAAGCTGGTCGGGGAAGCGCAGCAGGGCGCGCACCGTGTTTGTGAGCAGGTTGACTGTGGTCTCGTGCCCGGCGGCCACGACGATCTGGAGCGTGCCGAGGACTTCCTCGTCCGTCATCCGGTCGCCGTTCTCGTTGGCTTGCAGGAGAGCGGTGGTGAGGTCGTCGCCGGGGTTGGCTTTCTTCCGCTCCATCAGTTCGGTGTAGAACTGGACGAGGGCTTCCCGGGTGGCGAGGAACTCTTCGGGCGGGGTCACGGAGCTGAAGAACTTGTCGTAGAGGCTGCGCAGCTGCCCGTGGGCTGCTTCTTCCACCCCGTACAGCTCGCCGATGACCCGCATCGGCAGTTTGAAGGAGAACTCGCTCTTCAGGTCCTGGGGTTCGTTGGCGCGTTCTTCGAGGGCGTCGAGGAGTTCTTCGGTGATCTCGCGGATGCGGGGCCGGAGTTTCTCTACGCGGCGGGGGGTGAACGCCTGGGCGGTCAGGGTGCGCAGGCGTTTGTGTTCAGCGCCGTCCGTGCCCAGCAGGTTGGTGGGGGTGGGCGGGATGACGCTCAGCAGCGGCCAGGTCGGGGAGATCTCGCCGCGGTTGTAGGCGCCCCAGTGCGCCATGTTTTTCGACAGGCGGGAGTCGGTGAGGAGTTCGCGGGCAGCCTGGTGGTGGGTGACGGACCAGGTCCGCACCCCACCGGGCAGTTCAACCCAGGCGATCGGTCCGGCCTCGTAGAGGCGTTCCCGTTCACCTTCCAGATCGGAGACGTAGGGATCGAGGACAATCGGATTGTCGGTAGGCGAAGCCATCACTGACCTCCAATGGGGGGAACGGGGGTAAAGACCACTGGAAGCGCGACGAGGCCGCGCATCCAGGGGGAGGGACGCCAGCGCAGTTCGTCAACCGGGACAGCGAGTTCCACGTCGGGCAACCGGTCGAGGAGGACTTCGATGCCCGCGGTGACGATGATTTCGGCAAGTTCTGGGGCGGGATAGGGGCAGCGGTGTTCTCCGTGGGAGAACGACAGGTAGGCCTGGTTTCCCTGGCTCATCCGGCATTCCGGCCCAGGGTTGATCTGCGGGTCGCTGTTGGCTCCCGCGAGCCCGAGGAGGACCAGGTCGCCGCGGCGGATCAGCTGGCCGCCCAGTTCGACGTCGTGGGCGGCGTAGCGGCCCAGGTAGATCTGCGTCGGGGTGTCTTCCCACAGCACCTCGTTGAGGGCTTCGCGCACACTGCTGCGGGCCCCGGTGAGGGAAGCGGCGAACCGGTCGTCGGTGAGCATCAAGCGCAGGGTGTTGCCGAGCCATTCGGTGGTCGGCTGGTGGCCGCCGCCCAGGATCACTACGAGGTCAGGGATGAGTTCTTCGTCGCGGAGCTTGGCGGGGTGGTGGACGAGTCGGCTGACCACGTCGGGGCCGGGCTGTTTCCGCCGCTCCGCGACGAGCGTGCCCATGGTCTGCAGGAGGAACTGCTGGGCTTTCACCGCGTCAGGGCCGCTGTCGATCATGGTGGTCATGGCCTCGGCGAGCACTTCGGCGTGCTTCTGGTCGAGGCCGTACAGCCGGCCCAGCACGATGGCGGGCAGCCGGGAAGCGTAGTCGGCGCGCAGGTCGGCTCGTGAGGCAGCGCAGAACCCGTCGATCAGCCGGTCGGCAGCCTGGACCGCGTACTGGCGGACTTCGTGCTGGTCTGCCCCGGATAGCGCGTCGCTGATGGCCGTAGCCCTGCGACGGTGTTCTTCTCCTTCGGAGTAGAGGATGTTGGGGGTGCGCGTGACCATCGGGTAGAGCGGCCAGTTCTCCGGCACCAGGTCCCACGCATTCCACCGCCGGGAGCTGCGGGCGAACGTTTCAGGGTGGTTGAGGACGTGGGTGACTTCCCGGTAGCCGATGACGAGCCAGGCGGGGATGTCCCCGTCGAGGAGGACGGGGGCCACCGGCCCGTAGTCGGTGCGCATCTGCCGGTACAGTTCGGCGGGCTTGTTCTGGAACTGGGGACCGTACAGGCGGAAAGCGTTCTGGTGGCTGCTCGGTATGCCGCGTTGGGCGTTCATCGGAGGGCCTCCCCCGCGATGGTCGTCATCACATGTCGGACCAGGGTGACCAGCACCTGTTTGGCGGACTCTCGTTCCCGGGCGTCGCATTCCAGGAGGGGGACTGAGGGGTCCAGGTCGAGTGCCCCGCGGATCTGGTCCAGGGTGTAGGAGGACCCGAAGTTGTTGTGGGCGACGACGAAGGGAGTGCCTTGCGCCTCCAGCCGGTCGATGGAGTACCAGGAGTCTTCGAGTCGGCGGGCGTCGACGAGGACGACTGCGCCGAGCGCCCCGGTGAACAGCCGGTCCCACAGGAACCAGAAGCGCTCTTGGCCGGGGGCGCCGAACAGGTAGAGCACGAACGTGTCGTCGACGGTGATGCGGCCGAAGTCGAAGGCCACGGTTGTCGTGGACTTGTTGGGGATTCCGTGGAGACTGTCCACCCCGGCTCCTGCCTGGGTCATCGTCTCCTCGGTGTTGAGCGGACGGATTTCGCTGACCGCGCGCACCAGGGTGGTCTTGCCGACGCCGAATCCGCCGACGACGACGATTTTCAACCCGTGTGCGGCTGTGGCGGGCAGCACTGTGGATTCAGAGGTTGTGGAGTGCAACGAGAACCTTCTCCAGCACGGCCGGGGAAACGGGGACTGTCGCGGAACCCGTAGTAACGGGGTGGCGGGCTGTGACGTACCCTGCGTCGAGCAAGTCGGTCAGCAGGATGCGCACCACGGTGACAGGCAGTTCGAGCCGGGCGGCGATCTCCACAACCGCCATAGGACGTCGGCACATCTGCAGGATGCGAGCGTGTTCCGACTGCATTCCGGGCGTCGGGTCGGACTCGGTGACGATGAGCGTCACCGAGTCGAGTGCCTCGTCCCCACCGCGGCTGCGTCCGGAGGTGATGACGTAGAAGCGATCGGGTCCCTCCCGGTCGATGGCTCTGCTCATGCTCTACCAGACAGGGGTTCAGCGGTACGGACTCCGACGCTGAGGTGTTCGCCGATCTGTTCGACGAGCTCGTTCATGTTGTGCCCGGTCAACCCGGGATCGGCGTCCTCGGCGGCGATGACGGCGAGGTGGGCTCCAGCGCCTGCTTCGATGATGAACAGCAGTCCGCCGTAGAACTCGGCCATGGCTTGGCGGACTCCACCGGCCCCGTCACCGAACTCCATAGACGCACCGTGCGCGAGGCTCTGCATTCCGGCGGCGATGGCCGCGAGGTGGTCTGCCTGGTCGGTGCTGAGCCCGGAGGTGTGGCACAGCTTGAGGCCGTCCCGGGAGAGCACGAGAGCGTGGCGGGCTCCGGGGGTGCGTTCCAGGAGATTTTCCAAGAGCCAACTAAGCTTGGCGAGATCCATCAGGATTCGTCCTCCTGAGTCCGGTTAGGGGTCGTCTTGCGTACCGCGGCACGGAACGCTCCGAAGCCCTCTGCCGACGTGGTCGGCGTGCGGCGGGCGGGCGGCTTCGGGGCCTGCTGTCGCCGCTGGGCTGCGGCGAGGGTTTGACCGCGGCGGCGTACCGGGAGGCCGCTGGCGTTGCGGATGGCGGCCTGCGCAACGGGTTCGGTGGTTGCGGTCCGGCCGGAGGGGGCGGTCTGCGGGGCTGGGGTGCGCGGCTGCCGTTGGGGCGCGGCTGGCGGTGCACTGGCCGCGGAGGGCTGCGGCGCGGTTTTGAGGATGCGCTGCGGGACGAGCATGACTGCCGCGGTGCCGCCTCGGGAGGAGGGCCGGTAGGAGACGGACAGGCCGTAGCGGCGGGCGAGGGCGCCGACGACGGCGAGGCCGAGCCGGCTGCCGGAGAGGTTGGTGAGGTCTCCCCCGTTGCTGACGGCTTCGCGGGCGCGGCGCAGCGCTTCTTCGCTCATGACCAGGCCGCTGTCTTCGACGGTGATCGTGACTCCTGCCTGCACCTCTTCCACGTAGACGTGGACCGTGGAGGAGGGCGGGGAGAATTTCGCGGCGTTGTCGAGGAGTTCCGCGAGGGCGTGGATGACTCCTTCAGCCGCGTATCCGATCACGGCGAGGGTGGAGGTCGAGTGGCAGCGCACGCGCTTGTAGTCGCCGATACGGGCCATGGCGCCGCGGAGGATGCTCTCCATGGGAATGGGGCGGGTCCAGCGTCGTCCGCTGCGGGCCCCGGTGAGCACCGCGATGCTGTCGGCGACCCGTCCAGCCTGGGCAGTGCTGTGGTCCAGGTGCATGAGGTCGCCAAGGATGTCTCCCGCGGGGGTGTCGTTGCCGTAGCGTTGCTGCATTTCCCGCAGGTCGGCGGCCATCGCGGTGGTGATGGCTTGGACTCGTCCGGCCGCGGTGGCGCAGGCCGCCATGGCGGCAGCGCGCTGGCGTTCGCTGCGCGCGATTTCGGTGGCCACGGTTTCCAGCACGGTGCGGTGGACGGAGTCGACGGTCTCGTTGACGCCGTCGAGCGCGGTGGCTGCGGACGCTCCTGAGCGCACCCGCTGCACCACGGTGGGAAGGGCTTCGCCGACGAGCCGCTGGGCGTCGGCGGTGATCCGGTCGGCACGGTCGGTCGCCCGCGCGGCCCGTGCGGATTGGTAGTACATGACCACCCCGAAGGCGACCAGCAGGATGATGGAAGCCCCGCCCGTGAGCAAGACGGGCAGCAGGATGGTTGAGGGGGCGCTCCACGCTGTCCAGGTCCATCCCGCGGCCATGATGAGGACGGCGGCCAGCAGGAGAAGAACGCCCAGCGGCGTTGCGCCCGTGTGAGTGCGAGCAGTTTTCTGATCAGTCATTATGGTTCGCGTTCAGGCACGTCACTGAAATGTGGGGATAGGGGGGATCAGCAACGGTTGACGCCACCATCCTCCAGAGATCAAAGATGTGTATTGATTGTCATGAAATCGCGTCTGGGGATCTGAACCCGATCCCATGGCGTTTCACCTTTGGGACGCCTCACCGCCACTGCGGCAGCATAGCCGAGCGATGGACGTCCCTAAAGCTCCTAAACGAGAATTCTCTATTGTTTACGGTTAAATCAGTCTCGATAACTCCAAATCATGGAACTGATCAGCAGCAATGACATATGGCGCCGTTATGCGTAATACGAATTTTTTCGTCTCAGTCAGGTCATCACATCATCCCATCAATTGGAACATTACAACCTAAGCAATCATTCTCATATTTGTCGTGACATCTGTTCTGACGAGGAGAAACAACGGGATCGCCGGATCACGGCCCCACGCAGGTGACCTTTTTCTTTCTTGTCCACTTTCTTGCCAGGAAGGCACATCTGGGGCCTTCGCCACCGCAAATCCCGCACTGCGATCCGTGAACTAGACCACTTTTGCCGTCGCGGACGCACTGCCCCGAACCGACCGACCGGCGCGGCACCCGTCCCGCTGCACCGGGAGAACACCCACAGGAACCGCAAAAAGGCCGGAGCCTGCGGCCCCGGCCTCACCTCGGACTATTACGAACGGCGCAGTTCCGGAAACTCGTCGTCGCGCCACTCCTGACTCGCCTGTCCCGTGCCCTCAGCACGTTCCTGCTCCTGCTGCCGCAATTCCACTCGGCGGATCTTGCCCGAGATCGTTTTCGGCAACTCGGCAAACTCCAGCCGCCGCACCCGCTGAAAAGGTGCGAGATTCTCCCGGGCATACCGCAGGATCGACAGCGCTGTCTCCCGTGTCGGCTCGTATCCGGGGGCCAGCGCCACGTACGCTTTGGGCACTGCCAGCCGCACCGGGTCAGGGGCGGGCACCACCGCGGCCTCCGCCACCGCTGGATGCTCGATGAGCACGCTCTCCAGCTCGAACGGGCTGATCTGTAGTCGGAGGCTTTGAACACGTCGTCGGTGCGCCCAATGTAGGTGATGTACCCGTCAGCGTCCCTCCGGGCGATGTCGCCCGTGTGGTACCAGCCGCCTTCCATCGCCTCCGCGTTGCGCTCCGGGTCGTCCTGGTAGCCGCGCATGAGCATCACCGGACGGGCCGACAGGTCGAGGCAGATCTCGCCTTCCTCGGCGGGCTGTCCGCTGCGGGGATCGATCAGCACGACCGGGCAGCCGGGGAGCGGGCGGCCCATCGACCCGGGTTTGACCGGGGAGCCCGGGGTGTTCCCCACGACAGCGGTCATCTCGGTCTGCCCGAATCCGTCGCGCAAGGTCAGGCCCCAGGCTCGGCGCACTTGGTCGATCACCTCGGGGTTGAGGGGCTCACCTGCGGCGACGATCTCCCGCAGCGCGCCGGGGCCGCCGGAGAGGTCCGCGTTGATGAGCATCCGCCACACGGTCGGCGGTGCGCAGAACGTGGTGACCCCGGCGCGGCGGATGTGCGCGAGCAGCGCCGCAGCGTCGAACCGGGAGTAGTTGTAGACGAACACGGTGGCTTCGGCGATCCAGGGAGTGAAGAAGCAGCTCCACGCGTGTTTCGCCCAGCCCGGCGAGCTGATGTTGAGGTGGATGTCGCCGGGGCGCACCCCGATCCAGTACATGGTCGTCAAGTGGCCGAGGGGATACGAGGCTTGGGTGTGCTGGACGAGTTTGGGGCGGCTCGTAGTACCGGAAGTGAAGTACAGCAGCAGCGGGTCGTCCGGGGCGGTCTCCGGGTGTGCGATCTTCGGTTCAGCGATCGTGGCGGCAGCGCGGTAGTCGGCCCAGCCCGGGACGTCGCCGTCCACGACGATCCTGCCGTAGTCGCCGGGCACTTCGGCAAACTTCGCGGTGTTCGCGGCAGAGGTCACCACATGTTTGGCGCCGCCGCGCTCGATCCGGTCAGCCAGGTCGGCCGGGCCCAGGGCGGTGGTGGCCGGGAGGATCACCGCGCCGAGCTTCATCACGGCGAGCATCGTCTCCCACAGTTCCACCTGGTTGCCGAGCATGACCATCACCCGGTCGCCGCGCCGCACCCCCTGCTCTGCCAGCCAAGCGGCTACCTGGTCGGAGCGGTGGACCATCTCAGCGAAGCTGTACTTCGCTTCGCTGCCGTCCTCTTCGACGATCCACAGCGCCGTGGTGTCGTTGTCCCGCGCGTAGACGTCGAACCAGTCGATCGCCCAGTTGAACCGGGGGCCCAGGTCAGGCCAGCGGAACGTCTCCACCGCGGTGCGGTGGTCTCCGGACAGTCCCAGCAGGGTGTCGCGGGCGCGACGATAGTTCTCGGTTGCGGAACCGTCGGTCACGTCTCCCCCTCGAGGTCGGTTCATGGTGCTGTCCACGGCAGTAGCGGCCTCCCAGCCCTGTGGGCGCCGGTACGGCCTCTTGCGGGGGACATCCTGACCTCGAAGTGAACTGGGTCACTACCCCCGAAATGGGGTAACGTGGTCTGCGTCACTCATATGTCGACCCCGGGGGTGTGGCCTATGACGATCCCTCCCGGCCCGTATTCCCCGAACCCCGCTCCCCTGCTGGCCCGCGCACTGCGTGCGCTGCGCCGTGACACTGGTCTTCCCGTCGCTTTCGGCGGCCCGGTCTCCCGGGACGGCCGGGGGTTCGTGATCGAGCAGCTCGACGGAGCCCGGACGACGTCGCTCCTTCGCCTTCGGGTCCAGGCCGGTGCCGGGCTCGGCGGTCGGGCGCTCGCACTCGCCCGCCCGTGGGTCGTGGACGACTACTTTGCCGCTGAGGAGATCACGCACGTCTACGACCACGCTGTTGCTCCAGAACACTTGCGGTCGATCGCCGCAGCACCCGTGGTCGTCGACGGGGCGCCCCGCGCTGTGCTGTACGTGGCGAGCCGCAGCTCGGTGGACTTCGGAGACCGGCTCTTGGAATCGGTGGCCCGTGTCGTGCAGCTCGTGGAGCGGGACCTCGCCGTTGAGGAAGAAGTGCGGCGCAGACTGGCTGCCGCCCCGCCAGCCCTCCACTCCGCGGAAGTGCACGAACTGGTGGCTGAGCTGTCGCAGATCGCCGCCACCGTCCAAGACGAAGGGATCCGGCGCCGTCTCGTCGACGTGTGCCGCCGCACCCGGCTGCTGGCGGGCCGTGTCCCGTCAGCGGACCGGTCCCCTGCCCCAGCCGTGGCAGCGGTCCGGTTGTCTCCGCGGGAACGGGAGGTGCTGGCAGAGGTCGCCAGGGGGTGCACGAACGACGAGGTCGCCGAGGCGCTGGGGCTGCTGCCGAACACGGTGAAGTCGTATCTGAAGAGCGCGATGCGCAAGCTTGGCGCAACCAACCGGGTGCAGGCGGTCAACCTGGCGCGTGCCGCAGGCGCCCTCGACTGACCCTGACCGGCCGCGGTCGTGCGGCGTGTCCCGGTGGCGCCTAGCGGGCACCGGTTACTGGACGAGCGCAGCCAGCCCTTCTTTGGCGTGCAGCAGTGACGGCCCGTACCAGGTGAGCAGCCGGCCGCTGACCAGCACGGTGGGAGCACAGCGGAACGCTTCCGGCCCGTCCTGCGGGGTGAAGGCGTAGGGTTCGTCGGGGAGGACGACCAGGTCCACATCGTCCCGGTCGATGTCGGCGAGCGCCACTTTCGGATAGCGCTCGGGATGGTCGGCGAACACGTTGGCGAGCCCCAAGCGCCGTGCCAGGTCCCCCGTGAACGTCGCCGACCCCACCACCATCCACGGGTCGCGCCACACGGGGATCGCCACCCGGGCCCGTACCGGGGGAAGCGGGTGCGACCACAGGCGGCGCGCCTCTACCAGCCAGTCGGGCAGCGGCCAGCACAAGGCTTCGGTGAACAGCCGCGTCAGCGAGTCCAGTGCTTGCGGCACGGTCTGGATGACCGTCACCCACACCGGGATGCCTGCGGCGCGCAGTATGCGCACGTCCAGTTCCCGGTTCTCCTCCTTGTTCGCGATGACCAGGTCGGGGCGGAGCGCGGCGATCGCCGCCCGATTCGGGTTCTTCGTGCCGCGGACCCGCGCCACATCGAGACCGGCGGGATGGGTGCACCAGTCTGTCGCGCCGACCAGCGCCTCCCGTCGGGTGTGGGCGATCGCCTCGGTCAAGGAAGGGACCAGCGACACCACGCGCCGTGCCGGACCCGACACTGAGACCGGAAACCCCATGTCGTCGTAGGCCACCGCACTACCACCCTCTCCGTGCCGCGGTCGTCGTGCGCCGCCCGTTCTCTCGCCTTGCGGACCGGGAAAGTCCAAGCCCGCACACTGGACGAGCCTGCCAGCCGTGCGGGCTGGCAGGCTCCGAACCCAGCCATTCCAGTCAAGGACTGGCAACCGGTTACACGTTTCTCCGGTATTGGCCTCCCACTTCGAAGAACACGTCGGTGATCTGCTGCAGGGTGCATACCCGTGCCGCGTCCATCAGCACCGCGAACACGTTCTCGTTGTTGATGACCGCCTGCCGAAGGCGTTCGAGTTCCCGCTCAGCCTCCTCCCGGTGCTTTTCCCGGAATTCCCGGACCCGGCGCAGTTGCGACTGCTTCTCCTCCTCGGTGGCACGGGCCAGGGTGATCTCTTGGGCCGCGCCGTCGTCCCCGTTGGGGTTGCGGAAGGTGTTGACGCCGATGATGGGCAGCGATCCGTCGTGTTTGCGCTGCTCGTACAGCATCGACTCGTCTTGGATGCGGCCGCGCTGGTAGCCGGTCTCCATAGCGCCGAGCACCCCGCCGCGTTCGGTGATCCGGTCGAATTCGGCGAGGACCGCCTCCTCCACCAGGTCGGTCAGCTCGTCGATGATGAAGGAGCCTTGGAGCGGGTTCTCGTTCATCGCCAGGCCCCATTCCCGGTTGATGATGAGCTGGATCGCCAGCGCCCGGCGCACCGACTCCTCGGTGGGGGTGGTGATGGCCTCGTCGTAGGCGTTGGTGTGCAGGCTGTTGGCGTTGTCGTAGATCGCGATGAGCGCCTGCAGCGTGGTGCGGATGTCGTTGAACTGCATCTCCTGGGCGTGCAGGGACCGCCCCGACGTCTGCACGTGGTATTTGAGCTTCTGCGAGCGCTCATTGGCGCCGTACTTGTCGCGCATCGCGATCGCCCAGATGCGGCGCGCCACCCGCCCCAGTACCGAGTACTCGGGGTCCATGCCGTTGGAGAAGAAGAACGACAGGTTGGGCGCGAAGTCGTCGATGTGCATGCCCCGCGCCAGGTAGGCCTCCACGTAGGTGAAGCCGTTGGCGAGGGTGAACGCGAGCTGGGTGATCGGGTTCGCCCCGGCTTCGGCGATGTGGTAGCCGGAGATGGACACCGAGTAGAAGTTGCGGACCTGGTTGGCGATGAACCATTCCTGGATGTCGGCCATCATCCGCAGCGAGAATTCGGTGGAGAACAGGCACGTGTTCTGTCCCTGGTCCTCTTTGAGGATGTCGGCCTGCACTGTGCCGCGCACCGACCGCAGCGCGTTGGCACGGATCTCCGCGGCTTCCTGCTCGTCGGGGTCCCGGCCGTGCTTGTCCCGGAACGCGTCGAGCTGCTGGTCGATGACCGTGTTGAGGAAGAACGCCAGCACGGTGGGGGCCGGCCCGTTGATGGTCATCGACACCGACGTGGTGGGCGCGGCCAGGTCGAACCCGGCGTACAGCTCCTTCATGTCGTCGAGCGTGGCCACGGAGACTCCGGAGGTGCCGATCTTGCCGTAGATGTCGGGTCGGGGATCCGGGTCGCGGCCGTACAGGGTGACGGAGTCGAACGCGGTGGAGAGCCGGGTCGCGGGCTGGCCTTCGGACAGGAGTTTGAAGCGCCGGTTGGTGCGGAACGGGTCGCCTTCCCCCGCGAACATGCGGGCGGGTTCTTCGTCGTCCCGTTTGAACGGGAAGACGCCCGCGGTGAAGGGGAAGAAGCCGGGAAGGTTCTCCCGCCGCAGGAAGGACACGAGTTCCCCGTGGTCGGTGTAGCGGGGCAGGGCGACGCGGGGGATCTTCGTGCCTGCCAGGGACTCGCGGTGGAGCCGGGTGCGGATCTCGCGGTCGCGTACTTTGATGACCTGCTCGTCACCGGAGTAGGAGGCCACCACGTTCGGCCAGTTCACGAGCTGCTCGGCGACGTCCTCGGGGACTTCTTTGCGGGCTTTGGCGAGCAGTTCGTCGACGGCGCTGGTGTCGTGTCCCGCCGCGGCGAGGTCGCGGGCGGTTTCTTCGAGCCGTTGGACTCGGCGGACCGCGGAGACAAGCCGCCGGGTCTCCGCGTGGTAGGCGCGGACGGTGTCGGCGATTTCGGAGAGGTAGCGGACCCGGTGGGGCGGCACCACCTGGGTGATGCCGGTGGAGTGGCGGACGTCGACGCGGGGGAGGACGCCTTCGCTGACGGGCAGGCCCCGCTCGGCGAGAAGGTCGCGCAGGTGCTGGTAGAGCGCGGTGACCCCGTCGTCGTTGAAGGTGGCGGCGGAGGTGCCGAACACCGGCATGTCTTCGGGTTTGATGCCGAACGCTTCCCGGTTGCGGATCAACTGGCGGCGCACGTCGCGCAGGGCGTCGTGGGCGCCGCGCCGCTCGAACTTGTTGATCGCCACCACGTCGGCGAAGTCGAGCATGTCGATTTTTTCGAGCTGGGAGGCGGCGCCGAACTCGGGGGTCATCACGTACAGGGACACGTCCGAGTACGGCACGATCGCCGCGTCGCCCTGCCCGATGCCCGGGGTTTCCACGATGATCAGGTCGAATCCGGCGGCTTTGACGACGGTGAGGATGTCGTCGATGTGTTCGGGGAGCTCGCGGCTGCCTCGGGTGGCCAGGGAGCGGTAGAAGATGTGGTCGCTGTCGATGGAGTTCATGCGGATGCGGTCGCCGAGCAGCGCCCCGCCGCCGCGGCGGCGCGTGGGGTCGATCGCGATCACCGCAATCCGCAGTTTGTTCTGCTGGTCGAAGCGGAAGCGGCGCACCAGCTCGTCGGTGAGGGAGGACTTCCCGGAGCCGCCTGTGCCGGTGATGCCGAGGACCGGCGGGGCGGAGGCAGCTGAGCGCAGCCAGGACCGCTCTTCGTCGGTGAGGCGGCCGAGTTCCGCTCCGGTGATGGCGCGGGCGAGGGCGAGCCGGTCTCCGGCGACGACGGCTTCCAGGTCGGCCCGGCGGTGCTCCCACAGGTCGTAGTCGCATTCGCGGATGAGGGTGTTGATCATCCCGGCGAGGCCGAAGCGCTGGCCGTCTTCGGGGGAGAAGATGGTCACCCCGGATTCGCGGAGCCGGGCGATCTCCTGGGGGACGATGACGCCTCCCCCACCGCCGTACACCTTGATGTGGTCGGCGTGCTGTTCTCGGAGCAGTTCGACCAGGTATTTGAAGTATTCGACGTGTCCGCCCTGGTAGGAGCTGACCGCGATTCCTTGGACGTCTTCTTCGAGGGCGGCGTCTACGACCTCACGCACCGACCGGTTGTGTCCCAGGTGGATGACTTCGGCTCCCTGCGATTGCAGGATGCGGCGCATGATGTTGATCGCCGCGTCGTGCCCGTCGAACAGGCTGGACGCGGTGACGAACCGCACGGGGTGGGTCGGACGGTGTAGTGCCCCTGGCGTGGCCTTGTCGCTCATCTGGGACCTCCCGGAGCGAGAAGCGAATTAGTAGGACTACCAACTAAATAGTAGGTCATCCAACTTTTTCCGTCTCAAGCGACTCGCTTTTTCCCCGGGACACGCTCTCCTGCGCTGCCCCTGGAGAGGCGCAGCACCCCCTCTACCGCCACGAATCCCAGGGGTTCCACGGCGGGAGCGACGACCGCTCACCACTGCGGAGCAGGTGCACCGGCACCATTGCTACCAGCACCATCAGGCACGCGGCCAGGAATGACACCCCGTCAGCGAACCGCACAGCAGCCGCCAGCCAGCCCCCACAGCCGGCCCAAACCCCAAGCCACCCGAGCGTGAAGAGCATCTGTGCGGCGATCGCCTGCAGCCCGCGCTCCCCCTTCAGCCGGAACGTCATCGAGGTGTGGGCGATCACGGCAAGCGCCAGCACCCCCTGCCCCACCGAGGAGAACTCCATCTCCACCCCGTCCAGCAGGGCCACCGCGGCGCCAAGCCCGCCCAGGAAGAAAGCCCGGCTCAACAGCAGGTGGCCGAGCGGCTTCCAGGAGAACGAGGCCACCCGGGACAGCACGTCACTGCACAGCCGGTAGACGAGGTATCCGACCGCGACAGCCAGTACGGGGGTCCCCAGACCGGTGCCCAGGCGGGCCCCCGCCCACGCCTCGGACAGCCATCCCCCTAGCCACAGGCTGACGGGAAAGCCGACCGCGAGCACCGGCACGACGAGGACCGCCGTGAAGATCGCGTACCGCCAGCGCGCCAGCTCGAAGAGCTCTCTTGACAGGGCTACGCGGAGCGCATTCTCCTGCTGGGCACGGAGTTCAGCCTGGGCAACCGCCGTAGTGACCAGGTCCGCAGGCGAACCCGTAGCGGGCAGCACCATGGTGAAGGCGTCCCTTGTGCCCGCCCACATCCCCGGCGCGGCAGTCTCCCGCAACGCTCGGGCCCGGATATAGGCGCGGATCACGCCGATGGGGACCAGCACGAAGATCCCGACCACCGCCGTGAAGACCGCCGTCGCCACCAGGGGACGTTCTCCCAGCGACACCCCTGGGACCAGCTCCGCCGCACCCCACACCCCCACGGCCAGGGAGAGTCCATTGCGTACCACACTGCCCGCCATCCCGCTGCCCCTCTGTGCTCGCCCGTCCGCTGCAGAACGCCGCCCCTGCGCTAAGGCGTTCCCTTGACCAGAAGAACAACTCCGCATGACCCAGAGTTGGCCTGTTGCGGCCACCGCAGACGGCTGCTCCGATCGCGCGCCCTCCCGGATTCCGTCCACCCCGTCCGAAAAAACCGCAAATAAGTACATTCCTCGCGAAGTTCCGGGTACCGAAAGGCGCATGACCGTTCCCACACACCTCTACGGCGGCCGCTCCCCAGCCACACCGGGGTGACGGCGGCATGCGGCGGCTCGTCAATGCCCTGATGCACGCCGGACAGCGGTGGCTGACGTCCGAACTCCCCGCTGTCCGGGACCGCCTGACCGAAAACTTCTGGCCGATCGTGCACGCCGTGGTCGCGGGAACTGTGGCGTGGCTGCTCGCCAAAAACCTCACCGCCACCCGCATGCCGTTCTTCGCCCCCATCGCCGCAGTCATCGCGCTCAACGCCTCCGCCAGCGAACGGGGCGCCAACGCCGTCCGCCTCCTGCTCGGCGTCGTCATCGGCATCCTGGTCGGCGAACTGACCATCGCCCTGCTCGGCACCGGCTACCGGGCACTAGCCTTTGCCATCGGCCTAGCCATGGCGCTCGCCATCGTCGTCAACTTCGCCCGCCTGGTCATCGGCCAAGCCGCGGTCAGCGCCATGCTGATCGTGACGTTCGCTGAAGAAGCGAGCCTGCACCGGCTCGCCGACGCGCTGATCGGCGCAGGAGTCGCGCTCATCATCAGCCAACTCCTGTTCCCCGTGCGGGTGGTCGCCATCCTGCGCCGCGCAGAAGCCAACGCGCTCGCGGAAATGGCGCGGATGCTCGACGACACCGGACGCGCGTTAGCCCGCGACGACGACTCCTCCACTGAAGAGACCGTCGATCGACTCGGCGGGCTGAGCCAGCCGATCGCCAACCTCACCCAGACCCGGGAGAGCAGTCGGCGCACCGTGCGCAGCTCCAGCATCCGATTAGGCGACCTGGAACCGATCACCCGCGAAGACGAGCACGTCGACCGGCTCATCTACCTGGGGGAAAGCTGCCTGACCTTGGCGCGCACCACGGCGGCGATGAGCACCGAGGAACGGCAGCGCTTCGCCCCCATGGTGCGGGAGATCGCGGAAGCCCTCGACATGCTCGCCAAGGACCTCAACAATCAAGCCACCCGCCAGCGCGCGGTCGACCGGGCGTTGGAAGCTGCGCGCCCGTTCGGTGGCCGCCCCACCGACGACGACCCGCTGACCGTCTCCACCCACCTGGCCGTGATGCTCGTCGCCACCGACATCATGCTGTTCGCCGGTATCGACCCGCAGGAAGTCCGCGGCGTGCTCGAAGAAGACATCGACCGGCCCCGGGTCACCCGGCACACCGCGGTGCCGTGGCTGCCGTGGGTGTCGTGGCGGCCGCAAGTCCCCGTGCAGGAAAGGGTGCAGAAGTGGCGCGCCCGGCTCGCTGAATTCGTCTCCCGGGAAGAAGACCGGCAGGAAGAGGAAGCGGAACGCAGAGAAGCCGAACGCAGGGACCACCAGCAGCGCAACATCCAGTGAGGAAGACGCATGCGTGCTTTGACTGTGGTGCCCACCCAGCCCGGATCGCTGGAGGTCCGGGACCTCGCCGATCCGGTCGCTGGTGCGGGGGAACTACTCGTCGACGGGATCGCGCTGGGGATCTGCGGCACCGACCACGAGATCGTCCACGGCGTCTACGGCTCAGCCCCCGCTGGCACGGACCGCCTCGTGCTGGGGCACGAGTCGCTGGGACGTGTGCGGGAAGCCCCGCCGGACAGCGGTTTCACCCCCGGAGACCTGGTGGTCGGCGTGGTCCGCCGCCCGGACCCGGTCCCCTGCGGGGCGTGCGCCCACGGCTACTTCGACTCGTGCCGCAACGGCCAGTTCACCGAGCGCGGCATCAAGAAACGGCACGGCTACGGATCGGAACAATGGACGGTGGAAGCCGAGTACGCGGTCCGGCTCGACCCGTCCCTGGAGGAGGTCGGCGTCCTGCTGGAGCCCGCCTCGGTGGTCGCGAAAGCGTGGGAGCAGATCGAGCAGATCGGGGAGCGTTCGTGGTTCGTCCCGCAGCGCCTGCTGGTCACCGGTGCCGGACCTATCGGCCTGCTGGCCGCCCTGCTGGGCATGCAGCGCGGCCTTGACGTGCACGTCTTCGACCAGGTGGCGCACGGGGTGAAGCCGGAGCTGGTGGCCGGGCTGGACGCGGCCTACCACACCGGTGATCTCGCGGCTGTTGCTGCCACGGTCAAACCGGATGTGCTCATCGAAACCACAGGGGTGCCCCGGCTCGTCGTGGACGCGCTCACCACCACCGCAGTTTTCGGCATCGTCTGCCTGGTTGGACTGTCGTCCGAGGGGGCATCGATCCCGGTGGACGCGGGGGCGCTCAACCGCACGATCGTGCTCGGCAACCACGCGTTCTTCGGCTCGGTCAACGCCAACCTGCACCACTACGAGCTGGCTGCGCGCGCCCTGTCGTGGGCGGACCTCTCCTGGCTGGCCCGGATGATCACGCGGCGCCTGCCGTTGGCGCGCGCCACAGAGGCGTTCCACGACAGCACCGGGGACGAGGTGAAGGTCGTCATCGACCTGTGAGCCTGCTAGGTGTGCGCGTGGCCCTTCTGGAGGAAGCCGCGGAGAAGGGCGTGGAACTCGTCGGGACGGTCGCGGGGCAGCAGGTGCCCGGCCTCAGCGACCTGCACGAGTTCCGCCCGAGGAATACGCTGGGCGACTTCTTGCACGGTGGCGAGGGAGACCAGGGTGTCCTTGTCGCCTCGCACCACCAGGGTGGGGGCGGTGATGCCGGGCAGCAGCGGGCGCAAGTCGGTGCGCATGCGCCGCCACCCGTAGGAGTGGATCTGCCAGTCGTCCAGGATGAGTTCCCCCGCCGCGTGTGTGGCCCGAGCCTCCGCCTCAGCGAGCGCGGTGATCTCCGCGAAGTCTGGATTGCGGGCGCCGTCGACTAGGGACGCGGCCAGGGTGGCGCGGAGCAGCCTCGGTGCGCGGGCGAACAGTGCCGTGGTGAGCCGCAGCAGGAGCGGGGCGCGCAGCAACAGGTAGGTGGTGCCTTGGGCGACCCGGCGGCCTTCCATCCCGCCGGGGGCGATGAGTACGAGCCGGTCGACCCGCTCCGGGTGGCGGGCGGCGAAACCCGCGGCGATGGCCCCACCCAGGGAGAGGCCGACCACGGTGGCGCGCGGCAGCTCCCAGTGGTCGAGCAGGGTGGCGAGGACTGCTTCCAGTCCTTCCTGGTCGGTGGGCCCATGCCAGGGTCGGCTGCCGCCGTGGCGGGGCAGGTCGGGGGCGAACAGCCGGCAGGTGTCGCGGAGCGCGGCGAGGGTGCGCCCCCAGGTGAGCGGGGCGGTGTCGAGCATGGCCCCGTGGAGCAGCACCACGGCGGGCCCGGAGGTGCCGGCCCGGTAGTAGTGGAGGGGGCCGTGGTCGGTGTGGAGGGTGTGGGCGGTGGCGGCGTCGAAGGGCACGGGTGTCCTCCTTTCCCGCTCGGCGGTCACTGCGGGGTGCCCGGACGTGCGGTGGCGGCCAGGTCGGCGAGGAAGGTGTCGAAGGCGCGCTGCCCGGCGGCGCGGTCGGCGTCCGGTCCGGCTTCGAACCCTTCCGCGAGGAGGGTGCTGAGCGCGTCCAGGGTTTTCTCGAGGGGCGGGGAGACAGCGGAGCCGACCGTCGATTCGATGGTGATGAGGCCGAGGGAGATGATGCCGAGCACGTGGGCGACTGCGGCCGCGTCCAGGTCGGTTCGGATGAGTCCGGCGTCTTGCATCCGGGAGACGAAGTCCACGACCAGGCGCTGGCGGGGGCCGTAGCGTTCGGGGCCGCGCCGCCGCACGATGTCGCCGAGGATCTGGCTGTCGGCGGTGTAGAACGCGCGCATCAGCGGGTCCGCGGCGAGGGCGCGGAGCGCGTGCCGGTAGATCACGGAAAGCCGCGCCCCGTCAGGGTCGTCGCGCACGGCGCGGGCGACGGTTGCGGTCAACTGGTGGACTTGGCGTTCCACGAGCGCGGCAACGACCGCTTCTTTGCTGGGGAACTCCTGGTATATGGCGCCTTTCGCGATTCCTGCCCGCTGCGCGATGTCGCTGACGCTGGTTTTGGCGTAGCCGTAGCGGGCGATCAGTTCAGCTGCCGCGTCCAGGATGCGTGTTGCGCGTTCCGTTCCCATCCCCGTGACCTTATGACCGTTTTAGTACTTTTGGTCACACGCTAGCAGATCTCCCTGGTGAGGCGGGTTCTGGAACCATGCCGTGCCTGGCACACGGGCGAGTTGCGGACTAGAGGAGAGGCCGCCACGGCGCCAGGAGCGCCTCGGCGGCCTTGGCGAGCAGCGGGCGCCGCTGCCACTCCTCCAAGGTGAGCAGACGCGCGTTGGTGAGGTCGTTGGCGAACACCTGCTCCAAACCGGCTGCAACCTTGTCGTCGATGATCTCCACGTTGATCTCGTAGTTGCCGGTGAGACTCAACCGGTCGACGTTCGCGGTACCGACCGTGCTCCACCGGCCGTCGATCGTGGCGGTCTTGGCGTGCATCATGGCATCCCGGTACAGCCACAACCGGACCCCGCCTTTCAGCAGCGGGGTATAACAGCCGCGCGACAGCCAGTCCGCGATGACGTGGTTGGAGCGTTCCGGCACCAGGATGTTCACTTCCACCCCGCGGCGGGCCGCGGCAATGAGCGCCCCCAGGATCTCCCGGTCGGGGATGAAATACGCCTGGGTGATGAGAATCCGCTCCTTGGCCCGGTCGATGGCCTCCAAGTACATGGCCCGCACCGGGTAGATGAGCACCTCCGGCACGTTGCGGTGGGCGCGGATCCGCGGATTCCAATGGTCGGTGCCGACGTCCGCCAACTGCGGCTGGCTGTCCTTCCGGTTGGCGTTCCAAAAATCGGAGAAGGCGTTCTCCAACTCCCACACGGCCGGGCCGACCAGGCGCAGGTGGGTGTCCCGCCACTCGGTGGCGTACAGCTCCCCCACGTTGTATCCGCCGATGAAACCCACCCGGCTGTCCACGGTGAGGATCTTGCGGTGGTCGCGCCCCGACTTGCGCACGTCGAGCAGGAGCACCCCGGGACGGAACGCGGGATAGCGGATGACGTTCACCGTCGGCGGGAAATCGAAGAACCGCCGGGGCACCACCAGGTTGGCGAACCCGTCGTAGATGACGAAAACCTCCACGCCCCGTGCGGCCGCGTCGATAAGCGCCTGTTTGAACTCGGCGCCGACCCGGTCCCCTTTGAGGATGTAGGACTCGAACAGGATGCGGTGCTGCGCGGACCGGATCGCCGCCAGCATGTCCCGGTAGAGGTCCTCCCCGTAGGTGTAGATAGTGACCTCGGTCTCGCCCACCGACACGGTGAGGGGGTTGGTGCGGGGGAACACTGCGCGGTACGGGCGGACCCGTTTGCGCCAGGTGTCGATGGCGACAAGCACGGCAGCCACCGCCAGTTGGGCGGTGAGCACACCGAGGAGAATCCGCCGCAGAACGGTCACCACCGTTTTTCGCCGCACCACTCGTTCCTCTCCTGTTGCGTCCGCACTCGATGCGGACGCAACCTGCGCGCCGTCCACCGCGGTCCACCGCGGCGCCTGCGTCTTTCTGCCGATATGTACCTTCCCACCGCTGCGCTACCCCGCGCTGCCAGGGTCCGGTCACGGAACGCAATGGCACCGTTATCGCGTTGACAGCGCCTAAGAACGGTGAAAACCCTGGTTGGTACCGTTGCCGGACCAGCCGGATTGAGCCCTCTACGTGGAAGGACGCAGCGTGGGCCTGTTCGACATGATCCGCGGCGAGTTCATCGACATCATCGAGTGGCTCGATGACAGCCGCGACACGATCGCCTGGCGTTTCCCCCGCCACGACAACGAAATCAAGATGGGCGCCAAGCTCATCGTCCGGGAAGGACAGCTCGCTGTCTTCGTCAACGAGGGGCGGATCGCGGACGTGTTCGCCCCTGGCACCTACACCCTCACCACGCAGAACCTGCCCGTGCTCAGCACGCTCCAAGGGTGGAAGTACGGCTTCAACTCGCCGTTCAAAGCCGAGGTGTACTTCTTCAATACGCGGCAGTTCACTGACTTGAAGTGGGGCACCCAGAACCCGATCATCGTCCGCGACCCCGAGTTCGGCATGGTGCGGCTGCGCGCGTTCGGCGGGTTCGCGCTCCGCGTCGTCGACCCCCCGCTGCTCCTCCAGGAACTGGTGGGCACCGACCCGCAGTTCCGTACCGAGGAAGTCGCGGAACACTTGCGGCAGCGGATCGTCAGCCACCTCGCCCCTGCGCTCGCCAACTCCGGGATGTCGGTGCTCGACATGGCGGCGAACCAGCAGGCGCTCGGAGACCGGCTCGCCCAGGCGCTCAGCGCGGAATTCGCGTCGATCGGGGTGGCCATCCCCCGGTTCATCATCGAGAACATTTCCCTGCCGCCCGAGGTGGAGGCCGCGCTCGACAAGCGCGCCCAGATGGGGATCGTGGGCAACCTCGATCAGTACACCAAGTTCCAGGCCGCTACCGCGATGGAGCGCGCCGCGGACAATCCGGACGGCGCCATGGGCAGCGGCATGGGCATCGGTATGGGAATGGCGATGGGCCAGCAGATGGCTGCCGCATTCCAGCCGGGCGCCCAGCAGTCCGCGGCCCCGGCCGGGCCTCCCCCGCTGCCGCAGGAGCAGTGGTATCTCGCCGTCAACGGCCAGCAGCAAGGCCCGTTCCCCACGGCCGCCCTGCACAGCCACGTCGCGAACGGGACCCTCACCCCGGACACACTCGTGTGGAAGAACGGGATGGCGCAGTGGACCCCGGCCCGCCAGGTTCCGGAACTCGCCCCGTTCTTCACCCCGCAGGGTCCTCCCCCGCTGCCGCCCCAGTAGCGCGGCGTGCCTGGACTTCACCCTGGTGAGGCCCTGCCCCGTCCTCACCTTCGCTGTTTCGCTGTTTGACTGCCGTGAGGCTCTCCCATGTCCCAACCACCGCCCCCTATGCCGCCTGCTTCGCCATCCCCGATCTCGCAGCCCTGCTCGGGGTGTGGCGCCCACCTGGAGTTCGCACCCGGCACGCTCACCCTGGTCTGCCCCTACTGCGGTTTCTCCCAGCAGATCACCGCCCCGGCCCGTCCCGTGCAGGAGTACCCGTTTGAGCAGTTGGTGGCCATGCCCCGCAAACGCGCGGCTGAACTGGCGCCCCACCATCTCGTCTGCTCCCGGTGCGGGGCGCACACCCTGTCCGATGCGCTCTCCTCCCACTGCCAGTTCTGTTCCGCGCCGCTCGTCGTGGACACCAGTGAGGATCCGCAGATCGTCCCCGAAGCAGTGGTGCCTTTCACGGTGGACCGCTCCCAGGCGCGGGAAGCGCTCCGCAAGTGGACGCAGAGCCGCTGGTTCGCCCCCAACGGGCTGAAAAAAGTGGCGGACGCGGAGACGATGAAGAGCACCTACCTGCCGCATTGGACGTTCGACGCGGACACGGTCACCGCCTACCGGGGGCGGCGCGGCGAGTACTACTACGTGACGGTGACCGACAGCGAAGGCCGCCGCCGCCGGGAACGGCGCACCGCCTGGTATCCGGCGTCGGGAACCGTGTCCCGCAGATTCGACGACGTGCTGGTCGTGGCCACCGACCGCGTCCCGGTGAAACGCCTCGACGCGTTGGATCCGTGGCCGCTCGCCCAGGCCCGCCCGTATGCCGCAGAGTTCCTGGCCGGCCACCACACGGTCCGCTACAGCGTGGAACCCGAGCAGGGCCTGGAGATCGCGAAAGGCAAGATGCGCAAGGTCATCGAGCAGGACTGCCGGCGGGATATCGGCGGCGACGAGCAGCGCCTCGACTGGGTGAACACCCAGTATTCGAACGTGGCGGGCAAGCTGGTACTGCTCCCCGTGTGGAGCGGCTCCTACCTGTACAACGGCAAAAGCTGGCAGGTGCTGATCAACGGCTGCACGGGGGAAGTCCAAGGCGACCGCCCATACAGCGCGGTCAAGATCGCATTCGCGGTCCTGGTGGCGCTCATCGTGGTCGCCGCGGTTATCGCCGTGATCCGGATGAACGGAGGGTGACCTGCTGCGGCTGCGCGGGCCAGCCCGGGCCTGGACGTGCCCCGCGCACGGCCGCACACCGGCCTGGTCCGGGTCGGCCCGTGGTGTCCGATGTGTACCTGTGATGCCCTTGTTCACACACGGTGCATCGGTACCGCTACGCTGTGCCTCCAAGCCACCCTACCCACCCGGAGACACAGCCGCGATGAAGCGTTTCACCCCGACCGTGACCGCACTGGTGTTGAGCAGCGTGCTGCTGGCAACCGCCACGGCCTGCCAGTCCGACTCTGACTCTGGCACGGATTCGGCTTCCGATGTGACGGGGGCGACCCTGCACACCAGCCTCGGCGACATCGAAGTGGTGCTGTTCCCGGACAAAGCCCCAGAGACTGTCGCGAACTTTGTGGGACTGGCGGAGGGCGACAAAGCCACGAACCCGACGACCGGGGACGACCGGTTCTACGACGGCACGATCTTCCACCGGGTCATCAAGGACTTCATGATCCAAGGCGGCGACCCGGAAGGCACCGGCCGCGGCGGCCCCGGCTACACCTTCGACGACGAGATCCACCCTGATCTGATCTTCGACGAGCCCGGCAAGCTCGCCATGGCCAACTCGGGCCCGAACACGAACGGGTCCCAGTTCTTCATCACCACGGTGCCGACCCCGTGGCTGGACGGCATGCACACCATTTTCGGCGAGGTCGCTGACGAGGAGAGCCTCGAAGTGGCCGTGGCGATCTCCCAAGTGCCGACGGATGCCAACGACCGTCCCACCGAGGACGTGGTCTTGGAGTCGGTGACCATCCACCGCGACAACGAGTGATCTTCTCCCAGGCCAGCGGCCCCGGCAGGGCGGTGTCCGCTGGCCTGGGCCTGCCGCGGGTGGGCTGAGCGGTTCCCGCGGCAGCAGGTGCGCACCCCCTTCTCCTTGCCGGTGCACCGGCGCGTCCGACGCTTTTCCTGCCCGGCACGGGCGGAGAAAACCGGATAGCTGCCGTTGATCCGGGTAGTAGGACCCTCCCGCGGCCCACCGCGGGCAGCACCCTGGAGTGTGGTCGGCAGGGAGGTCTGGGATGACACTGCTGGGACACGGTCCCCGACTCGGCGGCCCGGCGGGCAGGCACCGCGATGGTGATGACACGCGAGCCGCAGGCTGACCCCCTGCAAGGGCGGCCGGTTCCCGTCCGCAGCGGCCTCACCGGCCCCGACGCTGCCCGGCGGCTCGGCCACGACGGCCGCAACCTCGTGCCTCCGCCGCAGCGCACCCTGCCTTTCCTGCTGTTGGCGAGCTCGTTCACCCACTCTTTCGCGCTGCTGCTGTGGGCTGCCGCGGCGCTCGCCTTCATCGGCGGCCTGCCGGAAGCGGCCTGGGCTGTGGTCACCGTGATCGTGGTGAGCGGCCTGGTCGGTTTCGTGTTGGACTACTGGTCCGACCGGATCGGGCAGCGGCTTCGCCGCCGCGCGCCCGCCGCCGTGCGCGTCATCCGTGACGGACGGCAGGCCCGAGTCAACGCTGACGAGCTCGTCGTCAACGATGTGGTGCTGCTGCGCGCCGGCGACCGGGTGCCCGCGGACATCCGCCTTACGGAAGTCCACGACTTCGTAGTGGTGGAGGTCGGGGTGACCGGGATGCGGGAAATGCTGCGCTGCGACGAAGGCACCACCGTGTTCGCCGGCACGCACGTGGCCGCGGGGGAAGCCGAAGGGGTAGTGGTCACCACCGGCATGTGGACGCGGCTCGGCCAGGACTCTCCGCTGCTGCGGCACGCCCGCCGCCCGTCCGGGCCGCTGGTGGAGAACCTGCGCGACCTGACGGCGGCCGCCGCGGCAGCCGCCACCGGGACCGCTCTCGTCGTGTTCCTGCTCACCCTGCTGGTGGGAGTTCCGCCCGCGGAAGGGTTTCTGCCCGCGGTCGGCCTGGCAGTGGCGCTGGTACCGCTAGGACTGCGGTCCATCGTCCACTTGTGTCTGGCGTGGGCGGCGCAGCGGATGGCTGACGCGCACGCCCTCGTCCGGCATTCCGCGGCTGTGCAGCAGTTGGGCACGGTCACGTTCCTGTGCATTCCCGCGGCCGGGGTCCTCACCCGGGGCGAGCCTGTGGCCGTGGAAGTGTGGACTCCGGAAGGCACCGTGCAGGTCACCGGTACCGGTTATGCCCCGGAGGGCGCGCTGGTGGGGGACGCGGCCGCGGTGGCTGCCGCCCACGACCTGGCGTTGAGCGCGGCCTTGTGCTCCAGTGACGGCTACTTCTTCACTGACGGCCAGTGGCGGCCCGTGGGGGATCCGGTTGAAGCGGCCTGTCACGTGCTGGCTGCCCGGGCCGGGGTGGATGTTTCGCTCGCCGCGGTGGAGCGCCGCTATCCTTTCGACCCCCACCGCAGGCGGGCTTCCGCGTTCGCGAAAGGATCCGTGCACGTCAAAGGCGCTCCCGACGCGGTGCTGCCGCGCTGCCGGGCTGTGGCGGGCGCCGCGGACGCTTCCGCTGCGATGGCGGACCGCGGGCTGCGCGTGCTGGCGGTCGCGCGCCGCGACCTTGCCGCCCCGCCGGAGCAGGCCGAGGACGCGGAACGCGACCTCACCCTGCTGGGGCTGATCGGGTTGGCGGACCCGCCGCGGTCGGACGCGCGCACCGCGGTGACCCGCTGCCGCAGGTTAGGCATCCGGCTGGCGCTGGTGACCGGGGAGGATCCGCGCACCGCGCTGGCCGTGGCCCGCGCCACCGGGCTGGCTAGGCCGGGCGCCCCGGTCCTCCACGGCGCGGAGCTTCCTGACGACCTGCGGGAGATCGGGGAGCTGTTGGACAGCGACGGGGCTGTCGTCAGCCGGGTCACGCCCGAGGACCGGCGGCGGGTGACAGTCGCTCTCCAGCACCGCGGGTACACGGTGGCGACCACGGCGGGCGGGGCCGCCGACGATGCGGCGCTGCGCCGCGCCGACGTGGGCATAGCCCCGGGGTATGCGGGGGCGGACACGGCGCGGGACTCCGCCGACCTTGTGCTGCTCGACAGCGGCATCGCCACGGTGGCGGCCGCGCTGGGTGCGGGCCGCGCGATCCGCGTCACGCTGCGCCGGGCCCTCACCTACCGGTTGACGGGGGTGGTGGCGATGGCTACCCCTTTCCTGGTCTGGGCGGTGACCGGGGGCGCGGTGCCGCCCGCGTTGACGCTCGGCCAGGTGCTCGCGATCGGGGTGGGCGTGGACCTGCTTCCCGCTCTGGCGTTGGGGGTGGGGCCGCGCGGGTGGCGTGCCCTGCGTGATCCGCCGCCGGACGGGGAGTTCTTGGTGGACCGGCGGCTCGCTGTCCGGGTGGGCGGCGTGCTGGGCCCGGTGGAGGCGGTCACGGCACTGTTCACGTTTGGCGTGGTGCTGTGGGTCAACGGCTGGCAGTGGGGGCAGTCGCCTGCGCCGCTGCTGCTCGCCCAGGCTTCCGGGGCGGCGTTCGCCACCATCGTGCTGGGTCAGGTCGCGGCTGCTTTGGCGTGCCGCAGTGAGACCCGGCCGTTTGATGCGGTGCCGTGGCGCAGCGACCCGCTGCCCCGCGAGCTCGGCGCACAGCTTCTCCTGCTGTGGCTGTTCTTCACCGCACCCCCGCTGGCCGGATGGCTGGGGAGCACGGTGCCGCCCGGCTTCGTCTGGCCGGGGGTGGTGTGCGTGGTGCCTGCGCTGCTGGCCGCGGACACGATCCACAAGGTGGTCCGGCCGTCCCAGGCCCCAGGGTGACCGTGCCGCCTTTCCCCGTCTGCTTGTGGTCCGGGTACGGCGGCACGGCCGAGCCGCTTACTGCGCCAGCAGTTCTTTGATGAGGACCGACACTTGGTCGATCTCGGTGAGGAACCCGTCGTGGCCCGAGGCTGATTCGATGACGCGGACTTCGTCGGCCCCGGGAATACCGTCGGCGAGCTCCTGCTGCTGGGCGAGGGGGTACAGGAAGTCGCTGCTCACCCCGGCCACCATGGTGCGGGCGGTGACCCGGCGCAGCGCCTGCGCCACCCCGCCGCGGCCCCGACCCACGTCGTGGGTGTTCATGGCTTGGGTGAGCACGACGTAGCTGCCCGCGTCGAACCGGCGGGCGAGTTTGACCGCGTGGTGGTCCAGGTACGACTCGACAGCGAACCGGCCCCCGGCCATCGGGTCTTCCCCGTCTTGGGGGTTGCGGCCGAACCGTTCGTCGAACTCGGTGGCACCCCGGTAGGTGATGTGCGCGATACGGCGGGCGATCCCCATGCCGGTGACCGGTCCCGGACCGGGACGGTCGTAGTAGTCGCCACCGTGCCAGTACGGATCAGACCGGATGGCGTGCAACTGGGGGGCGGCCCAGGCGATCTGCTGTGCGGAGCTGGCCGCAGGGCTGGCCAGCAGCAGGAGGCGACGCACCCGCTCCGGGTAGGTGGCCGCCCATTCGAGGGCACGCATCCCGCCCATGGACCCGCCGAGGACCGCGGCCCACGAGTGGATGCCGAATTCGCGCAGCAGGGCGAACTCGGCGCGCACCGTGTCGCGGATGGTGATCCTCGGGAACCGGGACCCCCACGGCCTGCCGTCGGGCGCGGTCGACGACGGCCCGGTGCTGCCTTGGCAGCCGCCCAGCACGTTGGGGGCGACCACGAAGTACCGGTCGGTGTCGAGTGCCAGCCCGGGGCCGATGATGCCTTCCCACCAGCCTGGGCTGGGGTGCCCGGGGCCTTCCGGGCCTACGACGTGGCTGTCGCCGGTGAGGGCGTGCAGCACGAGGACCGCGTTGGAGCGGTCCTCGTTGAGACTGCCCCACGTCTCGTAGGCCAGGCGGACCCCGGGAAGTTCACCCCCGGTCTCCAGCGGCAGAGGTTCGGACAGTTCGACCCAGCGCCGGTCGCCCGGAGGGTCCCCTTCCCGCCACGCGCCGGTCGCGGGAAGGGGAGGGGTGGTGTCGTGACTCACTGGTATGCCTTGGCTGCGCGCAGCCCGGCCTCCAAGTCTGCGCGAAGGTCGTCAACGTGTTCCAAGCCCACGGACAGCCGCACGAGGCCGGGAGTGACCCCGCTGGCGAGCTGCTCTTCGGGGGTGAGCTGGCTGTGCGTGGTGCTGGCCGGGTGGACGATGAGGCTGCGCACGTCACCGATGTTGACGAGCTGGCTGAACAGTTCGGTGCCGTCCACGAAGGCGCGTCCGGCCTCGATACCGCCGTGCAGCTCAAAGGAGACGATCGCACCCGCCCCCTTGGGCAGGTACTTCTTTGCAGCCTCGTAGTAGGGGCTGGAAGGCAGGCCCGGGTAGTAGACCTTCGCCACCTCGTCGCGGGATTCCAGCCACTCGGCGAGCGCCTGGGCGTTGGCGACGTGCCGTTCCATGCGCAGCGACAGCGTTTCGATCCCCTGGAGGATCAGGAAGCTGTTGAACGGCGAGATGGCCGCGCCCGTGTCGCGGAGCAGTTGCACCCGCAGCTTGGCAGCGTAGGCACCCGGTCCCAGCGCCTCCCAGTACTTCAGGCCATGGTAGCTGGGGTCGGGTTCGACGAAGCCGGGGAACCGGTCGCCGTGGGCGCCGAAGTCGAAGGTGCCGGCGTCCACCACGATGCCCGCGATCGTGGTGCCGTGGCCGCCGAGGAACTTGGTGGCCGAGTGCACCACGATGTCCGCGCCGTGGTCGATGGGCCGCTGCAGGTAGGGGGTGGGCACGGTGTTGTCGACCATGAGCGGCACACCGACCTCGTGGGCGACGTCCGCCACCGCGCGCACGTCGAGCACGTTGTTCGCCGGGTTGGGCAGGGTTTCCGCGAAGAACAGCTTGGTGTTGTCGCGGGCCGCGGCACGCCACTCGTCGAGGTCGTCCTGGTCTTTGATGAAGGTGACCTCGATGCCGAGCTTGGGCAGGGTGTAGCGGAACAGGTTGTAGGTGCCGCCGTACAGGGACGGGCTGGACACGATGTGGTCACCCGCACCCGCCAGGTTGAGGACGGCAGCGGTGATGGCAGCTGACCCGGACGCGAACGCGACCGCGGCGACCCCGCCTTCCAGAGCCGCGACCCGCTTTTCCAGCACGTCCTGGGTGGGGTTCATGATCCGCGTGTAGATGTTGCCCGGCTCTGCGAGCGAGAACAGGTCGGCCCCGTGCTGCGTGTCCCGGAAGACGTACGACGTGGTCTGGTAGATGGGGGTGGCCCGTGCGTTGGTGGCCGGATCGGGGGCCGCTCCGGCGTGGATCTGCTTGGTTTCGAACGACCACTTGTCGGCCGCGGTGGATTCAGGCGTGGTGTCTTCAGCAGTCATGATGCTCCTGTCAGGACGCAGTGCCACAACGGGAAACAGGCACTGGAAACGGCTGACCCCAGCCAGGATCGGTCGGTGGGAAGGGTGGAATGGTTGGCAGCGCGCCGGTATGGCAGACGCAGTGCGGGAGAAGAGCGTCGGTTGATCAGAACATGCAGCGCATGCCGCGACAGAGCATGCTGCTCACACGGGCGTAGTCGATGTGTCGGCGCGAGACCAGCTCAACCATGCTCACGAGGTTAACCGCTGTCTCAGCATCCCGTCCAGGCGTCTCGCACTTTGGACAGAGTGATCTTGCCCTGGAGGCAAGGTCTCCCCGCTGCACGGGTGGCCGGGTGCAGGGCGGCGGGTCGAAGGGCGGGGGTAACGGGTCCGGGTCCGCGGTCAGGCGTTGACCTGCGCGTCCCCGGTCCCGCTGGTGTCGTCCTGTCCGGCTTGGGCAGCCGCGTTTAGTGCACCAGTTGCCCGAGGCGGGCCTCCGTGCGCCGGGTCCACTGCTGGCGCTGCTGCCCGGTACGGGTGAGCACGGCGATGGTGTGCGCCACAGAGACCAGGGTCATGTGGCGGTGCCATCCGGGGAAGGAACGTCCTTCGAAGTCGCGCATGCCGACCCGGCTGCACGTTTCCCTGTCAGCGCGGACCCAGTGGAGGGCCCTGCCGAGTCCCAGGAGCATGGGGATGGGCGTGTCAACCATGTTGGTCAGCCAGATCATCGTGGCTGCCCGGGGGTCGGCGGTCCACTGCGCCGCCATGAGGAGCGGTCCGGTGCGCACGGGTCCGGCGGCTCCGACACGCAGGCCCAGCCCGCACACCGGGGTCCTGGGGGCACCGGATCCGGCGGGGAGCAGTGGCCGGCTCGCCCCCTTGTGCAGTTCAGCGAGCTGCGCGGCGGCCATGAACCGTCCGGATTCGAGGTCGGCGAGCCGGGTGTCTTCCCTGATGCGCAGCAGGAAGGGGACGGAGCTGGCGGCGAGTTTCCCGATGAGCGGCAGCGGGTCGACTTCCCGGGCGTCCATGACCACGGGACGCTGCCGCAGCCCCCATCGGGAGAGTTCTTCGATCGCTTCCCGCAGGCAGTCGCTGCGCGACGGGCAGGCTTTGCCGGGTGTGCCGACTTTGCGGCGGGATTCGCTGCTGGTCCACTTGTCGGGCAGGACCATATGCCATTCCACGGGCACGCTTGCTTTCTCGGAAGCGATCCAGACCCCGAGGACATATTGGCGTTGCACGGTTTTTCCCAATCCGGGGACGAATGTCCTCCGGACCCCGACGGAATGTTCGCCTGCCTTCTGGATGACGAGCGGGTCGACGACCCATGCGACGGGTGCTACCGCATTATCCGCGTACCGGGCGAGTTCTCTTCTTACCTCTTTCCAGTCCCACGTCGAATTGGTAATGAAATGGTGCAGATTCTGCTCTGCGGAAGACATCCCCGCGCTGCTGGCGATACTGCGTATGGATTTCCTTCCCGCAGTAGTGAGAAGGCCTTTGACATACACTTCCCCCCATTCACGCTGCCGTCTTCTCCGGAACGGGGAGAAGGCCGTTTCGCAGACGTGTTCTACCAGCTTGTCGGATGGATGACGGACTCTTGCTGCTCTCTGGCTGCTGCCGTTCAAACCCCCTCCTTATCACAGCAGGCCAGCGTTTATTTCCGTGGCAGGTTCCGCTTCTCCCCCACTCCTCACCGCACTGCGGTATACGCCATCGCCAGCGGAACACTGTTCATTACACAGCAAAAGTCGACAAATCGCAAATATAGTGTTATATATAGACAATCACCCTGCGTAGTCACCGTCGATAGACCCGGAGCAAGAAGGCCTGAAAGGCGACCGTGATATTTCACAACCAAATTTCTACCTGCACAAATATCCCCCGCTCTCGACTACGTTCATAAAACGACGCACTGGCCTTCCGAACGGTTCCCTGAAATAGAAAAATAAAAGGCCGGATCCGGCCACGGAGGAAACGTGAACCTCGAGCTCCTCAGAACGTTCTTGGCCGTCCACCGAGCGGGGTCACTCACCAGGGCAGCCTCCCACCTGGGGATGTCCCAGCCGACAGTGACCGCGCAGATCCGCACCCTTGAGAAGGAACTCGGCCGGCAGCTCTTCATCCGCAGACCCGACGGGGTCCGGCCTACCGGTCCCGCCGACCAGCTTGCCCGGCGCCTGGCCCCGCACCTGGACGCGCTGGAAGCAGTGATCGAAACCGAAGTGCTCCAGCGGGTCCCCTTCGAACAGCCCCTGCATATCGGCGGCCCTACCGAACTGCTTACCGTGCGCGTCCTCCCTGCTCTCGCCGAGCTGGTGGCGGAAGGGCTTCAGTTGCGGACGGTGACCGGCATGCCGGACGAACTCCTCGACGGGCTGCTCGCGGGCCGCCACGACCTCGTCGTGTCGACTGCCCCGCCTCGACGCCGCGGTATCTCCAGCACCCCCCTGATGGACGAGGAGTTCCTGCTCGTCGCCCACCCCGACTGGAAGGACCGGCTCCCTGCCGACGTCGCGGCGGATGCCGGAAAAGCACTGGACAGCGTGCCCGTCGTCGCCTACGCCGAGGAGCTGCCGATCATCCGCCGCTACTGGCTGACCGTGTTCGGACGCCGCCCGCCCATGCGGGCAGCGGTCGTCGTGCCGGACCTGCGCGGCGTCTTGGCGACTGTTGTTGCCGGGGCGGGAATCACAGTCCTCCCCCGCTACCTTGCCGCCAATGCTCTGGAACAGGGCGAGCTGACCGTCCTGCACCAGCCCGAGCTCTCCCCGATCAACACCATCTACCTGGTGGTCCGGGCAGGGTCGCTCGCCCAGCAGCGCATTGCGCTCGTACATCAAAAGCTCCTGACCGAAGCCAGGAGCTGGTGAGAAGGGTGGTTCCGGGCGGGTGGCGTCCCCTCAGCGCCACCCGCCTGCTCGTCAGTCAGCCAGCAGCTTGACGGTCTCCTCGGCCACACCGGAGGCCGAAGCCGGGTTCTGCCCGGTGACCAGGCGCTCGCTGACCACAACGCACGATTCGAACTTCGGCTTCTTCACGTGGATGCCGCCGCGCTCCTCCAGCTTGCTCTGGAGCAGGAACGGCACCACACCCGACAGGTTGACCGCGTCCTCCTCCTCATTGGTGAAGGAGGCGAACTCCTTGCCCTCGACCAGGTAGCGGCCGTCCGACAGTTTGAGGTTGACGAGACCGGCCGGGCCGTGGCACACCGCCGCGACGACGCCGCCGGCCTCGTAGATGTCCCGAGCCAGAGCAGCCAGGTCGGCCGCGTCGGGGAAGTCCCACATGGTGCCGTGGCCGCCGACGAAGTACACCGCCGCGTAGTCGGCCGGGTTGAGGGAGTCGGCGGTCGGCGTGTCGGCCAGCGCCTTCTTCACCTCGGGGTCCTCGAGGAACTCCCTCTGGACCTCGTCTTCGGCGTTGTATCCGGTCGCCGGGGGCTGCCCGCCCTTGACGGAGACGAAGGAGACTTCGTAGCCCGCCTTGCGGAAGACCTCCCAGGGGTGCGCGGCTTCCGGAACGTAGTAGCCGGTGGGCTTTCCGGTGTCGCCGAGGCTGCCGTGGCTGGTGAGCGCGAGCAGCACACGCTTCGGAAGGTTCGGCATCTCTTTCCCTTTCCTCGTCCTCAACGGACTTCCGCGGTCCTACGCCCACCAGACGATAAGCACCCGCTCCCCCGCCGTGCCAATAGATATCTCAAGGGGGGCGGATAGGCATATTAATAGCCCCTCGTTAATGGCATATGGAAAGCCTTCCCTTCCCCGTGCAATAGGACGAGGATCACACTCCCAGAACAGAAAATGACAAAGTCGGAGAAAAACCTTTGCCTCACCCGGAGGACGCGCCCCAAGATTGCACACGGCTGGCGAAAACGCCCGCCAGAACGCCCGTCTCACACCCGGAGGAAATGGGCCTTTGTCTGCTGTACCAATTCTCGAAGAAAACCGGTCCGCAACGTCGCTGCACATCGACGCGGGCCCGGCCGATATTGCCGAATTGAAAAGGCTGACCCGCGGCGGGGCGCGCGCACTCAATGAGCAGTTCGACGACGATTCGCACTTGAACGAGATCATCCCCAAACCGTGGGGGTACGAGTACCGCGCCTACGTCGACGACTTCTTCGACCTGTGGTCGCTGCACATCGACGTATCCCACAGCACGTCGACCCACGCGCACCCGCGCAAGCTCACCTACCTGCTGTGCTTGTCGGGCGAAGGGGTCACTGCAGGGCTCGAGCGGGAGTTCCCGGTGAAGCCTGGGAGCATTGTGCGCATCGCCCCGGGGGCGTTCCACTCCACCCGGAACACCGGGTCGGAAGCGCTGGAACTCATCGAGGTCGAGGTTCCGAGGAACAAATACGACCTGATGCGGTTGCGCGACGACTACAACCGGGCCGGGAAATCGTATGAATCGACGTCGTTGGTGGAGGAGAAGTTTCCTCTGAAACCGACCCGTCGCCTCCCCAACGCAAAAGTCCGCTCCGGATCTCCCGACGGGAAATTCCATTTCGAAATCAGAACCGGAATGGATGTCTTCTACCGGCGCCGCCCAGAAGACATTTTCTACATTCCCCTCTGCGTCTCAGGCGTCGTCTACTCCGATATCCGAATCCTGGCCAATTCTTCCGAAAACAGCCGTCCGGAACCGGACAAGAACTACCTGTGCGTCAGCAGGGCGAACTGACCGGAAGCCACACGAGAGGAGAACAGGAATGTCCCGCAGCGCAGTGATCATCACCGGCCCCGGATTCCAGGACCACGACGTGGTCTACACCTACTACCGCCTGCTCGAAGAGGGCTGGCACGTCGACGTCGCTACCAAGGAGGCCGCGCCCGTCACCGGCAAGTACGGGGTCCCGCTCCCTATGGACAAGACCGCGGCCCCGCTCATCTCCTTCTCCGACCTGGACGTCAACAACTACGACGCGGTGATCCTCACCGGCGGGCACGAGGCTCCCGACCGGGTCCGCCAGGACCAGCAGGTGCTGGCGTTCGTCGCCGCGATGGCTGACGCGGGCAAGGTCGTCGCGGGCCTGTGCCACGGGCCGTGGATCATGGTCAGCGCGGGTGTGCTCAAGGGCCGTCGGGCCTGCGCCTACATCGGGCTGCGGGACGACGTGATCAACGCGGGCGCCGAGGTGGTGGACAGCGACGTCATCGTCGACGGAAACATCATCACCTGCTCCTACTACGCCTACGTGGGCGCGTTCATGCGCGCGGTCTTCGAAACCGTGGAGAAGCTCGACCAGTGACCGGGCTGGGGGCGGCGGTGCCGCCGCCCCCTCTCCTCATGTCCGAGCACGGGAGCAGGAAGGAGAGCGCCGTGCTGATTCTCGACTTCGACGGCGTCGTCTGCGACGCGCTCGACGAGTGCGCCCTCGTCACCTGGTTGGGCAAGCCAGGCAACGAACCGGAGGCGACGGGGCAGGCGAGCTTGAAACGGCTTCCCCCGGAGTTCCGCTCCGTGTTCCGCCACGTGCGGGACTATGCGCGGCTCCTTGACCACTTCATGGTGGCGCACCTGCCCGGCGCGTCCACGGTCCGCAGCCAGGCGGAGTTCGACGCGCTGTTCGCGTCGATCCCCGCGGACGAGGTGGCCACCTTCGTGCGGCGCGCTTCGGCAGCACGCGACCTGCTGCGGGAGCGGGACGCCCAGTTCTGGCTGGGCATGCACACCCTGTATCCGGGGATCGCCGAACTGCTGGTCCGCCATGCGGGCCGCACGGCGATCGTCACCGCCAAGGACACCCTTTCGGTTCGGGCGATCCTGGACTTCCACGGCCTGGGGCACACGGTCGCCGCGGTGGTGGGCGAGTGCAGCGACAAGGCCGGGGCGGTCCGGGAGCTGTGCGAGCAGGCCGGGATTCCTCCCTCCGCGGCGGTTTTCATCGACGACAACCTCACTAATGTGCGCCGGGTTGCCGCCACGGGGGCGCGGTCGCTGTGGGCCAGGTGGGGGTATGGCACGCCCGAGCATGCAGCCGAGGCAGCCGCATTGCGGATTCCGGAGATCCGGCTTGCTGACCTCGCCTGTGTGACGGTGTGAGTGTCGGACGGGTCCCGCCCTGCGGACCGCCCCCGCGGGGCGGGATCCCTCATGGTCCGGTGATGAGCTGCTGGATCCCCGGGGCGTACAGGGCCACGATCCGCTCGGTGTCGGGGGTGCGGCCGGTGGCCCGGTAGTGGATGTTGAGGGTGGCGCCCAGGCCGAGCAGGTGGGCGATCACCAGTTCGGCGCGCAGCCGGGCATCGGGGCCGGTGAGGCGGTCCGCCATCGCCTCGGTGACCTGGGTGGTGAAGTATTCCCGCACGACGGCCCGCTCGTCTTGGGCGGAGGTGGAGAACACGACGCGCAGCAGCGGGTCGGCGCCGTTGCGTTCCCGCAGGGAGATGAGGGTGCGGACCATGTGTTCGCCGAGCCGGTCGAGGGGGGCGTCCAGGAGGAGTTCCACGGCTTTCGTGAAGTCCGCTGAGGCGCGCAGCAGTTGCTCTTTGGTGCCGAAATGTTTGATGACGAGGGCGGCGCTGACTCCCGCGTCGGCGGCGATGGAGCGGATTGTGACGTCGGCGTAGGGGTGGAGCGCGAAGGCGCGTCGCGCGGCCAGCAGGATCGCTGGCCGGCTGGATTCTGCGGTGCGCTCACCGTGACTGTGGTTCACCCGTGGCTCCTGGTGCGGACGGTTGGGGGTTCTTCTGTATACCGGAACGGCGTTCGCGGACGGGAAGCGTGACCACGAGGGCCGCCACCGCGAAGCAGGCCGCGAGGAAGAAAGTGGTGAGGTAGGCCTCGAAGGTGGGTGCGGTGCCGCCGGTGGTTTCCATGGTCATGCTGCCGAAGACCGCGGCGACGACGGCGCTGCACACCGCTTGTCCCACGGCGCGCATGAGGACGTTGACGCCGTTGGCGGCACCGGTCTGTTCCCGGGGCACGTGCTGCATGAGCAGGGCGGGCAGCGTGGAGTAGGGGAAGGCGGTGCCGATGCCCACGATCGTGGCTCCCACGATGATGGTGACGAGGTGCTCGCTGGTGAACAGCCGCAGCAGGTAGCCGACGGCCATGAGGACGAGGCCGAACATGACCGTGGTTTTGGGGCCACGGACGGCGGCGATGCGGGCTGCGATCGGCGCGAACAGCAGCATGGTCAGCGAGGCGGGGAGCATGCACAGGCCTCCCACGATCACGGAGTATCCCAGCCCGTAGCCGGTTTCCGGGGGTTCTTGCACGAGCTGGGAGGTGACGAGGGAGTTGACGAAGAAGGAGAACCCGACGAGCAGGGTGGCGAGGTTGCTCAACAGGACGCCGCGGTTGGCCATGCTGCGGAGTTCCACGACGGGTGAGGGGATGCGCGTCTCGTAGTAGGCCCAGCCGACGCCGACGAGGAGGGCCGCGGCGAAGAGGCCGAGCACGAGCGGGGAGGTCCACCCCCATTCGCTGCCGCGGGAGACGGCGACGAGGAAGCAGACGAGGACGACGGTGAGGCCGAGGGTGCCCACGGCGTCGAAGCGTCCGCCGAGCCGGGTGCGGGTGCGGGGCACGAATGCGAGCACGAGGAGGAGGGCGACGAGCCCGAATCCGCCGCTCATCCAGAACACGGCATGCCAGTCGGCGTAGCGGGCGATCAGCGAGGTCAGTGGGACGCCGACGGCTGCGCCCACGCCCATGGTGGTGCTCATCAGCCCGGATGAGGAGGCGACCCGTTCCGGGGGGAGCACGTCGCGGAGGATACCGATCCCTAAGGGGACGACGGCGAGCGCGATGCCTTGGAGGGTCCGCCCCACGATGAGGAGCGGGATGTGGGTGCTGAGCGCGGCGAGCAGGGAGCCTGCGACGAGGCTGAGGAGCGCGCCCAGCATGACTTCGCGTCTGCCGTACATGTCGCCGAGGCGGCCGAGGACCGGGGTGGAGACTGCGCCGGCGATGAGGGAGGCGGTGACGACCCAGCTCACGGCTTCGTGAGTGGTGTTGAACGCGGTGATGAGGGTGGGCAGCAGCGGGACGACGAGGGTTTGCATGACCGCGGTGACCACGCCGGCGAAGGCCATGGCGACGAGGAGGAGGCGGGGGTGGCGTGGGGGATTGGCGGAAGCGTCGGTCACGGGGCTCCCTTCGGCCTCGGTGGAGAGGACAACCGGGGTGAACGGTTGTTCACCCCAAAGATCATCCTAGTCAGATATGCGCGTTTTCTCCCTACCGCCCCCGGGGAAAATCGCTGATCACCGCAGTTCCCACCGCTCTGCGGCCCGGACCGCCGGGACGGGAGCGCCCCCGGCTGCAGAATTTTTTTGCCGAACTTCGGAACCTAACCCTCCTCGCGCGGCGTCCCACCAGACACAAGACCGCCACCGCACAGCACCGTGGTGGCGATCGCGGGCGCGCAATCCGTCCGGTCCGGACTTCCGACTGGACCGGACGGTGAACCGGCTGGGGAACCGCGCCACTGCCCGTACACAGACGGCACCGCAGTGCACCGCGTCGGACCAACCGGGTCCCAGAGAGACAAAAACGTAGAGAGGGGTGCGGCAGAGCAGTGAGCGACTTCGTGACGGCCGCCCTCGCCTTCCCTACCGCACTGTTCAGCTTCGCCTTGGTCGTGGTCGCCTGCTACTGGTGTCTCGTCATCATCGGCGCCCTCGGGGTCGACACGCTCGACCCTGACGTCGACGGCACCACCGAACTCGGCGGCCTCACCGCAGCCATGTCCGCCCTCGGCCTGCACGGAGTCCCGGTCACCGTGTCGCTCTCCACCATGATCGCCGTCGCATGGTTCGTCTCGCTGAGCGGGACCGTCCTCCTCGACCGCTTCGACCTGTCCGATCCCCTCACGATCGCGCTGGGGATCCTCCTCCTCGCCATCGCCCTCGTCTGCGCGTGGGCCGTGACCAGCGCCCTCGCCCTAGCAGTACGCCGCTTCCTCCCCGACCACAAGGAACCCTCCCGCCACGACTTCATCGGCCGGGTCTGCGTCGTCCGCACCGGCCGCGTCGACCGGGACTTCGGCCAAGCCGAAGTCACCGCCGCTGACGGATCCACCGCGCTCATCCAAGTACGGCAGACCGGTGAGGAATCCCTCACCGCAGGCAGCACCGCCCTGATCGTCGACTACGACCCGGAAGGCTCCTTCTTCTGGGTCACCGCCTACCACGCAGAACTCGACCCGCACCGCTCCTAACTCCCCCACACCATCGCCCACCCACCAACCACGAGCTGTGAGGGACCACCACCCATGGACACTATTGCCACGGGGGCCGGTGTACTGATCGCTGTCCTCCTCCTCGTCCTCCTCGGACTGGTCATCATCGTCAGCCGCCTGTTCCGCAAAGTGGAACAGGGCAAGGCCCTGATCATCTCCAAGGTCCGCAAGGTCGACGTCACCTTCACCGGCGCCATCGTGCTCCCCGTGCTGCACAAAGCCGAGGTGATGGACATCTCGGTGAAGACCATCGAGATCTCCCGCATGGGGAAAGACGGCCTGATCTGCCGGGACAACATCCGCGCTGATATCCGCATCACGTTCTTCGTGCGGGTCAACAAGACCGTCGAAGACGTCATCAAGGTCGCCCAAGCGATCGGCGCGGAACGCGCCAGCGACCAGGCCACGCTGCAGGAACTGTTCAACGCCAAGTTCTCCGAGGCCTTGAAGACCGTGGGCAAGCACTTGGACTTCGAGGACCTCTACACCAAGCGCGCCGAGTTCCGTGACCGGATCATCAGCGTGATCGGCACCGACCTCAACGGCTACATCCTCGAGGATGTGGCGATCGACCACCTGGAGCAGACTCCCCTGTCCCAGCTCGATCCCCACAACATCCTCGACGCACAAGGCATCCGCAAGATCACCGAGCTGACCACCGAGCAGAACATCCGCACCAACGAGCACCGCCGCAACGAGGAGAAGGAAATCGAGCGCCAGAACGTCGAGGCGCGCGAAGCCATCCTCGAACTGGGACGCCGCCGCGCGGAGGCTGAGACCAGGCAGAAGCGCGAAATCGAGACGATGCGCGCCCAGGCCGAAGCCGAAACCGAGATCGTGCGGGCCGAGGAGTTGCTGCGCGCCGAGATGGCGCGGATCCGCACCGAACAGGAGCTCGGTGTCCAGCGGGAAAACCGGGAGCGGGAGATCGCGGTCGCCGCGAAGAACCGCGAACGGGTCCTCGCTATCGAAACGGAACGCATCGAAAAGGACCGGCTCCTGGAAGTCATTGCCCGGGAACGCGAAACCGAACTGTCCCGCTACGCCAAGGACAAGGAGCTGGAAGTCGAACGGCGCCAGATCGCCGAAGTCGTCCGCGAACGCGTCGCCGTAGAGAGGACCGTCGCCGAACAAGAGGAGAGCATCAAGCGGCTGCGCGCGGTTGAGGAGGCGGAGCGCCACCGGCAGACCGCGGTCATTCTCGCTGAGAGCGAGGCCCAGGAGAAGCTCGTCAAGGACATCAAGGCCGCGGAGGCCGCGGCGCAAGCCGCTGAGCACACGGCGCGCAAGCAGCTCACTCTCGCAGAGGCCCGCCAGCGGACCGCGGAGCTGGAGGCTGACGCCACGATCCGCCTGGCGGAAGGCACCCAGGCTCAGGCCGCGGCCGAAGGGTTGGCCCAGGTGCAGGTGAGCGAGCGCGAAGCCGAAGCGTTGGAGAAGCTGGGCCGGGCCGAGGCTGCGGTGGCCCGCGAAAAGGCGCTGGCCCGGGCCGAAGAGATCGAGCGGATCGCCCAGGCCGAAGCCGCTGCCGACCGGCAGAAAGCCCTCGCTCGCGCCGAAGAAATCGAAAAGGTCGCCCAAGCCGAGGCCACTGCGGACCGCCAGAAAGCCCTGGCCCACGCCGAAAAGATCGAACAGATCGGCCAGGCCGAGGCCACTGCCGACCGCCAGAAAGCCCTCGCCGCGGCCGAAGGGGCCCGGGAGAAGCTCAAGGCCGATGCCGAAGGGGTCCGTGAGAAGCTCAAGGCGGAAGCCGAAGGGATCCACGACAAGGCCGAAGCGATGGCCGCGCTCAACGAAGCAACCCGGGAACACGAGGAGTACCGCCTGCGGCTGGAAGCCGAGAAGGAAGTCCGGCTCGCCGGGATCGACGCGCAGCGGCAGATTGCCGAAGCCCAGGCCACGGTGCTCGGCAAGGGCTTGGAGAACGCCGACATCGACATTGTCGGCGGCGACGGCGCGTTCTTCGACCGGGTCATCAACGCGGTCAGCGCAGGCAAGGCCGTGGACAGCTTCATGGACCATTCAGCGACCGCGCGCACCCTGGCCGGTCCGTGGCTGGACGGCTCCCGGGACCTGCCCGCCGATCTGACCCGCGTGTTGAGCGGGATCGGTTCGGAGGACGTGAAGAACCTGTCCTTGTCGGCACTGCTCCTCACGCTGATCAACGCGGGCGGTCCGCAGGCGAAGCAACTGTCCGCCCTGCTGGAGTCCGCCCGGAAACTGGGGGTGGCTGACCTGCCGCTCGCCGACCTCACCAGCCCTGTACCGGAGAAGTGAGGGTTTCGTGACTGACCTTGTCACACCCGCTTCCGACGACACCCGTGCCGGGCTCGACATGGGCACCTACGAGGTGCTCCGAGCCCGGCTGGGCGAGCAGGCCGAGGAGCTGGCGCGCCGCGCCGAAACTCTCAACGCTGCCCGGCTGAAAGTTTTCGGGGGTGCCGAGCTGGCGCTGCTCGGCACCGAACGCATCCACACCGCCGCCGCCTGCGTGCCGCGGGACATCGTCCCCCTCGGCTCTTTCCTGCTGTTTGGCGCCAACCCGGCCCGCGGACTAGGGTCGGAGACCCGCGTCTCCGACGTGTTCTCCCTGCACCGCTTCTCGTCCGGTGACGGCACGCCTTCCCTCGTCACGGCAGCGCCCGGCGACCTGCCGGGCCTCGTAGACGACACCCGATTCCGCCGCGATTTTGCGGAAATGTACCGGTACTTCCGAAACACGCGGCTCCTGCAGTTGCGGCGCGTGGAAGGCCTGCTGCTCGCCGTGTTCCAAACCGGTCCCACGGTCTCCGACGTCCGGGTGCTGCGCTGGCGGATCGGGGCCGACGGCTCTGTCACCTACGTGGACAACAAGGGGGAACGGGACCATGTTCTCCCGCCGCAGCAGGACGTCACCTGGGTGCAAACCACCCGCGACGACCACGTGCTCGGCCGCCACCCGCATATTTCCGTCGACGGCGAAGTGTTCGTGTCAACAGTCGGCGGCACCCTGACCGTCAAGGTCGACAACGACACGGAGACCCGGGACGGCATCTACAGCGAACCGGTCGCGGAACGGTTGCAGAGCCTCGCCGACGCCGACGTCTCCTACGCCCGCACCGGATCTCTCCTCCTGCTGCGCATCCTCCCGTACAAGGAGACCGAGCACCGGCACCTGGTGTTCAACACGCGCACCAAAACTGTGGTCCGCCTCGACGGGATCGGGCAGGCCTGCCAGCGGCTCCCCGACGACCAGGGGATCATCTTCCCCGGCGGCTACTACCTGGCCACCGGAGCCGTCAAAACGTTCGACACCGACGTGTCCGGCCTGGAGTTCCTCTCCCTGGTCCGCTCCCCCAACGGCGAAGACGTCCTCTACGTCTTCCACTCCCGCGCCGAGGGCCGCAGCCTGCTGCTGCCCTACAACACGATCCGCAAAGAGGTCGCCACCCCGATCTCCTGCCACGGGCACGCGGTCTTCGACGACGGCACCATGGTGGTGTTCCGCGCCTTGGACGACGAACCCACCCGGGTGCACCCCTTGCAGGTGTGGCGGACCCCGTTCCAGTCCGACACGTACGCGGCCCGCCAACCCACGGGAACCGGGCCGTTGGAACGGGTCGGCAACGCCGACCTGGTGCGCGGGATCTCCGACGCTTTGGCGGTGACCCGCATGGTGCGGGAGATGGCCCCGTCCGGGCCGGTGTTCGACGGGCTGATCGCCGCGTGCACGCGCATCCTCGACCAGCACTACTGGCTGTCCGACCCGGAGTTGGAGAACCTGGCGGAGCCGCTCACCCAGGTGCGGGCCACCGCCGAACAGGTGGTGGACGAGTTCGCGAAAGTCCAGGAGCTCACCGCGCAGGCCAGGCGTGCTCTCGACGAGACGGAAGCGGACATCACCGCGCTCGTGCGCCGGATCCGCGCCGAGGTGCCGACTTCCGCGGACGAGTGGGTGCGCAGCCTCGCGGAGATGCGCCGGGCCCGCGGCCGCGCAGAAACCCTGCGTGACCTCCGCTACGTGGACACTGCACGCTTGGACGCGCTCATCGACACACTCGAGTCAGCGACCGCGGATGCGGGACGCCGCGCCGTGGAGTTCCTCAGCGGCGCGGACGCGTTCGCCGACTACCATTCCGCGGTCGCCGCCCTGGCCGCCGAGGCGGAGACGATCGCCACGGTCGCGGACGCTGAACCAGTACAGCGCAGGCTCGCCGAGCAGACCGACGGGTTGGAAACCGTCACCGAAGTGGTCGGCTCGTTGGAGGCCGCCGACGCGACGGTGCGCACCCGCATCCTGGAACAGGCCGCGGAAGTGCTGGCCACGATCAACCGGGCCCGCGCAATCGTGGACGCGCGCCGCCGCGAACTGCTGTCCGCGGAGCGGAAAGCCGAGTTCGCCGCCGAATTCGCGCTGCTGGAACAGTCGGTGGCCGGTGCGCTCGCCGCCGCCGACACGCCGGAGGCCTGCGACGAGCAGTTGGGACGGCTGCTGCTGCGGGTGGACGGTTTAACGTCGCGGTTCGCGGAGTTCAGCGACTTCCTCGCCCAACTGGAAACGAAACGCGACGACATCTACGAGGCGTTGCACGCCCGCAAACAAGCCTTAGTGGATGAGCGGATGCGCCGCGCCGACCGGCTGGTGGAGTCCGCGGAACGCATCCTGGCGAGTGTGCGACGCCGCGCCGCCACGTTCGGCTCGCTGGACGAGGTCACCACGTTCTTCACTTCCGACCCCATGGTCGCCAAACTCCGCTCCCTGGCCGAGGAGCTGCGGGAACTCGGCGACCAGGTGCGCGCTGAAGAGGTTGACGGCCAGGTCGCAGCGGCCCGGCAGGAGGCGGGACGGGCGCTGCGGGACCGGCAGGACCTGTTCGCCGACGACGGCACCACCATCCAGTTGGGCCGCCACCGGTTCGCTGTCAACACCCAGCCGCTGGAATTGACCATGGTGCCCCACGAGGGGCGCATGGCCTACGTCATCACCGGCACCGACTACCGGTCCTGGGTGACCGACCCGGACTTTGAGAAGACCCGCCCGTTCTGGGACCAGCCTTTAGTGTCGGAATCCCCGGACGTGTACCGGGCCGAATATTTAGCGGCAGAACTGCTCGCCGCAGCCGAGGCCGGACGGAACGGCCTGTCCCTGTCCGCGCTGCGGAAGGCCGCGGAGGATCGGGACGCGCTGCTCGCCGTGGTCCGCCGGGAAGCAGAGTCCCGCTATGACGAAGGGTATGAACGCGGCGTCCACGACCACGATGCTGCCGCGATCCTGGCCGTGCTGGTGCGCCTCGTGGACCGGGCGGGCCTGCTGCGCTATCCGGGCCGGTGCCGGGCCGCAGCCCAAGTGTGGTGGGCGTACGGCACCGCGGCCCCGGACCGGCAGGAGTGGGCGGCGCGAGCCCGGTCCCTGGTGCGGGCCCGGTCCTTGTTCGGCTCGGGTACCGCGGACGCGCTCGCCGAGCTCGCCGCAGAACTTGAAGAACAGGTCACCGTGTTCCTTACCACCACGGGATTGGACGCCTACCGCGACTGGGCTGCGGGCGCGGGCGGCTACCTGGTGGAAGAACTCGCTGCCAGCCCGGAGGGGTTTGTGACCAGCCCGGGGGCGCGGTCGCTGGTGGACCGGTTCCGTGACGCGCTCGGCCCAGACCAGGACTTCACGGCAGAGCTTGCTGCCCTCGGTTCGAAGGTGGCGGCCCGCTTCCGCGTGGTGCACGCGTGGCTGTCCGCGTTCGCCGCAACCCGGGAGGACGTGGACACCGCCGACCTTCCTGAAGCGGTCGCGCTGCTGCTCGCCGACACTCTTCCCCGCTACCCAGCGGAGGGGGCGCTCACCGCAGCAGTGGACGGCTTGCTGGGCGTGCACCCGCGGATCCAGGAACGCCGCCTGGAGGTGCGGTTGGACGAGTTCCTGGACCGGTTGCGCCGCTTCCGCACGGAACGCGTGCCCGCCTACCGCGCCTATCTGCGCCGTCGCAACGAACTGGTTGCCGCGGAACGTGCCCGGCTGCGGTTGAGCGAATACCAGCCTCGCGTGCTCAGCTCGTTTGTCCGCAACCAGCTGGTGGACGAGGTGTACCTGCCGTTGATCGGCGACAACCTCGCGAAGCAGTTGGGGGCGGCGGGCTCCGGCAAACGCACCGACCAGATGGGGCTGCTGTTGCTGATCTCCCCGCCCGGCTACGGCAAGACCACGCTCATGGAGTACGTGGCCGACCGGTTGGGTCTGCTGTTTGTGAAGGTGAACGGCCCGTCCTTGGGGCACGCGGTCACGTCGCTGGACCCGGCTGAGGCGCCGAACGCCACGGCCCGCCAAGAGGTGGAGAAGATCTCGTTCGCGTTGGAGGCGGGCACCAACGTGCTGCTGTATGTGGACGACATCCAGCACACGTCCCCGGAGCTGTTGCAGAAGTTCGTGTCGCTGTGCGACGGCCAGCGGCGCATGGAGGGTGTGTGGCAGGGCCGCACCCGCACTTATGACCTGCGCGGCAAACGCTTCGCCGTGTGCATGGCCGGCAACCCGTACACGGAGGACGGGAAACGGTTCCGGGTCCCGGACATGCTCGCGAACCGCGCTGACGTGTGGAATCTGGGAGACGTGCTCAGCGGCCGGGATGACGTGTTCGCGTTGAGCTACGTGGAGAACGCGTTGACGTCGAACCCGGTGCTGGCCCCGCTGTCGACGCGGGACCGCGGGGATGTGCGCTTGCTGGTGCGGCTGGCTCGCGGCGAGGAAGGTGTCCGCCCCGACCAGTTGTCCCACCCTTATTCGAAGGTGGAGTTGGAGCAGATCCTGTCGGTGCTGCGCACCTTGCTGCGGGTGCAGGAGGTGGTGTTGGCGGTGAACCGGGCTTATATCGCTTCGGCCGCCCAGTCGGATGCGGCACGCACCGAGCCGCCGTTCCTGCTTCAAGGCTCGTACCGGAACATGAACGCGATTGCGGAACGAATCGTTCCGGTAATGAACGACGCCGAGGTGGAGGCGCTCATCGACGACCACTATCGGGGTGAGGCGCAGGCGCTCGCCTCGGGCGCGGAAGCGAACTTGTTGAAGCTGGCTGAGCTGCGCGGCCGCATGACGGAGGAGCAGCGGGCGCGGTGGGCCGAGGTGAAGGCGGCGTTCCAACGCGCCCAAGCCTTGGGCGGTGCCGAGGATTCCCCCATCAACCGGGCGGTGGGCGCGGTGGGACTGCTCGCCGACCGGGTGGGTGCGGTAGAGCAGGCCATCGACCGCGCCGCGCAACGGTTGTCGTCGGAGTGACCGCACAGCGAGGGGAAGCACTGGTGGTCCTGTCCCGGGCGCGGGGCAGGACCACCGCGGGTTCTTAGGACAGGGCCGGATGGTGGGGCGGCTCTCTCTACAGAAGAAGCCGAGGGGGAAGACCACGCCGAACTGTTCTACGGCTCGGTGGACGAGTTCGTGCGCGAGGTCATTCTGCCCATGTACCAGCGCAAAGTTGGTCCCCGCAGCTCTCGCCGCTGGTCTGCTGAATGGTGGCGCTCGGCAGAGGCCGTGTCTCGTTTGGATGCCCTGTGGCGGGCCTGGGAGCACCTCCGGTTGGACGGCGCCTTGGGAATGAGCACCTGGTGGCGCGACCACGCTGACTACCACATGAACATCCTGTTTCCTCCCGACGGACCGTTCGGACGCAGCGAAGACGAGAACAAACCCGGTGCTCCCCTGCCCTACACCCCGCCCCGCCGGGACTGTTCCCTGACGTCCGCGAGGGGCGCTGACCTGGAGGCTAAATGAACGAGTCTGACGGCATTGAGGAAGCGCTCTATGAGAACCTGCGCGAAGCGCTCCACGTAGCGGAACAGCTCGGACGCCAGTGGGCCAGTGTCATCGGGAAGATCCGTGAGATCGCTGAACGGGAGCGGGAGGAAGCTGCACGCCGTGCTGCGGCCCAAGCCCGCTACCAGGCGGTGTGGGACAAGGCCCGGGAGAAGCTCGCCGTAGTGGACAACCCGCAGTGGTGGAGGCAGGCCACTGTCGTGGAGATCGCGGAAGTCCACGAGGTCGTGACCGCCTGGCGGGAACACGAGACGGAAGCCGCGCGTATTGACGTGGTCTACCGCAGAACGTTGGAACGCTACGAGATGAGCGTCATCTCCTCCGAACAGGTTCACGAGGCTCCCGTATACGAGGCCCCGCGCGAGGACCGGTCGGCTCACGCCAGCGCCGAATACGACTTCGATGGAGCAGGGCCGCTGGTGCCGGAGCCCACCGCCGGGGAAAAAGGCGAGGCAGCCCTTCCTCCTTGGGACTCTGCGGAGCGCCGCGTGCTGATGGAACAGCGGATGCGCGAAAGCGGTGTCTCCTCTGAGCTCATCAAAGTCCACATGCGGGTGCACCGGATGAACGCCAGGCCACCGCAGGCCGCTGTCCGGGACCGGCGTCGTGTTCTTTCCTCGAGCACGTCCCGCAGCCGTGTCCCGAGCCGCCAGTTGGACAAACCTCGAGCGATAACACGCTGATCCTGACACGAGGGTGGGCTGCCCCAGGCATAGAGGCGGCGCACCCTCGCGTGTTACTGCAACCGGTTGCGGCTTCTCGTTCTGGCTCCTGATGAGGTGGGAACGCCTTCGTCGATGTTTCCCGCAGCGGCGTGGTGACGGTTAAGGGCCGGACCGGGGGACGCTACCGCTCAAGACCGGGGTCTTTTTCACGTCCTTGACGCTTGTCCGCAGCAGCCTGAGGGGACGGGGAAGTCGACGTGCCCCTCATGGGCGGCGCTACCCCTTGCTGTGCTCGTTTCACTGCTTCCACAGCGTCTTTGGGCAGGTCCTGCGAGGTTTCTTTTAGCGCCCCCGCTACCAGCGCATAGAAACGTGTCTTCTCCTCCTTGCTGGCGTTCATGAACTCTTCTGGATGGCGCGGAAGCTGCGTGTTGGGAACGCCGCGCTCCCCAGCCTGGAAAACGATCTTCTGCACTTTCTGCCACGTTTCGTGCTGCGCCATCCGCTCAGGATCATCCGCATAGGCGACGTGGGCGACGCGGTCCGCATGCTGGTGCAGGGCGAGCATCGTCGGGGCTGTGGTGGGGTTCAGCTCCTCTCGAGCGATGAGATCAGCGGAGTTCTTCCAGTAGGCGTTCAGCCATTTCTGCGCTTGTTCAGCGTTAAAGGGGATTTTTCCTTCGCTGCGCGCTTCGCGTAGGGCTTCCGCGGCACGTGCCGGCTGCTGCCACGCCCCGTCAGGTCCGCGGCTGTTGTCGTAGTGGATCGTTCCTGCCCTGTCGGTGACGATCACCCGGTCTATCTGCGGGGTGTTTTCCAATATCTCGACCGACAAGGGCAGTTGGTCGAATGTGGCGTCATGGCCGCCAATGTCAGCCCACCGGCCCTCTCCCGGGGGATCGGCAAGGTAGCGGCCGACCATGTCCAAGGCGCTCTGCTCGCGGGGAGTGGCGACAACGACGATCTCGTTAAGGAAGCCGTCGTGGACACCCGGGACCGGTTGAGCCGCTTCCTGAGCGTATTGCACCAGGTATTCGGGAGAACGGAAGGTGCCCTCGACGACGATGCCGTACCCGTGCTGGTGGGCGTATTGGCGAACCATGTCGGACCAGACGTACATGGCCTGCGAGGTCAAGGGGACCATCTCGTGGGGGCGGTCCCGCATGATCTCCTCATAGCGGGGATGGAACGTGCGCAGCTGGTCAGGGCTGAGCTGGACTATGCGCCCGCCGTGCCGGACGACAATATCGTTGAGAGCGTGCGATTTTCCCGCTGCTAGCTGGCCACCCAACTGGACCAGGACCGGGCGCTCACCCCGCGGATAGGGCTTTGCGTTCCTGAACAGCCGGGGCTGTATTAATTCGTCAAATATTCTTTGAAGTTCTTCCGGAGAGACGTCGAATTCGTTAGCCATTCCCCAGGCTCTCAGCCTTCGCTCTTAATCTCGTCCAGCTCTTCGCGCATCCTCAGAATTTTCTCGACCATCTGCTCTCGACTCAGACCAAGATTGTTTTGAATCTGCCACACTTCTATTGAGCGCTCTTTAATTTCCTCCCTGGCCTTGGGGTCTTCGATCTTTTCCGCTTTGCGCGCCAGGGCTGCACTCAGCCTTGCAGAAGTATGGTCAAGGACATCTCGGATCACTTCGTCAGAAGTGTCTTCGTCGTAGAGGACTTCTTTGTCGCTTCTGCCCTTCCATGTGTGGTCCATGTTCTACTCCTTTTCTTCCAGCCTCGGCATGAGGGTGCGCCGTTCAACGAGTGGCGCCAGTCCCGCATGCCTCTCCAGCACACTTTCGAACATGTGCGGAAAAGGATCGTATCGACGCCACCCTACCCACACACTCGCCCAGATATCACTACAAAACAGAAATAACGCCACAAAACTGGACGTCAAAGTTGACCGGTTCCGGCCATACCCCTACCGGCCGACGCTCCAAAAGAACTAGCAACGATAGGCACGTTGGTGCTCCGGCCCACCATCGGCCCCGAACGGGTCCGTAGGGCGACACCACCCCCTGGGCGGTGCACTCCTGTGGTGATCGACAGCGACCGTATGGAGGAATGCCACGCCTGATACAGCACCTAGGACTGCGTTTTCAAGGGGAATCGCACAGCCGAGAGCCCGGCACTATGCCGCCGCGCTCGGGAATGGAACGGTCTTCGAAATCTACTCGACGCCCCTAACCGCCACACCGGTATCATCCGGTCCGGTTTTCACACCAACGGAAGTTCGTCCCATCCGCCCCGCTCCCCTGAACACCATGTCCTTACCGATCCTGACCGGTCATCAAGTCGATATTCACGTCACTTAACCACCGTCTGAGGAGAAAGCCATGGCCGTGCCAACCCCCCACGACATCCACGCTTCCATCACCGCTGTTTTTGGCCCTGCCATCGACCGCCAAGTCCACACCTTCAGCTCCGGCGCCGTCTCCATCACCCTGCGTGCCCAGGGCCGTACCGCAGTCATCGACGGCACCCCTAGCGGCGAGTGGGGTGTGTCCATCGACCCTGACGAGGCCACCGCTATGGCCGGACACGACACCGTCACCGACTCCTTCTCCACAGCGCTCGATATCGCCCGCAACGCCCTCCTCGCCCCTTAATCCACTCCAGGAAAGAGACCGCATATGCCGGAACAAGACACCCCTAGCCCTCTTTCCCTCAAAGAACGCCTCGCCCTGGTCTACCAGCGTCTCGACCAAATGCCGCCGCCCACCACCGCTCAGGAAGCTTTCGACCGCCTCAACACCGTCCTGGAAGAAGTCGAAGACGAATACAGCGGCGTCCCCAAAAACCCCAACCCCGGCCTGAAGTTCGACGGCCGTATGTACCCGCCCAGGGAAGACTTCACGGAATACACCGCCGACGGCAGAATCCTGGCGGTGACCAAGGGAAACACCATTGAAGCCCTTCCCGACGGGACGCTCACTATCAGCAGCCGCAAAACCGGACAGCCCGTCTATCAGCGCAAAGGCGCAGGACAGTCCCTCACCCTCGACAACGAAGCAGGGCTCGAAATACAGAACCCAACGATTGCCAAAGCATTCGAAGCGGTACGGCAGGCTCAGCAAGGGATGGTCCCGCCTGGGACACGCGCACACGGCCGGTCCCAGGCTCCTGCCCCGCGCCGCAACCTTGACACCCCACACCGCAGCAAAGACCGCGGTCCTGAACTCTGACCCCCCTTCCGGCAGCCGCCGACCGGGGGAAGAACGGCAGGTCCCCGGCGCGGCCTTGGCTCTGCCGCGACAACCGGTTGCCGTGGCATTGGAGGACTGCTTTGCTGCGGGGCCGTCCGGCACTCCGGATCAGGCTGCTGGGTCGCCGAACCACCGGGGCAGATGGGCGAGCAAGTCGTCCTGGTCCTCCCCGATCCAGGCCACGTGGCCGTCCGGGCGCAGCAGCAGCGCAGGAACGTCGATCTCCGCTGCACTGTCGGCGACATGGTCGACCCGGTCCGCCCAGCCCGCCACGGAAAGCCGCCCAGTCCGGTCCAGCAGCACTCCGCGGCCGTGCCGCATCCGCTCATACAAGCGCCCTTGCCCCAGGCGCACGTCCCGCAGCCGACGGCCGAGCAGGGCATGGCCGTCCCCGAAGTCGTAGCGGACCCCGACCGCGGTGATCTTCTCCATCACATGCCGGTTCACTTCTTCGAAGTCCATCAGCTCTGACAGCAGTCGGTGTGCTGCCCGGGCTCGCGGATCGGTGGACATGAACGCGGACTGCGCCAAAGTGTTGTCCAAAACCTCGGCGGCGACCGGGTGCCGTTCCGTGTGGTAGCTGTCCAGCAGTCCTTCCGGCGCCCAGCCGTTCACCGCTGCGGCCAGTTTCCAGCCGAGGTTAAACGCGTCCTGGATGCCCAGGTTGAGTCCTTGCCCGCCGAGGGGTGCGTGGATGTGCGCCGCGTCGCCAGCGAGCAGGACCCGCCCCACCCGGTAGCGCTCGGCCTGCCGAGTAGCGTCGTTGAAACGCGACAGCCAGCGCGGCGAATGCACGCCGAAGTCGGTGCCCGTCACCTCCCGCAGCCGTTGCGCGAACTCTTCCAGGGTGGGCGGGGCCGCTCGGTCTTCGGACACGTGCGCTGCGGGAACCACGGCCCGGTACACCCCGTCGTCGAGAGGGCCCATGGCGAACCCGAGCTGGGTTTGGCGCACCTTCGCCATGACGGCAGCGACCGTCTCCGGGCTTGCGGTTGCTTTCACCTCGCCCAGCAGCCACTCAGTGGTGGCGGATTCGCCGGGAAAACCGACGCCGAGCAGGGTGCGCACGGTGCTGCGGCCGCCGTCGCAGCCGACCAGGTAGCGGGCCCGCAACTGGGTGCCGTCGGCCAGTTGTGCGGTCACCCCGTCCTCGTCCTGACTCAATCCCACGAGTTCCCAGCCGCGTCGGATGTCGGCGCCCAGTTCAGCGGCGCGCTCCTCTAGCAGCCGGTCGGTGGTCGGCTGCGGAATGCCGAGGATGTACGGGTGGGCGGTGTCCAGCGACTTCGGCCACGGCTTCATGATCCCGGCGAAGTAGCCGCCCACCGGGTGTTTTGTGCCGTGGGCGAGGAACCGTTCCAGCAGGCCGCGCTGGTCCATGATTTCGATGCTGCGCACGTGCAACCCGAGTCCGCGGACGATTCGGGTCGGTTCGGCCCTCTTCTCCACCACGACCGTGTGCACGCCGTGCAGCCGCAGCTCGCTGGCCAGCATGGTGCCGGTCGGTCCCCCGCCGACGATGATCACATCGATCATGACGCTCGTCCCCCATCAACGCGTGTCCCAGTCCAGGCCAGCGATTCTGCGGCATACCCGGGGTCTTGCCGCAAGCCCGGGGGTGTGTCGTACATTGGCAGTGGCGGGGATTTTTCTGGATCCCCGCCTTTTCTTGTGCCTCACGGCTCCGGTTTTGGTTCCTCGCGCGGTGCACGACAGAGCAGGTCCTTGTCCGCCTGTGGCTGTGCGCAACTGCGACGCTTAGGGAACAGGGGCGCCGCGTGGACGGGATTGGCCTTAGGCGGGTCTGGGTGGCGTGCGGCCGCGCCGGAACCTTCGGTGAGACCAGTACTGCGAATAGTGGCCTATAGCCGCCCCGCTATTCCGGTCGCACCTGAAGCCGGGTCCCTGCCGGCCGTTGATCCACCTTTTCCTTGCGTAGAAGGCAGCGGGGTCAAACTGTGCTCGTCTGCTGATTTCGACCGTGTATCAGTTGCGCACAAAAACTACGGCGACATGTCCATAGTCAGCTGAGGATGGGGAACCATCTCCGTATGAAGCGCAAATGGCTTTGGGTGACAATCCTTGTTGTTGTTGCGGTGATACTGGCCGGACTGTGGGCGCTTGCCCGTTTCGTGCCTGGCCTAGGCGGGCTCAGCGAGCTCAGCCAATTCTCTGCTATCGCCTCGTTCGTGGTGGCAGTAGCAGGCCTGGTGGTGGCTTTGTGGCCTCCTCCTGCTTCCCCTGAGGGGAAAGGCAAGAAAAGCGGGAACGGCGATGTCATCAAGTTCGTAAGCGTGAAAGCCGGGCGCTCCGTGAAAGGCAAAACCGGTCCCAGCACCTTCCCGGGCGGAGACTACATCCACATGCGCGGCATCGAGGCCGGAAAGGACGTCATCGGAAAGCAGACCACTCAGTCCCGGAAGGAGCGCAAGTGAGCGACACCGGGTCCACACCGAACCCTACCCCAGTCCATATCAAAATTATAAAGGCCCAGGCTGGCAACAACGTTATTGGCCAACAGATCACAAAAGAGAACAATTTTCACTTTTATCTCCATCGGTCCCGCCCCACCGCGAAGTTCTCCCTCCCCGCCCCTCCCCCGGCCCTGGTAGGCCGCCAGCACGAAGTGGACACTCTGCTGAGCTGGCTTGACCCCACCGCTTCTCACCAGGAGGAGGACGAAACGTCCTCAAGCGTCGTGGTGTCCGCGCTGGCGGGCATGGGAGGAGTGGGTAAAACCGCTCTGGTCGCCTCCGCAGGACGGATAGCCCACCAGCGTGAATGGTTCTGCGCGGAACTGTTCGTGGACCTACGCGGCTACACCCCCGGCGCCGTACCCCTGTCCGCAGACGCAGCCTTAGACGTGCTGCTGCGCCAAATGGGTATCGCCCCCGAGGAGATCCCCGCGGAGCTTGAGGAGCGCGCCGCGTTCTACCGGTCAGCTCTGACGGAACTGTCCCGCAACGACCCGCGCGGCCGACCGGTGCTGGTGGTGGTAGATAACGCTCAGAGCGCCGAGCAGGTGCGCCCCCTGCTTCCCGGTCCCGGCAATCACCGGCTGGTAGCCACGAGCCGCAGCAGCCTGCACTCTTTGACCGGTGCCCACCACATTGACCTGGACGTTCTCACCGCCGATGCGGCCGTGGAACTGGTGGCCAGCATCCTCAAGGAAGACGATGCGCGCACCCGCGACACTGAGGGCTTGCGGCAACTAGCTGAGGTGTGCGGCTATCTGCCGTTGGCGTTGGAGATCGTTGCCGCACAACTCGCTCGTACTCCCCAACTCACCCCTGCCCGCCTGGTGCAACGGCTCAAAAAAGCGGCCTCGCGAGTGGACAAGATCCACGACCTCAGCCGAGACGCGAGTCAAACACGGATTCTCCGAGCGGTCTTCGACACCTCCCTCGCACAACTGACCGACGACGAAGCACGAGTTTTCCTTCTTACGGCTTCCAGCCCAGGCCCGACTATTTCCACGTCCGCCGCCGCGGTACTCACCGGCCTTGACGAAGACGCCGTGGAAGAAGTGCTTGAAGAACTGGTGGCCGTGCACCTGGTCCAACACGCCAGCGAGGACCGGTGGGGAGCGCATGACCTGCTCATCGACTACGCTGCCAGCCACCCCCAACCGCCTGCCGACCGCGACCAGGCTCTTACCCGACTGTTGGACTACTACGTGACCACGGCTCACGCTGCGGACACCCATTTGAAAGCCCCACCCAGTCAAGAGGTTTCCAACCGGTTCGCCCGCCGGGAGGAGGCGCTGGCCTGGCTGGACAACGAGCAGGCCACTCTGGTAGCTGCCGCGCTCGCTGCCCCCACCCTCGACCACACCGACGCAGCGGTTCTTCTCCCCCTGCTCTTGACCAAGTACCTGGACCTCAGGCGTCGTTTCGGGGAGTTGGAACAGGTTTCCCGCTCTGCTCAAGCTGTTGCGCACGCCACCGACAACCCGAACGCAGAAGCGCAGGCATGGCTCGCTCTCGGCCTTGCCTTGGTAGGCATGCGCCGCCCCGAGGAGGGCGGCGCAGCGTTCACTCGTGCCCGCGACCTGTTCCGCCAAACCGGGAACACCCTTGGCGAAGTGGAAGCGTTGACCGGGCTTGGTGGAGCACGGCAGCAAGCGCGTCAGCTCGACGACGCTCTTGAGGCGTTCACGAACGCCTCCAACCTGCTGGGGCGTATCACAGATCCTCGCAGCGGGGTGCCGGCGCTCACCGGTGTCGGTCTCGCGCTCCAGAGTATGGGCCGCTTTAAGGAAGCCCTCGACGCTTTAGACCGCGCCCATGCTCTGCTCGAGCAGACCGCAGACCCTTACGGGGAAGCGCAAGTATTGTCCTGCCGTGGCCTGACCCTGCTCGGTATGAGCCGGTTTGAGCACGCCATCAAGTCGCTCACCCGCGCCCAAGAGCTGTTTCAGCGCACCGGGGACGCACACGCCGAGGCACAGACATGGGTGCTCCTCGGCACAGCGCTCAACCAAGCGAACCGGCCGAAGGAGGCTATCGACGCTTTCACCCACGCTCGAGAGCTGTTCCAGCGCACCGAGGACACCCAAGGCGAAGCACAGGCATGGGCTGGCCTCGCGGAGGCACTGCGGAAAACAGGACAGACGGAAGAAGCCGTCAAGGCCGCCGACCATGTCCGTGACTTGCTAGGGCAGGAAGAAGGCGCCGCCCTTGAAGCACCGGAGCTGGCTGCCCTTGGCATGTCCCAGCTTGCTTCAGGTGAGTTTACGGAAGCCGTCGACACGCTCACTCGCGCCCGCACGCTGTTCCGCCAAACCACGGACGCCCGTGGTGAAGCGGAAGCGTGTGCTGGCCTCGGCACAGCGCTGATTGGTGCGGGTCGGGGTGAGGACGCTGCCGAGGCTTTCACCCGCGCCCAAGAACTGTTCCAGCAGGCCGGGGACATCCAGAGTGAAGCGCAGGCCTGGAGTGGTCTTGCCGCAGCGCTCGGCCAAGCGAATCGGCCTGAAGAAGCCCTCAAGGCTGTCACCCGCGCCCAAGAACTGTTCCAGCAGATCGGAGACACCAAGGGTGAAGCGGAAGCATGGGCCGGGATGGGGCTGACTCTGTTGGGATCCGGGCGCATCATCAAGGCGCTGAAAGCGTTCGTGCGGGCGCGCCAACTGCGCCGCCAGAGCCAGAAATAGCAATCCACTGCGGCACACCCTGGTGCGTGACACGCCCTGGTCAGTCCAGTGACGAGTTACTGGCAGGTAGTTAAAGGTTGGGGCGGCCCGCCGGGGCATCCCCGGCGGGCCGCTGCGTTTCCCCGCCCTGGTTCCAGGCTGGGGGAGCATTCCATGGACCTGGCCCGGGCAGCGGTGTTCCGCTGAAGCCGGAACACCGACAGGTCACTGCCCGGCCGTGGCTTGGCTGCCGCGGCCGTTACGGAGCAGGGTCGCCAGGTGGACGGGCCGGGCCTCCGGGTGGGCTTGGGTGACTTGCAGTCGGCAGCTGAACCCTTCGGTGAGAACCGTGTCCCCGGCTCCTGCGGCGCGCACCGCGGGCAGCAGTCCTTGTTCCGCGCATGCCAGCGACACTTCGTAGTGGCCGTCCACGAACCCGAAATCACCGGCCAGGCCGCAACACGAGTTCTGCGGCACCTCCACTGTGGCTCCGGCCCGTTCCAGCAGGGCTCGTTCCGCGTGCCAGCCGGATCCGGCGTGCTGGTGGCAGTGCACTTGAGCGATCACCCGGCTGGTGATGCGGGGCGGCTCCCAGTCGGGGGTGAACTCGGTGAGCGCCTGGGCGAGCGTGCGGACCGCGCCAGCGACTTCAGCGGCCTCGTCGGTACCGAGCAGGCGCGGCAGTTCGCGGCGCAACTGTTCGGTGCAACTGGGTTCCAGGCCCACGATGACCGCGCCCGCGCGCACCGCGGGCAGCAGGGCGCGCACCGTGCGCTCCGCTACTCTCCGCGCCACCCCGAGTTGTCCGGTCGACGTCCACGTCAACCCGCAGCACAGCCGGGCCGGGCTGTCCACGACTTCCCAGCCCGCGTCCCGCAGCACGGCGCGGCCGTCCGCGAGCACCTGCGGGAAGAACGCGAGGGTGAAACTGTCGGTCCACAGCACGGCGCGCGGCTGGTCTGTGGTGAACCCGCGGCGCAGCGGGGTCCGATCCGCGGCGGAGGCGCGACGTTGGCGGCGGGTGGCGAACACGGGCAGATCGCGTCTCCGGTCGATTCCCGCGACGCGTTTGAGGAGCCCGGCGAGCGGGGAGCGGGCCACCGTGTTGACCAGGCCCGGCATCACGCCGGCGGGTTTCAGCCACACGGGCAGCCAGCCCAGCGTGTAGTGGGCGCGCGGCCGGATCCGGTGCCGGTAGTGGTGGTAGAGGAACTCCGACTTGTAGGCGGCTACGTCCACTCCGACCGGGCATTCTCGAGCGCACGCCTTGCAGGACAGGCACAGTTCGAGGGCTTCGCGCACTTCGGGGGACCGCCAGCCGGCGGTGACCACTTCCCCGGCGAGCATCTCGCCGAGGACGCGGGCCCGGCCGCGGGTGGAGTCTTTTTCCTCGCGGGTCACCTGGTAGCTGGGGCACATCGCCCCGGCGTGGGCGCGGCACTTGCCTACGCCCACGCAGCGGCGCACGGCGCGCGCAAAGTCGTCGCGGTCCTCGGCGAGCCGCAGGACGGGGCGGACCGGGGCGGCCATGGCGAGCGGCCGCACGTCGGCGTCGAGCGGGCGGGGCCGCACGACCGCGCCCGGGTTGAGCAGGTTGTGCGGGTCCCACACGTGTTTGGTGTCGGCGAACGCGTTGAGTAGGGCGGGCGAGTAGACGCGGGAGAGCAGTTCGGAGCGGGCTTGCCCGTCGCCGTGCTCCCCGGACGGCACGCCGCCGTGCCGGACCACGATGTCGCAGGCGGCTTCAACGAACCGGCGGTAGCGGGCCACGCCTTCCGGGCTGGTCAGGTCGGCGTTGAGCCGCACGTGCAGGCATCCTTCGCCAAAGTGGCCGTAGACGGGGCCGGACAGTCCTTCGTCGCGGCAGAGCGCGTCGAAGTCGCGGAGGTAGGCGGCGAGGTTTTCCGCGGGCACGGAGGCGTCCTCCCAGCCGGGCCAGGCTTCGTCGCCGCTGGGCGGGCGGGTGGCGAGTCCAGCGGCGTCTTCGCGGATCCGCCACAGCCGGACCCGGTCCGCGGGGTCGGTGACGACGAGGGTGGAGCGGACGTGGGCGGCGAAGGCGCGTTCCGCGCGGCGGGCTGCGGCTTCGGCTTCGGCAGGTGTGTCTCCACCGAATTCCACGTACAGCCACGCGCCGCCTTCGGGCAGGTCGGCTACCCGCGGGCCGAGCAGTTCGGTGTCCATGCCTTCCACGGTGAGCGGACGGTAGGCGAGGAATTCGTGGGCGATTTCCGCGGCGGCGTAGCGGTCGGCGCAGCCAACGAGGAGCAGGACGCGTGCTTTGGGGGCGGGCACGAGGGTGAGGGTGGCTGAGGTGGTGATGGCGCAGCCGCCTTCGGTGCCGACGAGGCTTTTGGCGTAGTCGCGGCGTTCCGGAAGCAGGTGCTGCAGGGGGTATCCGGAGACTTGTCTGCGGTAGCGGCCGAGTTCGGTGCGGATGGGGGCGAGGGCGTGAGCGGCGACCGCGTCCAAGCCGTCCATGAGGGCGTGGTCGGGCAGCCCGTCGGGGGTGGTGATCTGGGTGGCGGTGACGGTGCGGTGGCGGCCGTCCGCGGTGACCACGTGCAGGGCGGTGATGTTGTCGGCGGTGGTGCCCCAGGCGACTGAATGGGAGCCGCAGGCGTTGTTGCCGATCATGCCGCCGAGGGTGCACCGGTTGTGGGTGGAGGGGTCAGGGCCGAAGGTGAGCCCGTGCTGGGCGACGGCGGTGCGCAGTGTGTCGAGGACGACCCCGGGTTCGACGACGGCGCGGCGGGCTTCCGGGTCCACGCTGAGGATGCGGTTGAAGTAGCGGGAGGTGTCCACGACCACGCCGGTTCCGAGGGCTTGTCCCCCGCAGGAGGTGCCGCCGCCGCGCATGGTGATGCCGACTCCGGCTTCCCGGCAGATTTCGACGGTGGCGGCGATGTCGTCGGTGTGGCGGGGGTAGACGACGCCGAGGGGGATGCGGCGGTAGATGGAGGCGTCAGCGGAGTAGAGCGCCCGGGCGAGGGGGGAGAAGTCGACGTCGCCGCGGATGGCTACGGCGAGGGTCCGGGCGAGCGGGGTGTGTTCGTGGGATGCGACGGTGGTCATGGGTCCACGTCTACCCCGCCGTGGCGTGGTCAGCGGGGCCGGGGGCCGTCATCGCGGGGAGGCGCGGGATGGTTTTTTAGCCGGGTGGCGCCGGGGCGGGTTTCCTGGCGTGGACACCACCACCGACAGTGCGAAGTTTTTCCGGTTTTTAGATCTTCATCAGCGAACGTCCAATTAGCGTTTTTCCTGTTCTTAGCCCCAGAACGAGACGAATGAACTTTCCTGCCCCGAACCCATTGACATCTATGAAGAGTGCCACAAATAATAGGTATCGACCGCTTGGGAGCGCTCCCAAAAGGTCAGGAGAAGATCCCTTGTTGGGCGGTGGCTGCCTTCCTCCACTCCTCCCATCCTCAGGGTGGCCACCGTTCCTCCCCCCCGGCAAGAGATCTGTGAGCCCCCAGACCGGCGGCCCTACCCGGGAGGGCCGAACCGGTCACCGGATCCTCACTGGATGATGGCTCACCCCACTCGAGCCACTCCCAGAGAGACCGAGGTGCGTGCGGGCGCCTGGGTCTCTACCACCGAAGGGCTCGTCTCCAAGGCTTGAGCCAGCCCTGGAAGGGTTGGGGTGCGTGCGGGCGCCCTGGCTCTTCGCCACCTGAAGAGAGCTCGCCTGGAGACTTGAGCCACCTGGGGTCGGGGTGCGTGCGGGCGCCCCGACCCCCACTTCTTTTCCTCTTCTTTCCCCGCCTGGGGACATTTCTCACACCCGTCTCACGGGTGTCTCCACTCCCCGACTACGCGGCAGGCTCGAAACTCTCCGACATCCGGTCCAGCAGCGGCGCCCCCGTCTCCTCCCAGCCGTCCGCCGGATACACCAAGAACAGCGCATACCCCTTCTTCTCGGTGTGGAATCCCCGGTTCACCGCGTGCATCCGCTGGCCGTTGATCGTGAAGGTGAACTCCCAATCCGACGCCGTCACATAACGCTCCATCGACGGGTGGTCGGAATATCTGATGTCAATCAGGGAGTAGTTCGAAAAGCGTCCAGCCGCGCCCCGCTCTTGGGCCTCCCAGTCTTTTTTCGCGTCGGGATTCGGCGAATCCGTCTGGTCCACCTGCAGATAGCCGCCCTCGGGGTTGCGGAAGAACACGCTGCTTCCCCGCCGGTCCACCGACCATCCTTCCGGCACGTCCAACGAGAACCCAGTGGGATCCTCGTGCCGGACCAGCGGAGGCCCCGAATAGTCGTCGTCCTCCGCTTCCTCCTCGCTGTCCTCGTCGTCTTCTCCGACGCCCTGCTCGGCGGCCTCCGCGGAGGTTGTGGGCTCCGGCTCTTCCGCCTGCCCCGTCTCCTCGCTGCTCTGCGAGGTTTCCGCGGCCGGCTGCTCCCCGTCCGCCCGACTGTTCCCGCCCGCAGGGACGAACAGCACCACGGCGGTGATCACCGCCACCACCACGCACAGCGCCAACGCCACCAGGCCGACGGTCGCCAGCGTGCTGTTCCGCTTCCCCGGCTCCGCAGGCGAGGACAGCGGCAGCGCACTCGTGTCCGCAGCCGGCTTCGCCACGCTCACCTCGGCAGGGGCCGGGCTGGCCTCCTCCTGCAGCGTGTGCGTCCCCGTGGACGACGCGGAACTGCTCTGCGGCGGGAAGCTCATCACCACCCGCTGCAGCTCCTCCACGACCTCGTGCACCGTGGGACGCTTCTGCGGGTCCTTGTTGAGCAACTGTTCCAGCAGCGGCCGCAACGGCCCCGCCTTCACCGGCGGAGGCACCTCGTCCACCACCACCGCGGTGAGCGTGGCCATCGGCGTGGCGCGCTGGAACGGCGGGGCCCCGTGCAGCGCCGCATACAACGTGGTGCCCAGCGCCCACATGTCCGCTGCCGGGCTCGCAGGCTCGCCCCGCGCCTGCTCCGGCGCGAGATAACTGGGCGACCCCAGCAGGCTCCCCGTCCGAGTCAGCCGGCTGCTGCCCTCCAAATAGGCGATACCGAAGTCGGTGAGCACCGCCCGGTCCCCCCGGGCCACAAGCACGTTCCCCGGTTTGATGTCGCGGTGCACGATCCCGCGCTGGTGCGCCACAGACAGCGCCGCAGCCACCTGAAGCCCGAGATTAGCGGCCCGCTCCGGGCTGATCGCCCCCTCCTGTTTGATGATCTCGCTCAAGGACTTGCCGTGGACGAGCTCCATCACAATCCACGGAAAACCGTCCTTTTCCACCACGTCGAACACGGTGATGATCGACGGGTGGCTGAGCTGAGCGGCGCTACGCGCCTCCCGCAGCATCCGGGCCCGCAGAATCTCGATCTCCTGCGGCGGCAGATGCTCATTGATCGTCAACTCCTTGATGGCTACCGGCCGATCAAGGAGTTCGTCGACACCCTCCCAGACACGTCCCATCCCTCCTGCGCCGATGAGTCTGTGCAGCCGATACCGACCAGCGAGGAGGAAATCGGGGAGTTGGGGGGAATCATTGCTCATCGGCGGCTTCCTCGGTCTGATGCTGGCGCGGCCTACCGGTGCGGCGCCCCAACCGGAATTTTAGAAGGCTCAGCCCTTTGTGAACCCCTTCCACAGGCGGGACTGTCGCCTTGTCTGTCCAAATCCTTCGGAAACCCGGAATGACCTGCGGTCTTTTAGGGAGAAAAACGACACGGCCAATGGCGGCCCGCGCGTGTCTCGTCGGCTAGGGACACTGGCAACCCTTCCCCGAATACGATGGCACTGTGATTTGTCCTAAGTGCCAAGGCCGTATGCGCACCTTCGACCGTATGGGTGTCCACATCGACCAGTGTGAACGGTGCAGAGGCATCTTCCTCGACGCCGGAGAGTTGGAGCAAATCGTGGCGGCTGAGCAGCGTCACTACGCGGCCCCGCCCCCGCCGCCTCCACCGCACGGGGCACCGCCACCACCCATGTACCACGCCCGACCAGACTCCTACGGCTATGCGGACTCGCCGCGCCCCTACTATCCCGACTCTCCCCGACCGTACTACGCCGACTCCCCACGCCCCTATGGCTACAAGCGTCGCCGGAAAAGCTTCCTCGAGGAGTTGTTCGACTAGGCCGCAGCCGTGAACCTCCTCATCTGTGCGCGCTGCGACGCGTACACGGACACTCCCGTCGTGGAAGCAGACCCGCCGGTGCTCCACTGTGTCGAGTGCGGGCACCGGCGGCCGTTCCGACGTCTCCCCCTGTTCGCGGTGACTGGGCCCAGTGGCACAGGAAAATCCACGGTGGGGCGGCTGCTCACCGAACGGCTGTCCGACCGCTACGTGGTGGTGGAACAGGACGTGCTGTGGGTGGACGGGCTCCGCGACCCGTCCCACCACCACCGGCTGTTCCGGTCCACGTGGCTGCGTATGGCCGCCATGATCCACCAGAACGGCCGCCCCGTCGTGCTGTGCGGCACGGTCGTGCCCCCGGAGTTCGAACCGCTGCCGGAGCGTGCCCTGTTCTCCGAAATCCACTACCTGTCCCTCATGTGCGATCCCGAAGTGCTCGCTGCCCGGCTGCGGGCCCGCCCGGCGTGGCGGGAATGGGACGAGCCGCGGATCGCGGAAATGCTGGAATACGCGGCGTGGATCCGGGAGAACGCGGCGACCATGACCCCGCCGATGACCCTGCTCGACACCACCGACGCCTCGGTGGAGGAGACCGCTCACGCCGTGCAAGAGTGGATCACCAGCCATACCGCCACGCCCTGACCCGGGGCGGGACGAGGGCGGGCACACGGCCCCCAACAGCAGTTGGGCGGCGCGGGCAGCAGCCCGCACCGCCCAGACGGCAGCGTGTGGCGCGCTCACGGCGCGGCATGGGGGCGGAAGCCCCGCAGCCGCAGACTGTTGCTGACCACGAAGACGCTGGAGAACGCCATGGCCGCGCCCGCAATCATCGGGTTGAGCAGCCCGGCAGCGGCCAGCGGCAGCGCCGCCACGTTGTAGGCGAACGCCCAGAACAGGTTGCCTTTGATCGTGGCCAGGGTGCGGCGGGACAGCCGGATCGCGTCCGCGGCGACCCGCAGATCCCCGCGGACCAGGGTGAGGTCCGCGGCCTCGATCGCCGCATCCGTGCCAGTGCCCATCGCCAGCCCCAAATCGGCTTGGGCGAGTGCGGCCGCATCGTTCACCCCGTCACCGACCATCGCCACCACGCGGCCTTCGTCCTGCAGCCGTTTGACCACGTCCACCTTGTCGGCGGGCAGCACTTCGGCGATGACCTCGTCAATACCGACCTGTTCGGCGACCGTGCGGGCCACGGCCGCGTTGTCGCCGGTGAGCAGAATCGGGGTGAGCCCCAGCTGCCGCAACTGGGCCACGGCCTCGGCGCTCGTGGGCTTCACCGTGTCGGCGACGACAAGCACCCCGCGAGCCTTCCCGTCCCAGGCGGCCAGGACCGCGGTGTGGCCTGCGGCTTCCGCCTGTGCGGCCTTCCGCGCCACCGCCTCCGGCACGGCCACGCCTTCCTGGGCGAGCAGGGCGGCCTTCCCCACGAGGACCGTGCGGCCGTCCACTACCCCCCGCACCCCCAGCCCTGCGGTGGCAGCGAAATCAGTCACCGGCGGCACATTCCCGACCCGGTCGGCGGCGCTCCGGGCGATCGCCCGCGCAATAGGGTGCTCGGAGGCGTGCTCCACAGCCCCGGCTAGCCGCAGCACCTCGTCGGCGTCCTCCCCGTCGGCAGCGGCCACGTCGACGAGCGCCATCGTGCCCATGGTGACCGTGCCGGTCTTGTCGAGCACCACCGTGTCCACGCGGCGCGTGTTCTCCAACACTTCAGGGCCTTTGATGAGGATGCCGAGCTGGGCTCCACGGCCCGTGCCCACCAGGAGCGCCGTGGGAGTGGCCAAGCCCAGCGCGCACGGGCAGGCGATGATGAGCACCGCGACAGCAGCGGTAAACGCGGCCTCCACCGGGCCGCCCGCCCCCAGCCAGAACCCGAGCGTGGCCACCGCGAGCGCGATCACCACGGGCACGAACACCCCGGAAATCCGGTCGGCGAGCCGCTGCACCTCGGCCTTGCCGCTCTGCGCCTCCTCCACCAGCTTCGCCATCTGCGCGAGCTGGGTGTCCGCGCCCACGCGGGTTGCGCGCACCACGAGCCGGCCGCCGACGTTGACCGTGGCGCCGACCACCGCGTCGCCGACCCCGACTTCGACGGGCACGGACTCACCGGTGAGCATGCTCGCGTCCACGGCGGAGGCGCCCTCCTCCACAACCCCGTCCGTGGCGATCTTCTCCCCGGGACGCACCACGAACCGGTCACCGACGGCGAGCTGCTCCACGGGGATCCGCGTCTCCCGGCCGCCGCGCACCACCGTGACCTCTTTCGCGCCCAATTCCAGGAGGACGCGCAGCGCGGCCCCGGCCCGCCGCTTAGCCCGAGCTTCGAAGTAGCGTCCGGCGAGGATGAACGTGGTGACCCCGGCCGCGACCTCCAAGTAGATGGCGGCAGAACCGTCGGTGCGGCTGATGGTGAACTCGAACGGGTGCGTCATGCCGGGCATGCCCGCTTCCCCGAAGAACAGCGCATACAGCGACCAGGCGAAAGCCGCCAGCGTGCCCATGGACACCAGCGTGTCCATGGTGGCCTCCCCCAGCCTCAGGTTTTTGACCGCGGCGATGTGGAAGGGCAGCGCACCCCACACCACCACCGGAACGGCCAGGACGAGGGACGCCCACTGCCAGTAGGTGAACTGCAGGGCCGGGATCATCGCCATGGCGATGACCGGAATCGACAGCACCGCGCTGACCAGCAGCCGTGTGCGCAGCGCTGCCACCGGGTCAGCGGCCTGGTCTTCCGTGTCCTGGGCGGCGCGGGGCGGGGCAGGGAGGGCCGCCGTGTAGCCTGCTTTCTCGACCGTGGTGATCAGGTCGTCGATGGTGACGCCGCTGTCGAACTCCACTGACGCTTTCTCAGTGGCGTAGTTGACGCTGGCCCGCACCCCGGCGAGCTTGTTGAGTTTGCGTTCCACTCGGTTGGCGCACGACGCGCAGGTCATGCCGCCGATGAGGAGTTCAACCCGTTCGGCGTCGCGGCGCCGTGTGGCTTCCTCACCCATCAGTCCCCCTGCTCTTGCACGGCCACGGGCGTGCTTTCCGCCGCGTTCGCGTGGGTGAGCGTGCCCACCCCGTAGGCGATCCCGAATACGGCGACGAGCACCAAACCGTAGATTCCGAGTCTGCGCACCACGCTCATGGCCGGTTTCTCCGATGTTGCCGACACTCCCTTACCCTCAACCAATATACCCCCCAGGGGTATTCCACTATGGGAGGGCTCATCCGAAAAGACCTGGTCGAGGCGGGTGAGGCGGCGCTCCTCGCCTGCCCCGGCTCTGGCGGCGGAAGGCCTCGCCCCGGTGGTGCCGAGGTCCGGCAGCCCGCCTGCGCCACGTCCAGACCGCCACCACCGGGTGACACTCGCCTTCCTGAGAGACGTGACATCCCTCTCCACCGCTTTCCGCGGTTGAGCCTGAACTCTCCGCGATACCCGGGCATCGGAGGGGTAGGGGGAGGGGCTGCGGGAGGGAGAAACACGATGGAGTTGCGACAATCGATTCCACTCGGCCTAGGCATCGGAGCCGGTATGGGGATTGCGCTCGGCAGCGTGGTCGGCCTGGTGTTCGATGCGATCCCGCTGGGTATCGGTATCGGCTTCGTCGTCGGCTCCGCGGCCGGGCTCCTTGTCGGCCTGCTGTACGGCAGACGCCGCACCGACACGTGAGACCCGCTCGTTCACCGGGGAAACCGGGGCTGCGCGTGCCTCCCGCGGTTCGATGCCTCGTGCCCCATGTCACTCCCGGCAGGCGAGCGCGGGGAAGCCTCCACGCCCGCCCTTGGCGCGGTTCCTGCCCTGAGGGTTCTGGTCCGGTCCTTTGCTGATGTTCATGTCGGCAAGAACGAAGGGAAGGAACCGGTTGTGCGCCGCTTCTCACGGCAATAAACCACGGTGCAAGAAACGGTCAGAACCCGTGGAGGCTCGTCATGGCTGAGAAAACCCGCAACAAATGGGCTCTAGGCCTGGGCTTAGGGGCTGCGATCGGCGGCGCTTTCAGTCTTCCTGTCGGGCTGCTGTTCCTCGGCGACTCTTCGGAGCAGGAACCCTCATCACGATTCCTCTCGGATGCCTCATCGGCTTCATTGTGGGGCTCCTCCTCGACCGGAGAGACGCCAAGCGGACCCGTCAAGACTGATTGACGTTCCCCACCACGTCACCCGTGCAGGACCCCCATCCCAGCGTCGCAGCGACCCGCGCGTGTCCTCCCGGTGCGCCCTGGTCGCACCTTCCCCTCGGGCGCACCCCGTCTCCTGTTCCCTGCGGCGGAGGCCCTGCCTTCCCCACGCGACGCCTTTCCCTAGGCGGGTAAGCCGCCCTCTCAGCGCGGAAAGAGCGCGCCGGGGCCTCGTGCCCTGCCCTCGTCGTGGCTTCCGGCCGCCGAGCGCGGCCTTGTCGCCCCGCGGTTTGCGGAGATTCGGGCTGCACAGCAAGAACCAGTGGCCCACCGTCTCCGTCAAAGCAGAGAATCCTTTCTCCGCGGAGGCCAACCATGGTCAACCAGAAACTCAAAAACACACAGACCCTTGCCGTGATCCTGGGGGTCGCTGCCGGCGCGGCCTGCGTGCTGTCGCTCGGACTTCTCTTCAGCGGCGGCTCCGCGATGGGTGTCGTCCTCAGCATCCTCCTCGGATTCGCTGTCGGCGCTCTCGTGGGGGCGCTGCTCGGCTGGAGGGCCACCAAGCGCACCCGCTAGGGCGGCGTCGAGAGAGTCCCCAGTCGGAGAATTTCCTGCCGCCCTGCGGCGCACTTCGTGCGCCCTGGGGATGGACGGCGGCACGGCTCTGTCAGCCCTTCACGGAATCCTGTCGCACCGTGTCCGCTGAAACCTGCCGTGGCAGAGCAGAACCGGATTTCTACCGTCGTGGTGAAGCCGACGGCGCGTCCGCTAAAAACCGCCAAAAGAAAAAATACGGTGGCACAACTACCAAAAAGCCCGGGACAAAAGTTCCGGGCTTTTCTCCGATGCAGTGAGTGGCCAGGGGCGGAATCGAACCGCCGACCTTCCACTTTTCAGGCGGACGCTCTGCCAACTGAGCTACCTGGCCCCAGCCACATACTGTACTGCGAAGTGAGCGGTCCTGACGGGATTTGAACCCGCGGCCTCCACCTTGACAGGGTGGCGAGCACTCCAAACTGCTCCACAGGACCCCGATATTTAATTATTTTTTGTTTTTGCTTTGTCCGCTTCTTGCCTGATTCTATCAGGTTCGTCGCGTCCTCCGCGCGGTCTTTATTCTGCCAGACTCTGGCAGTGTTTCAGACCACCAGTACCCCCAACGGGATTCGAACCCGCGTTACCGCCTTGAAAGGGCGGCGTCCTAGGCCACTAGACGATGGGGGCCTCGACGACGACCGAGTCGTCATTTCCCCCGTCCTTCCGTCGGGGACGGCTTAAGCATAGGGGACATTGGGACCAAGTGCCAAAGTGTTTCCCCAACACGTCACCGTGGTACCGCGGAAGCGGGAGGAGACAACTCTAGGTTAGGCGATTCCGGCGGGAGAAGCGTAGGCGGGGTCGTGTCCAGCGACGGCGCAACCGTCTCCACCGGGGTGATCTCCCGGTCTGGGTCGCTTTCGATGTGCCGTTCGATCTGCACCGACGTCAGTCCCAGCCCGCCCAGCGTGATGTCGTCCCACGCCTGCAACCGCTTGGTCTCCGCGTCGAAATACAGCACCGACGCCTGGTACGGGGTGGGCTCGTCGTGCTCCAGCCCACGCAGCCCGGCGCCGCCCGTGGACCCCTGCGCGAAAATCCGGGTCCCGCTCTCCCGTATCTCGGTCCAGCGTTCATGGCCGTGCCCGCACAGTACGAGCGGCACCACCCCGCTGAACGCCTCCCCTTGCAGCGGGTCGTGCAGCACCGCCACGTCCACCGGAGGATCCGCGTCCGCAATACTGCGCGCCTGACGGGCGCCGATCGCGGCGACCTCTGCGTCCGTGGGATTGTCCAACGCCTTGTCTGCGGTGAACCGGGGGTCTCCCGCCCCGTAGAACCGCAGCCCTGCCACTTCGACAATGTCGTCGTCGAGCACGATCGCGTTGGGCTGGGCGGCGACCGCGCGCTGGGTGCCCATCGAATCGTGGTTGCCGCGCACCCACACGTAGGGCACGTCCAGGTCCGCGATCTGGTCCATGAACACGTCCTCGGCGGCGCTGCCCCGGTCGCTGATGTCCCCGGAGTCCACCACCACGGCCACCTGGAACTGTTCCACCAGCGAGTTGATGACCTCCCACGCGGCCGGGTTGAGGTGCAGGTCCGACACGTGCAGCACCCGGATCGTGGCGGCGTCCTCCTCGTAGACGGGCAGGGTCGAAGTGACCTGGTACAGCTGGGAGACGTTGCCCACCAGGCCAGCCAACTGCGCCTGGTATTCGGAGAAGTGGTTGATCACGTCCTCCACGCTGCCCACCACCTGGGGGGCGCCGGCGAGCAGACCGGTGTAGCGGGGCTCCGCAATCGCCCCCGGATTGAAAGTGAAATACGTCACACCGCCAGCGGTGGCGAGCATCACCAAGGCGGTGAGCGCGCCCACCAGGGCCCGCACCCAACTACGGAACAGCAGCAGGCACACCAGGGCCGCCGTACCCACCGAGGCCAGCACGGCCCGCCACGCCAACATGACCGCGCCCTGCTTCACGTCCGCGACAATGCTCGCGCCGAGCCGGTGGATCGACTCCGGGTTCTGCACCATCTCCTCGGCCGCGGTCAACCGGATCTCCGCGATCGTCGCCTCAAACCGCAGCGGCGCAGCATGCGTGTCGAACGCCAGCTTGCCCAACGGGGCGATATTGATCACAGTCTCCCCGCGCCACGACGGGCCCACCGCCAAGACGACGTCGGCAGGGCCGATCGGAGTCAGCACCTGACCGCCCACTGCCAGCCCGGCCCATCCCCCGGCGATCCCTGCGGCCACCACCGCCCCGACGCGCCACACACGGACCGCGTGGCGGTGCCGCAGCCACCCCGCAGCCCTGCGCCACGTCCGCGGATGGAAGGCCAGCCCTATCCGGGCCAGGACCGCTCGCCACTCCACAGCGTCGCCTCCCCAGGTCACCAGTGCTCCCGGACGTCGCTGCCCCGGGCTCTTTCGCTCCCCTTACCCTCGTGGCGCACAATACGAGACGTGATCGAAACCTCCCGCCGCCGCTTCGAAGAGCTCGTCGCCGACGCCCTCGACTCCATTCCACCCGAACTGACCGCGTACATGGACAACGTGGTCATCACCCTGGCCGAAGACCCCCCGGAACCCGGGCTGCTCGGCCTGTACGAAGGAGTGCCGCTCACCGAACGGGGCGACAGCTACGGCGGAGTGCTGCCAGACCAGATCTTCATCTACTGGCGGGAAATCCTCGCGATCTGCGAAACCGAAGAAGACGTCGTCGAAGAAGTCCGCATCACCGTGATCCACGAAATCGCCCACCACTTCGGAATCGACGACGAGCGCCTCCACGAACTCGGCTGGACCTGACCTGGCACTGGACTGCCCCGCCGCACGCTCCCTACCCCGGCAGCGGACGCCCGCAAACAAGAACCGGCGATTCCCCCAAACCGCTTGCCAATCTCGCCCCCTCTAGAGACGCTATGTCAACAAGCAACGACGCAAAGTGATTGAACGTGGGGGCAATCAAGAGTGCACAATCCGCGGTCAGGCGGCTTCAGCCACGGCATTCCACGACAGAGCGACGGGCGCCACGAACAGTTGCCCACCATTGACACGCCCGCCCACGCCGATCCCCCCGCGGCCCCAGAACCTCCCCGCACCGACTGGCGCAGCGGCTACCGCGACGTGCTCCGCAACGGCGAATTCCGCGCCCTGTGGCTCTCCCACGCCCTCTCCATGACCAGCAACTACCTGCTGAACATCGCGGTCGCCGTCCTCGTCTACCAGCGCACCGACTCCGCCCTGGTCACCGGGCTCACCCTGGCGTTGACCTTCCTGCCGCCGCTCGTGGCAGGCCCCCTCCTGTCCGGGCTCGCCGATCTGTTCCCCCGCCGTCGCGTCATGATCGTCAGCGACGTCGTGCGCGCCGTCCTGGTCATCGCCATGAGCATTCCCGGGCTGCCGCTCCCCGTCATCTGGCTGCTGCTGTTCTGCTCGGTGATGCCGACCATCCCCTTCGGCGCGGCCCGCGCTGCGCTCCTCACGCAGATCACCCAAGGGGAGCGTTTCGTCGCCGGATCCACCCTCATCAACATCACATCCCAGGTAGGCTCCCTGGTCGGGCTTGCCGTGGGCGGGCTCGTCATCTCCCTGCTCGACGTGCGCCCCACCGTGTTCTGCAACGGGCTCACCTTCCTGCTGTCCGCGACCATCGTCACGCTCGGCGTGCGGCCGCGGCCCGCACCCGAATCCCAGGACGCGGAACGCCCCACCCTCTGGCAGATCACCCGGCAAGGCCCCCGTCTGGTCTTCACCGACCCGAGGCTGCGCACCCTGGCGCTCCTCGCCTGGCTTGCCGGCTGCTACATCGTCCCCTACGGCGTGGCCACCCCCATGGCCGCAGAAATCGGGGGCGGCCCCGCAACCGCGGGAATGATCATGGCGTCCCCGGCGATCGGCGCGATCATCGGCGGTTTCCCGCTCACCCGGCTCGTCCCCCCGCCGCTGCGCACCCACCTGCTGGGGCTCCTAGCGATCCTCGCCTCGCTCCCGTTGACCGTGTGGATCCTCAAACCACCGCTGTGGGCGATGGTGCTGCTTCTCGTCGTCTCCGGGATGGCGGCTTCCTACCAGTTCGTGGCGAACGCCACATTCGTGCTGTGTGCGCCCTCCACCGGACGCGGGGTGGCGTTCGGGCTCGTCGCCGCCGGCCTCCAAGTAGCCCAAGGCATCGGCATCGCAGTGGCGAGCTTCCTCGTGGAACACGTCGGAACCCACCTCGTCGTCACCCTCGCCGGACTGATCGGCACACTCGGCGCAGTCGCGCTGGCCTTCCCCTGGTCCCGACTGTCTGCCGGCGCCGTGGACATGATGCACGGCGCCGACTAGCTCACCGGCGTTCCTGCGGGCGCTCCGCGCGCGTGTCCCGCACATCCCGTTCCGACTGCCGGTCCGAGGCCGTCTCCGCTGCCTCCCCCTTCCGGGAGAAGAAATCCCGGGGCAGCGGAGCGGCCCGCCCGGACAGTGCGCGTAGCGTCCACTTCACAGCTTGGATTCCTTGCCCTGGAACGTGCGGATGATGTGCTCCAGCACGGAAGCGCCCGCGTCCTCCTCCGGGATCACCAGCCAGGCGATGAGGTACAGCAACACGCCGCTGCCGCCCAGCAGGGTGAAAACAGCGAAAGCCAGCCGGATGAGGTTGGCGTCCACGTTGAGGAACTCACCGATACCGCCGCACACGCCGGTGAGTATCCGGTTGCTCTTACTCCGTCGCAGGGTCTTCTTCGTCGTGTACTCGCTCATATCTTCAGACTGCCCGCCCCAAGCCTGTTATCCCATGGGGAAATTCCCTGGTCTCTCCCTGAGCTCTCCCTGAAACCCCGGCAGGCCAAAGCCCGGAGGACAGACAGCCCCCGCCCACGGACAGGACAAGCCACACCCTGGACCACAGCACCGGTCGCGCCCCGCCTCTGCTGCGCTCCGCGGCAAAAAGCAGAGACAAGTCGTGGGGCGCGCCGGCCCCTGCTCGGCACGCCCCACGAGAACAGTCAGTGCAGATCAGTCGTCTTTGCCGCTGCGCAGCCCCTTCGCGATGAGGTCCATCACCGACGAGTCGGCGAGCGTGGTCACGTCACCGATCTCCCGGTTCTCCGCCACGTCACGCAGCAGGCGGCGCATGATCTTGCCGGAGCGGGTCTTGGGGAGCTCCGGCACCACGATGATCTGCCGCGGCTTAGCGATCGGACCGATCTCCTTCGCCACGTGCTCCCGCAGCGTCTTGATGGCCTCCTCGCCGCTCGCCTCGTCCTGGGCCGCCCCGGCGCGCGGGATCACAAACGCCACGATCGCCTGGCCCGTCGTCGGGTCGGACGCACCCACCACAGCGGCCTCCGCCACCGTCGGGTGCGCCACCAGAGCCGACTCCACCTCAGTGGTGGAAATCCGGTGCCCGGAGACGTTCATGACATCGTCGACCCGGCCCAGCAGCCAAATGTCGCCGTCGTCGTCGTACTTGGCGCCGTCCCCGGCGAAGTAGAAGCCCTTGTCCGCGAACCGCGCCCAGTAGGTTTCGCGGTAGCGCTTCTCGTCGCCCCAGATCCCGCGGAGCATCGACGGCCACGGCTTGTCCAGCACCAGGTAGCCGCCCGAACCGTGCGAAACCTCGTTGCCCTTCTCGTCGACCACCTTCGCGCTCACCCCCGGCAGCGCCCGCAGCGCCGACCCCGGCTTGAGGCTCAACGCGCCAGGCAGCGGCGAAATCATGATCGCGCCGGTCTCGGTCTGCCACCAGGTGTCAACGATCGGGGTCTTGTCACCGCCGATGTGCTTGCGGTACCACAGCCACGCCTCGGGGTTGATCGGCTCGCCGACACTGCCCAGCAGCCGCAGCGACGACAGGTCGTAGCGGGCGGGGATCTCCTCCCCCCACTTCATGAACGTGCGGATCAGCGTGGGAGCCGTGTAGTAGATCGTGACCTTGTACTCCTGCACGATCTCCCAGTGGCGCCCCTCGTGCGGGGTGTTCGGGGTGCCTTCGTAGACGACCTGGGTGGCGCGGTTCGCGAGCGGCCCATAAACGATGTAGCTGTGCCCGGTGATCCAGCCGATGTCGGCGGTGCACCAGTAGACGTCCTTGCCCGGCTTGTGGTCGAACACCACGTGGTGGGTGTACGCCGCCTGGGTCAGATAACCGCCAGTGGTGTGCAGGATGCCCTTCGGCTTCCCCGTGGTGCCCGACGTGTAGAGGATGAACAGGGGGTGTTCGGAGTCGAACGCCTCAGGGGTGTGCTCGGCCGACTGGGAGTCGACCAGGTCGTGCCACCACCGGTCGCGGCCCTCGGTCCACGGAACGTCCATGCCGGTGCGGCGGACCACGATGACGTTCTGGACCGCGTCGATCCCCTCGATGCCTTCGTCCACGTTGGCCTTCATCGGCAGGGCCTTGCCGCGCCGGTACTGGCCGTCAGTAGTGATGACCACCTTGGCGTCAGCGTCCTCCACCCGGGAACGCAGCGCGGAAGGCGAAAAACCCCCGAAGACCACGCTGTGCACCAGGCCCAGGCGGGCACAGGCCAGCATGGACACGATCGCCTCGGGGATCATCGGCATCTGGATAGCGACCCGGTCGCCTGGCTTCAGCCCCAAAGAAGACAGCGCGTTGGCGGCCTTGCACACCTCGTCCTTCAACTGGGCGTAGGTGATGTCGCGGGTGTCTCCGGGCTCACCCACCCAGTGGATGGCGACTTGATCGCCGTAACCGTTCTCTACATGCCGGTCCACACAGTTGTAGGCGACGTTGAGCCTGCCACCCACAAACCACTTGGCGAACGGTGCATTGGACCAGTCCAACACCTGGTTCCACCTGGTCTCCCAGTGCAGCCGCTCGGCCTGCTTCTCCCAAAACGCCTCCCGGTCAGCTTCCGCTTCACCGTAGAGGTCCGCGGTGGCGTTAGCCTGTGCCACGAACGCTTCGTCGGGAGGGAAGACCTGGCTCTGCTGCATCAGGTTCGCCAGCACTTCGTCGCCCATGTCAACTCCTGACAGGTGTGATTCCCGCTACTGCCACCCAACCGTAGAACGTGAGCTGTGCCATAGGAAACCGTTAAAGCGGCGAAGTGTCGGCTTCTCGCGACGGAATGCCTCGGAAATGAGACGAACGGTCGCTGAGGGCTCCACGTGCGGCAGGTCACAAACTAGTATTTACCTTCACGTATCCAACCTCACGGGAGTGGTCAGTCCCATCCATGTTGAGGCCGTCCCACCACCCGACCGATACACCGCCTCGCCGCAAACCATCCAGGCTATGGCGGCCCCGCCCACGCCACGATCTCCTCCCCACGCTGCGCGTCGCCCGCGCCATCATGAACGACCTGAAAGACGGGCTTTCCGGCCCCGGGGCGCGACGCGCCGCACGGCGCCTACGGCGGCTCCTCAACACCCCCGGCCTCGGCCTCGCCGACCTGTCCGGAAACCTCGTGTGGTCAGGACACTCCCCCGACTCCGACGCGGTCGCCACCCTCGTCGACCACGTGCTGCGCGGCGAAACCGCGAAAGACCTCCCGCCCCTCACCGCCACCCCCATCTACGCTGGCGACGGCGTCGCCGGCGTCCTCGTCGTCGCAGGCCCCATCCGCCGCTCCGCCCTCCGCGAAGCCGCCTCCTGGGTCGCCGACGCCGTGGAACGCGGCCGCCTCGAAGCCTCCGCGGACCGCGCCGAACAAGCGGAACTCCGCGCCCTCCGCGCCGAAATCTCCCCGCACTTCGTCTACAACGCGCTCACCGTGATCGCCTCCCTCATGCGATCCGACCCGGACCAGGCCAGCGAACTCATGCTCGACTTCGCCGACTACACCCGCTACAGCCTGGCCCGACGCGGCGACTACACCACCGTCTCCGACGAATTCCACGCCATCGAGACCTACCTGGCCCTGCAACGAGCCGTCCTCGGCGACCGGCTGCGCGTCCAAGTCCGCGTCGCCCCCGAAGTCCTCGGCGTGGCCATCCCCTACCTGGTCCTGCAGCCGCTCGTCGAAAACGCCGTACGCCACGGCATCGAACCCCGGGCCGGCGCCGGACTCATCCAAGTCACCGGGGAAGCCGAAGGGAACGACTGCGTCATCAGCATCGAAGACGACGGCGTAGGCATGGACCCTGAACGCGCCCGGGAAATCCTCGCGGGCCGGGGCGGATCCGACAGCGTAGGACTCGCCAACGTAGACCGTCGACTCCGTCACGTCTACGGTCCCTGGTACGGGCTTGTCGTAGAGACCGCAGTGGACGCAGGCACCCGCGTGATTGTCCGCGTCCCCCGATTCCAGCCAGGAGTGATGCCGTGATGCTGCCTTCCCCCCGCGGCCTACGCGTACTTGCGGTCGACGACGTTCCCCTAGCACTGACCGAACTGTGCCGCCTGCTCCGCGCGGCACCCGAGGTCGGTGAGGTGGTCGCCGCCGACGACCCGATCAGCGCACTCCGCAACATCCAAGCGGACCGGTTCGACGCGGTCTTCCTGGACATCTCCATGCCGGGACTCGACGGGGTCGAACTCGCCAACCTCCTGTCCAAACTCAGCGACCCTCCCGTCATCGTGTTCGTCACCGCACACGAAGAACACGCTGTCACCGCCTACGGCATCGGCGCCGTCGACTACCTGCTCAAACCCGTCCGCGCCGAACGGCTCGCCATGGCGTTGACCAAAGTCGTCCGCATGCTGTCCGCCGGCACCGCCCCCGTCACCCCGCACCGGGTGCGCCGCCCCGACGCGATGGCGGTCCTCCCCGTCGAAACCGCAGGCCGCACCCGGTACGTGCGCCGCAGCGACGTCCGATTCGTCGAAGCCAACGGCGACTACGTGCGCCTCCACACCCCGGAAGGCGTCCACCTGGTGCGCATGCCGATCTCCCGGCTCGAGGAATACTGGGCAGATTCCGGCTTCCTGCGCGTCCACCGCGGCTACCTGGTCGCGTTGAGCGCCATCCGCGAACTACGCAGCGACTCCAGCGGCGGCCTGCTCGCCCACACCGACCTCGGCGACGTCCCCGTCAGCCGCCGCCACGCCCGTGAACTGCGTGAACAACTACTGCACGCAGCCCAAACCGGCATGTTCGACGACCCCACCCGGGGGGCGTGATGCCTCACCGACCCAAACGCGTAGCAGTCACCAGCCCGCAAACCCGGCTCGCCCACCTGCGCGGCAGAGCCCGCGGCCGGTGGCGGGTCCCCCGCCTCGACGCCGACGACGCGGAACGTGCGGCCGCCCTCTACCTCGCCCAACGCCGCCAAGGACTCCTCGCCCTCATCCTGGGCGTCGTCACCCTCGTCGGCCTGCCCCTCGTCCTCGCCGCCTGGCCAGCCCTCGACACCATCCGTCTGTGGACCATCCCCGTGTCCTGGCTGATGCTGGCGGTCCTGCCCTACCCGGCCCTGACCGCACTGTCCTTCTGGCAGTTGCGTCAAGCAGAACGGATCGAGCGGCGCTGATGGCCACACTCGTCGCGGTGGCCACCGTCATGGTGGTCACGCTACTGATCGGACTGCACGGGGTGGCTGCCATGCGCACCACCTCCGACTTCCTCGTAGCGTCCCGCCGCGTCTCCCCGCTGCTCAACTCCGCCGCAGTCTCCGGGGAATACCTGTCCGCGGCCTCCTTCCTCGGCGTCGCCGGGCTCGTCGTCCGCGACGGGGTGGGTGCGCTGTGGTATCCCGTCGGATTCACCGCCGGATACATCGCAATGCTCATCCTCGTCGCCGCACCCATGCGCCGCTCCGGCGCGCTCACCGTGCCCGACTTCGCCGAAGCACGACTCGCCTCCCCCGGCCTGCGCCGCCTCAGCGCAGTCGTCGTGCTCGTCATCGGCGCCCTCTACCTCGTGCCGCAGCTCCGCACCGCCGGACTCGTGCTCAGCGTGGTCAGCGACCTGCCCTACTGGGTGGGGGTCGTCATCGCAGGCGTCGTCGTCAGCGCCACCCTCGCCCTCGGCGGCATGCGCGCCGCCACCTACGTGCAAGCCTTCCAGTTCCTCGTCAAGCTCCTGCTGTTCATCGTCCCCGCGCTGTGGCTGCTCGTCATCGTCGGCCCCCACGTCCGCCACGAAGCCGTCCACCCCGTGGAATTCACCCACTTCCCCAAAGACACCGCGGTCGAATTCCAGGTGGACGCCACCCTCACCTTCCCCGAACCGGTCACCGTGCGCACCCCCGACGGCACCGAAACCGTGCTCGGCCCCGGTGAAGTACGCGTCGACGCCAACCAGACCCTCGTCTTCCCCAAAGACACCCCCGTGCCCACCGTGAACGGCGGCGGCATCCCCGGCGGCGAACAATGGCACCGGCCCCTGCTCAACCTGAGCGACTACGGGCACCCGCTGCTCGCCACCCTCGCCGTGCTCACCGCCACCGCCCTCGGCACCATGGGCCTCCCGCACGTGCTCATGCGATTCCACACCAGCCCTGACGGACGCTCCGCGCGCCGCACCGCCGCGTTCACCGTGGCACTGCTCGGCATCTTCTACCTGTTCCCCGGCATCTACGGGGCGCTCGGCCGCGTACTCGTGCCCGAGCTCTACCTGTCCGGAGTCACCGACACCGTAGTCGTCGCCCTCCCGTCCCGCGTCTCCGACGACTGGGTAGGCACCCTCATGACCACCCTCCTGTCGGTGGGCGCGTTCGCCGCGTTCCTCGCCACCTCGGTGGGCTTGCTGCTCGTCATCTCCGGGGCGATCTCCTACGACCTGCTGCCCGGCGGACTGCGCCGCCTGCGGATCACCGTGCTGCTCGCCGCAGCCGTCATGGTGCTCCTCGCGCTCCCCGCCGCACCTCTCGCCGCGGGCATGCTCGTCACCTGGGGGTTTACCGTGGCCGCGTCCACGTTCTGCCCCCTGCTCGTCCTGGGGATCTGGTGGCCGCGGTTGACGAAAGCGGGAGCCGTCAGCGGCGTCCTCGTCGGCCTGTTCAGTACCCTAGGTGCGATCGCAGTGGCCCTGTTCGGCCCCCCGCTCGCAGGCTGGCAGGCGATCCTCATCACCCAGCCCGCGCCGTGGACCGTGCCGCTCGCCTTCGCCACCATGGTGGTGGTCTCCCTGCGCGGCCAAGCTCCCCCGTGGTCGCGCACCGCGATGCTCCGCCTCCACCTGGACGAACCGCCCCGCGACACCCCGCTAGGCCGCTAGCCGGCAAGCGTTCCTCCGCCTAGCACCGGAGGCCGCACCCCTCCAGAGGACTTTCGGCCTGCCCCACGCCTGCCCTCGGCCGCCCTCCACCCCGGTCGACGGTCCTCGAACGCTCATATGCCGTTCATCGACCGCTGGTCGCAACACTCGTCGCAACACTCGTCATTCGATCTTGCGGGTCTTATCGCTCCCACCCCAGCCCACTTACTGTGGCGCAAGCCACATGTGTTCTCCCGCACATCCCGATTGCTGGGGAGGTCTCACCGTGACCCAAACCGAGTCCGGAAAGCTCACCCACCAGGGCACAGAACCCGCCTGGGAGTCGGTACAGGCAAGCCCTGAATTCGGGGAACTGCGGCGCCGCCTGCGCGTCTTCGTGTTCCCCATGACCGCCTTCTTCATCTCCTGGTACCTGCTCTACGTACTGGTCGCCGCCTACGCCTCCGACTTCATGGCGATCAAGCTCGTCGGCAACATCAACGTCGGCCTCGTCTTCGGCCTGCTCCAGTTCGTGTCGACCTTCATCATCACCGGCCTGTACGTGCGCTACGCCGGCAACCGCCTCGACCCCATCGCGGACAAGATCCGCCACGACATCGAAGGTGAGGACAAGTGACCGACATGCACCTTGCGCACGTCCTCGACTCCGTCAACCCCGCACTCAACTTCAGCGTCTTCGTCGCGTTCGTCCTGGTCACCCTGGTGATCGTGTTCCGGGCGAGCCGCAACTCCAAAACCGCGGCCGACTACTACGCGGCCGGCCGGTCCTTCAGCGGCGCTCAAAACGGCCTCGCGATCGCCGGCGACTACCTGTCCGCCGCGTCCTTCCTCGGCATCTGCGGTGCCATCGCCGTCAACGGCTACGACGGATTCCTGTACTCGATCGGATTCCTCGTCGCCTGGCTCGTAGCGCTGCTGCTCGTCGCCGAACTGATGCGGAACACCGCCAAATTCACCATGGGCGACGTGCTGGCCTTCCGCATGCGGCAGCGGCCCATCCGCGCCGCCGCAGCCCTCTCCACCCTGGCGGTGTCCTTCTTCTACCTGCTGGCCCAAATGGCCGGAGCGGGCGGCCTCGTCAACCTGCTGCTCGGTATCGAAGGTGAAGCCGCGCAGAACGCCATCATCGCCACCGTCGGCGTTGTAATGATCCTCTACGTGCTCATCGGCGGCATGCGCGGCACCACCTGGGTCCAGATCATCAAAGCCGCCCTGCTCATCGGCGGTGCCGGCGGCATGACCCTGTGGGTCCTCGGCATGTACGGCTTCAACTTCTCGGCCGTGCTCGCCGACGCCGTGTCCATGGAAGGCGGCAAGGGTGAAGCGCTGCTCGCCCCCGGCGCCCAGTACGGTATCAACGCGCTCACCAAGCTCGACTTCCTGTCGCTGGGACTCGCGCTCGTGCTCGGCACCGCCGGCCTGCCCCACGTGCTGATGCGGTTCTACACGGTCCCCACCGCCAAGGAAGCTCGCCGCTCGGTGGTGTGGGCCATCGGCCTGATCGGCCTGTTCTACCTGTTCACCCTGGTGCTCGGCTACGCGGCCGGCGCCATGGTGGGTGCTGAGGACATTTCCTCGGCCCCCGGCGGCGTGAACTCGGCGGCCCCGCTGCTCGCCCTGGCCCTGGGCGGCCCGGTCCTGCTCGGCTTCATCGCCGCAGTCGCCTTCGCCACCATCCTCGCTGTGGTCGCGGGCCTCACCATCACCGCGTCGGCCTCGTTCGCCCACGACATCTACTCCAACGTGATCAAGAAGGGCAAGACCGCCCCCGGCAGCGAGGTCCGCGTGGCCCGAATCACCTCCCTGGTGATCGGTGCGGTGGCCATCGTCGGCGGTATCTTCGCCAAGGAGCAGAACGTGGCGTTCCTCGTCGCGCTGGCCTTCGCTGTGGCCGCCTCGGCGAACCTGCCGACGATCCTCTACACGCTGTTCTGGAAGCGGTTCAACACCCAGGGCGCGCTGTGGAGCATCTACGGCGGTCTGATCACCACGATCACGCTGATCGTGTTCTCCCCGGCCGTGTCCGGTTCGGAGAAAGCGATGTTCCCGGACTTGGACTTCGCGTTCTTCCCGCTGTCCAACCCCGGCATCATCTCCATTCCGCTGTCCTTCTTCCTCGGCTGGCTCGGCACCATGCTCTCCAGCGAGCACGACGCCAAGAAGCACGCCGAGATGGAGGTCCGGTCCCTCACCGGTGCCGGAGCGGAAAAAGCGGTCTCCCACTGACCAGCCACACGGTGAGGTCGCCCTGGGGTTTCCTCCCCTCCAGGGCGGCCTCCCCTCCCACGCTCCCGCTGCTCGAGGTGCCCCTCACGTCCCTGCCCCATCTCAGCGGCGGGAGCTCCCAGCCACCACCAGTGGTGCGAAGTGCCCTCGCCACACAATGGCGGGGGCACACCCCTGTCCAAGGGCTCCCCGCCCGGCGACGTGTGGAGTTCCCGGGCACGCTTGAAGCCGTTCCGGCACGGTCGGGCAAGACGGGCGGGCACCCGCCGTGGCCACTCGGGCAAGGCCTGGCTGTGCAGCAGTCCTCCGCGGGCGCTTTCCTTACGACCCGGCTCACGCTCGCGTTGGTTGACGCAACAGTGCTGCTCGGCTGCGCTGCTCACCGGCGTGACGGCTCCCCTCCCCGCCACTGAGTGCAGGACGTAGTGCTGTTCCCACCGTGCAGCACGAACCCCTGTCCGGCACAGGGCTGCCCGATGTCCCCAAAGGCTGGAACAGCCACACTGGGCAGGTCACCTGCTCAGCGCGGCCAGCGCCCGCTCATGGGACGCAGCGTTAGCGGGATTCAACTCCGCAAGCCGCGCCAAAGTTTTCGGCCCCTCCCGCTTGAGCAGCGCAAATAGCGCCGTTTCCTGGACCGAGGAAGCGGTTACTAGCTCGCCCTGCCAGTTCCGCACCTCAAACCTGAGCCACTCTCTTTCCCGCCGGGTCAGCGTGGCGGTGAGCGGCTGGTCGGGAAAGTCCATGCTCGCCTCTCCCGTTTTGCGGAACTCGACCACCATGTCGACCAGGCCCCACCAAAGGAACTCGACATCGTCCCAGAGGCTCTGGTTGAGCACCGCCTTCCCGGAGAGCACCAGCTCAATCGCCCCCTCCAGGTAGGCCTTGGTCGGCTGCCGCTCGGCTTCCATGGAGAAGACGTCAATGAAGCGCCCCCGGGGAGTGCGGAGGTAAGTGGAGATGTGAAGCCGGTCCATCGTCTCCTCAGATGGTCCAGCGGGGTGCAGTCAACGCTGGAAGGAAACAGCGCACCTTATCGGGTCCTCCTGGTGCGCTTCTTCATGCTTCCAGTCGTGATTTATGAGAGTCCTGCCCCGTGTTCTCACATAAGAAATCCGTCTGCTGCTCCTCAAAGCTCCCGGTGGAAAGCGAACGGGCACCCTTATACCACGAATACCGCTGTGGCGTGTTGCTCACCAGAGGCGGATTCTCACGCGGTAACTCTCGTGCAGCTGTTGCGGGAACCTCCGCGCTCGGTTTCTGAGCTGGACAAAGACCAGCCCCAACTGCCAACCCTGCCGGGCCCTCACAACAAACAAAAGACCTAATGTGGCCAAAATAAGGATTTTCGTTTCTTGTCTTGCCATACTCTCCTCTGGCCAGGAAGTACCATCCTGGTTTCCAACGGCACTTCCTTCCTCTTTTAGGAGAGCTGATCCGACACATCGGCTGTTTCCTTAGAGACATCGAATCAGCGATCACCTCTTAGTTGTTTTGCATATATAAAAAGAAACGGATAGAAACACTGGTGGCAAGAAGAATCTCTGAGAAATCCTTCGTTGCCAAAGCCGCAGGAACAGTGGTAGCAGCGGTCTCCCTGATTGCTCTGACTGCTAGTCCTGCGTCTGCTCAAGAGTCCAATCACACCGTCTTCGAGCAGGAAATTATTATCACGGATGATTACGAGATCCTCGAAGTCGGCGAGGGCAAGGACGTCGAAAGCGTAGAGGAATACGTCCGACAGGCCATGCGGGAAGACGGCATCAACACTGACGGTCTTGGAACGTTCACCCCGATGGCGATCGGCTATGGGTACCTGAGCAACGGAACTCTGCGTGTCGACGCCATCGACTGCAGGGTTGCCTCCGTGGACTACTTCAAGAACTACGGCAACACAATTACTGCGAGGTTTGGTGTCCGCCAGTCTGGAGAATCCGATCAGTGGAGCTCCTACATGAACGTTCCTCCTGGAGGAAGGGCCGGAGCAACATTCCGTATCCGCTCCTACTTCACCTATGGCGGACCTCCTATTTCCGGTCTCATGCAAGTCACAGGGTCAAGCACGACTTACACGACTGAAAGGGTCTCGTGCATGTGACCTGAGAAGGTTTAACTGAAACTGATTTACTTTCCTGGTTGCGTGCGTCCAGGTACCTCCGGACGCACGCAACCAGGTTTCACGAAAGAAACCCGTCATGTGGCAGGTATTGTTCTATGTGACCCCGATCACGGTCGGTATCGCCCTGGTCATTCTGGGAGTATCCGCCGTGGTGGTGGCTCGATGGAACCGCCGCTCACCGCGGTTGTTCCCAAGGGAAGCCCGATGGCTTCTGGGCACGGCCGCAGCGATGTACCTGCTCATTCTGGGCGGTCCCTTGCTGGGGTGGGACAAGGTCGGCACCACCGGTTGGGGCATAACGTGGAATCCGCTGTCGGCCTATGAGGAACTGCGCCAGAGAACCCTTGCTTCAGAGGGCGCCTACCTGGCACTGGGACCTAGCGCGGAAGAAACCGTTTACTACGGGGCACGAGAACTATCCCCTGAAGAATTGGAACAGGCGCGTCGGGAAGTCGATCCAGGCGACGCAGCCTACTACCGTTATCCCACTACCGACGGCCGCATCGTATGGATCGACGCCTACGGCCACGACGTGGACCTCGACAAACGCGCGGAACTTGAGGCTGTCCCGCCACCTCCTGTCCGCACCGAGCCGTCAGCAGGCCTCATTGTGGAGGAGAAGATCGTCAACGCCCTGCTCTTCGTGCCCATCGGCATTTTGGCTTTCGCTGCTTTCTCCTCCTGGTGGGCGCGCCTAACCACAGGACCAGGGCTGTCACTGGCCATAGAGACAGTCCAGTGGGCAATGGCTGCTGGCCGTACCGCAGACACCGGTGACCTACTCGTCAACACTGTGGGCTCCGCGATAGGGGTGGCCATGACCGCGTTCGCCTCGCTGTGCCTCGGCTTCTTCCATCGTGAGGGCGCACGGCACCACAGCCCTGTCATCGCGGGAGAGGACAGCCTTCCCGTTTGAACAGCGCAAATAGCACCCGTTTCCTGGACTGAGGTCTTCATTCCCTCGCTGTTGAGGGACCTGATGATACGGCAGTTCTTCCCCAGGACACGGGAACGAGGCGTTCAGTGAGCCGGTAACCAGCTTTACTGGCACGGTCTCCGTTCAACCGTGGCCGCGGGGGAGCGGAGGCGTCCACTGGTGGAGCAGAGCCTTCGTCCCAGAGACCTGGGCGATGCGGGGGCGAGGGCTCCAGCCGACTGCCGGAACTAGGCGCACACCACAAAAGCCCCGGGTCGGATCCTGTCTAGACAGGATCCGACCCGGGGCTTTTGTGGTGGGCCACCTGGGGATCGAACCCAGAACCCGCGGATTAAAAGTCCGCTGCTCTGCCAGTTGAGCTAATGGCCCGTGACATCTCACCCACTAGGGTGCCACATGCCTTCCTTAAGAGTAACGGGTTTTCGGACTGGATGTGGCCAGAGGGGGGTGGTGCTGGGTGTTGTGAACACAACTGTAGGAGATGAGCCTGATTGCTACCAGCAAGAACCAAGCAGGCGGAGTGAAAATTCCTGGACGGAGCAGCCCGTGACTGTCCCAGGTACTTGGTGTCGCAGTGCCCCGGTCACGTGCCGTCGGTAGCCCTGCGCCTGGCCGCCTCGTCGGTTGTCCATCCCAGAGTTGGGATCCACTTTCAGCGATGCCCCTCGGCTGGCCTCGGCGGACCGGTACAGGCCCTCATCCAGGCCGTGCGCTGCTCGCTGACAGCGGCCCGTAGAGAACTGGGTGGCCCGTCACGATGTCTGGCATCCAGCCGAAGAGGGCCCTGAGACGAGCCAGAGTGCCTTCACGTGATGGGGGCCATGTGATGGGGGCACAACCCACTAACAGACAGGACACCTTGCAAGAAATTAACGATGAATACCTTAAATGTGCCAAAAATTTACTTGTGAAACTTCGTAAGAACCACTATCGTCAGCTAGCGAAAGAGTTTTGCTGGCCCCTACGGGAGGTCAGAAGTCGTGGAGCCAGGTGGCCTGGGGCAGACCGGGAGCCTGGCTCGGCGCGTTTCTGGGGCCGAGTATGCCTAGCGGACGAAGACTGTGACATCGTAAAGATTGTCGTGGAGGATGTCGCAGTACCTCGACTCTCCGTCCTGTTTAGCGCGAACTGCTCCGGCAACGATGTCAGCCGCCCATAGCAGTGGCTCATTGCCGCCAGGTTCGTGCCGGAGCGTGAAGCGGTCATCGTTGTGCTGCGCTTGGAATGGCCTGACCACCCGTTCGTCTTTTTTGTCGAGAGTCCGGCCACGCGACTCCAGCACCAGGGTTCTCACCTCGTAGCCGTAGAGTTCGTCCACCAGCCTCGTGAGACAAGCAGCGCGAGCCCGCTCCTGACGTTTTAAGGGCACAGGGGCGCCGACTGCGACAACGTGGAAGCCTTCAAGAGAGGCAACTGTAAAGGCTGCAGCCTCCCTTTGCTTTCGGTCCATCTCGTTCCAGTGCAGCTTGTCAGTGCGACGATTGCCGCGGAGCTCGCGCATCGCTTGGCGAGCTTCTTCGGCCACAGAGGGATCGAACGTCACACTGGCTAACACGTAGTAGCCGCCGGATACAGCTTCGAGATAAGACTCGTCGCCATAGGCCACGCGACCACCAGCAGGAGAAGAGTCCATCGGGGGGATCCATTCCAGCGCATTGTTTACGCCTATTCTCCTTGAGCCCGGCCATACAGGCGAATCTTGCTACAGAGCCCAAGCAAAGTGGCGATCTCGGAGCTTCGGTCCTTTCGTTCCGACAATTTTTGACAGTCGATCCCTAACCCCGAAAGCTGGACAGCAGGTGTTAACGGTAAGTCCTTACTCCCCTGCAGGGAGGGCTGTTCTAGGCACGGTGGATCAACTCAGGGATCCGATCACCTTTCCTCGTCTTCCTTCGAAGACAGCACAGATCTGACACACAAAGCACCACAAACATCAATTTGATCAACAAACACCCCAAACATCTCAGTCTGGGAAGTGTTTGTCGGCGGGCGTCCTGCCGTGGCCGCCATTGCTCCCCGTCGACTTCCCCAACCGCACGTAGCGGTTAGCCTTTTCCCACCCCGGAAGGATCCCCAACCCGAAGCCCAGGAACGTGTCTGGCAAGGTGCAGTGGGCATACGGTTTTCAGGGAAGCCTCTGTTGAGAAGCTAGCTCGGTGCGCCCCTGGTCCTTCGTTCAGTCCTACGGCTCTGTGCCTTGAGGCCGACCTTGCGCCTCTTGTCCGTGGACGGGTTGACACGCTGATGCCTTAAAGCGTTCGTCGCGGGCAGTACGGCTGTGATCCTCAGCGGGTGCGCACCAACCGCCTGTCCTGACACTTGCGCTCCATGAATGGCAGCCAGAGAAGCCCGAAAACCTGATAAACCAGGACAAAACGAACAAAACCACGAAGCTTCCCGGAATGCTTCTTAGTGGTGAGAAGCCTCCCCAGGCTCTTCACCACGGAATCGCGTCCCCACATCCACTGTCGGATCAATAGCGCTCACGGGGACATCAGAGCACAAAAGCGAACTACGATGTCGGTGTTTTCCCTTTTGAATCCCCCGAACGAGGAGCGCACTGATGAGCGACGAGCAGCACGACTCCGTGTGGCCGCCCCCAGGACTCGACTTCTCCAAGCCCACGATAGCCCGCGCCTACGATGCGCTACTCGGTGGCAAGGACAACTTCGAAGCCGACCGGGCCTTGGCGGACTACGCCTGTAAGCACATTCCCGGGCTCAAAGAATCGGCTATCGAAAACCGGAAGGTCCTGGTCCGCGGAGTGAGGTTCCTCGCCGGTGAGGCAGGGATCAGCCAATTCCTGGACTTGGGCAGCGGGTTGCCCACTGTGCAGAACACGCACGAAGTTGCCCAGTCGGTCAACCCTGATGCGCGCGTGGTCTACGTGGACATCGACCCGATGGTGCTCACCCACGGTCGGGCGTTGCTGGCAAAAGACCCCAACACCGCGGTGTTCACCGCAGATGTCCGCGACCCGGAGTACATTCTCAACCATCCCGATGTGCGCCGCATGATCGACTTCAGCCGTCCAGCAGCAATCATGCTGGTGGGCATGCTGCACTATCTCTCCCCTGATGTTGTGGACAGGGTGGTGGGCGCTTATCGGGACGCACTGGCACCGGGCAGCTACCTTTTCATGACTTCCCTGGTGGACACGGGGCTTCCCGCACAGCAGAAACTGGCTCGGATCACTCGGGAGAACCTCGGCGAAGGGTGGGCGCGCACCCCCGAGGAGATTGAACGCCAGTTCGGCGACTTTGAACTTGTGGAGCCTGGCGTCGTCTACACCGCGCTGTGGCGTCCTGACGAGCCGGTTGACCCGGACAACCTCTCCCCGGGGGAGCAGTTGGGAATGGCTGGAATCGGCCGTAAGAAGGCCTGAGTGCGGCGATTCCCGGTCTCGTGACTTTCTCCCCGGTGACCGGGGCGGGGTGATCTTCCGTCCCGGGGCACTGCAACGAGTTTTCAAAAAACTGTGAAGGGGACGGCCATGTCCCCTTCACAGTTGTCAGGATCCTTCTTGCTACCCGTGGATGGCTTCGTATTCGTCCACGATGGCCTTCGGGATGCGCCCGCGTTCGCTGATCTGCTTGCCCTGCTGCTGCGCCCAGGCACGGATCTGTGCACTCCTCTCCCGGCTGAGCGCCGTGCGCTTTTTGGTCCTGGAGACACCCCGACGCGCCGGAACCTTGCGGGCGGCTTCGACGAACGGGGCGAGTTCCTCACGCAGTCGCTTGGCGTTAGCGCTGCTGAGGTCGATCTCGTAGGAAGTGCCGTCGAGTGCGAACGAGACCGTCTCCTCGGCTTGACTGCCGTCAAGGTCATCAATGAGAAGGACCTGGACTTTTCGTGCCATGAATCTCTCCTGAGAAATCCGAAAAGCAATTGGCCTCTTCGGCCAGTACCCCCCTTTCATCCCCCCAGTGCAGGACTCAAACCTGTGGGAGAGAACTATTCGTTCAGGGCTCCGGAAACAACCAATTGTCGCGTGTGTTCTCCCGCAGGCTCGTATACCTGGCTCTGAACCCAGGAGACTGGTTGTCAGCTTTACGGAGTCCTAGGGAGGACGTGGATCACCGGCCCATGAACTGTCCTTTACCGCGATAAGAGCGTGTCTTCTCCACTTCCGCTGAAACACAGCGCTGACTGGAGCATTAAAAGCGGTTTACACACGGGGGGTTAAGCACAGACAGTAACAGAGCCATGACGTTAGTGGACACGGTGAGTGTTGGTGGTAGTTGGGGCGGCTGTTGAGGAAAACAACCGCGGTCTCCTTATCCCTTATACCAGTTCGCTTCCCAGTCTAAGGCTTACCCACCAGCAAGAGTCATCCTGTCCGTTTCTGGGTTCTGTTCGTGGCGGCGTGCAGAGGGGATGTGCCGACGGGCGGCGGGGAATGCCCGCTGGGTCTGCGATCCTCACCCCCAAGAGTGTGTCTTCGCAGGTCCGTGCCGGTGCTGTCGGCGGTGGTTGTGCTCCTGGACACTTCTTTGGTCGGTTTTCTAGGCCGCATCTTGGGGCTTTGCGCGGGAGATTGACGGTTCGGTCATTGGGGGTCCCCGGCCGTCCCTACGGATTATCGGATGGTGAAAGGTTGCGGAGTTGTTCTGTCGCCGTTGCCTTCTCCCACGTCGCTGCGGGGGCGGGGTGCAGCACTGCTGGTGGGGATCGGTGCTCTCCCTCCCTGGGATGGGGCGCATCGGTGGGGGGTGACGTGGGTCTCTGTAAGGCAGTTCCTGAGTCGTGAGCACAGGGCGGGATCGCAGGTAGTCATGCTCTTCCCTGCACAGTGGAGAAATCCCTTTCAGGTGCTCGCACATTGGTGGTTTGCTTCGGGATTCCTTTCGGCGATTCAGGCAAGTGCGGGGGGAATGGTGGCCGGGAGCGGGTTGAGTTTCCGGTTATCGAGTATCACGACACCGTGTTCTGAAATTTTTATCTGACTCAGCAAAATTTCAGGAATGCACCACGGAAAGGGAATGGCTCGGTAAAGATTGCGAGTGGAGAGCGGAGAATCAGCGTCTGTGAAATGACGCGGATGCGGTGTCTTTTTTCTGCGGGCCGTGATCTGTGAGACGGGCTGCGCGAGGCGGTTTCCCCTCCGGGGGAGGGCAACGTTGCCCAGGGGTCGTGGGTGCTGCGCTTCTCGTGGGGTGCCGTGCGGCGCTGGGCGCCTGGGCTGTGTGGGGTACGGGGTCCGGCGGCTGGCTCCAGCTCCGCGCTGGGGATGGGTTTCTGCTCGTGTGTCTGCTTGGCCTGTCGTGGTTCCCGGAGCTGCGGTGGCCGGGGGTTCTCGGTTGTCGGTGCGGGGCGCGCTCCAGGGTGGTCCGCTGCTGTCGCGGGATGCTGTCATATGTCCCCCTTTTTGTGCGGTTGTGGGGGAGCGTGGGCACAGCAGAGCCGGGTGCGGGGTGGCGCGCTGGGGCGGCGGCCGGTGGTGCGGTGCGACTGTGGTGTTCGGGAAGGTGCTGGGCAGGGCTGGAATGGTCCGATCAGCGTGCGGGAATTCCGGTGTCCGGTGCGGGGATGGTCAGATCGGGTCCGATTCGGGACGGTCGGCCCGAACCGGCGGACTTCCTACTTCCAGCCGGCCTAAAAACCTGAAAAAAGTTCGCCGTAACTAGCACTCTCCGTCTTCGTTTTTGTTCCGTGCCATCTTCACCGATCCCCCTCGCGTGCGCAGCTCACCGACGATACGGAATCCCCCTGGACACTTCTGTACAAAATTGAACATTTTCGAATGCTGCTGCACGTTGCCGCTACCGTCCCCGCGCTCACCGGGCAGGACCCTGCCGCACCCAGCAAAGACACAGACCGGACATAGCGGACTCATCCCCCGTCTGGGGGATTGCGTCACACCACTGTTCCGGTAACTTCTTTCCCACAGTCCAATATTTTGTGGAGAGTTTGACCGCGCTCTTCCCTATACGGCGACAGACCGCCATTTCCGGGTCGCGTCCGGGCAGGCGCCCCATTCGCTTTCACGTCCAAGGAGTAGTGGCTCCGTGATCGTTCGTCTCAGCACCAGCGTGTCCGCCGGAGTCCGGGAGGTGCGAGTATGACCTCTGACCTGCTCAGCCCTAGCGGACCACATCCTTCCCTGCGTCGCACTACCCCGTCGACCGTCTACCGGGTCGCGCCCGACGCTCTTCCCAAGCGAGTGCGGCGGGGAGCCGACGGAAAGCTCTACGGTGAGGTGCCGCTGATCCCCGTCCCCCACGACGAGGGAGACCAGGGTGTCCGAAACACGCGGGGCGGGGAACTGGACCGGCAGCCTCCTCGTTCCACGGCAGTCCCCGACCTAGACGGACACGACACCCGTCCGGACCCCTTGGCCGCCACTACGCCAGCGGAGTTTGTGGAGGCCATGCGGCTCTTCCGCCGCTGGGCGGGCACCCCTTCCTACCGGAAGATGCAGCAGAACTGCGGCAACCGGTGCTCTGCCACCTCGTTCCACACTGCACTGAGCCAGGACAAACTCCCGAAGCTTTCCCTCGTCGAAGCGTTCATCGCCGCGTGCGGCGGCAGCGACGAGGAGTACCGTCGCTGGGCCACTGCCTGGCGCAGGCTGGAACTGCGTATCGCGGACCGTTCGAACCGCCGTTCCCCCGCTTCTCCTTCACTCCAGCGTGACACCGAGGAGGCATCGGACCGCGAGGAATAGCGTGTCCTGGTCTGACCGGTCTGCTCCTCTGCCGTGGTAAGGAGGTCCCGCTCGCCTGGGTGAGCATTTCCCCGTGGACGACGCGTGGGCACGAGCCGACACCCCGCCCAGTAGCGGCTACGCCGCCGTATCCCAGCTTCCCTGCCCGGTCCACCGAAGTCGTCCGCCCGCCAGTGGCTGCGCACTGGCGGGAAACCCGTTGCGGCGGTGACGGCAGCAGTTGCGGGACGCGGGCAGGACATGTGGTTCGTGGACTGCCTGTTCGACGATGGCGCCGGGGCCTGGGGAGGGTGGCTGCGGTGTTCCCCGGTGTTTGCGGGGTCTCCGCTGCGCTACGGTCCCGGGCCTGTCGACGGGTGCTCATGTCCGGGCTGTCCCTAGGTCCGCGCATTCCTGCGCGGAGGTGAGGGGTGCCGCCGGGGCCCATAACCACGGACGCCCACCCCGGCGGCACCGGCAGGGAGGTTACGTGCTCGTTCGGGCGATGACCGCGTCCATGACAAGGAATCCCACGAGGGAAACCGTCCAGACCGGCATCAGCCAGCCCAGTCCGACGAGCACCGCGACGAGTGCGACCTTCGCCCACAGGGGCAGCCGTCGCCAGCTCCCACGTGGGAACGGGCGACCTAGGGCGAATCCTTCCCGGGTGGTGGGGCGGCGCTGCCACCACATGCGGTATCCCCAGATGATGAGAGCCAGGATGCCCACGGCCAGCGCGGTCAACACAAGCTGGTTGGGGAGCCCGAACAGCAGGCCCATGTGCGCGGCAATGCCCCACACGGTGAGCTTGGCCATCAGCGGGTAGTCCTCGAACCGCAGGATGTCGATGACTTCCCCGGTCATGGGGTCGACGAGCGCCGAGTCCTGTTGGACCGGCCATTCCCTGCCGGTTTCGACGACTTTGAACGCCTGGGTTTCGGAAGCCGGGTAGATCACTTCGATGGGGCCGTCGATCCCGGCTTCGCGTACCGCGCCGACGACTTGGTCGACGCTGACCGCGACGTGGTGCTCGTGGCCGTGTTCTGCGGTTGTGCCGCCCGTGTCGTGGTGTCCTGCTTCGAAAACCTCCGAGTTCAGGGAAGGGGTCTGCCAGTTCAAGGCTTGGCGGATGGTTCCGATGTTCTGCCCGGCATAGGCTGACCAGGTCATGCCGGTTGCGGAGAGCGCGAGCACTCCGAGGAGCATCCACACGCCCACGGTGCCGTGCCAGGACATGGTGTTGCGCCGCCCGGTGGCGCCCTGGTCAGGCAGGAAGACGCGGCGGATCCACGAGCCGGTGCGGCCGCGGCTCACCCACAGGACAACGCCGCCGAGGGCGACCACCCACAGCCAGCTTGCCGCGAGTTCGCTGTAGAGGCGGCCGACCTCGCCCAAGTGGAGATGGCGGTGGAGCATGCTGATCCAGGTGCGTACCGGGAGGGCGCCGCTGTTGCCGTAGACCTCGAGGGTGCCGAGGACTTCCCCGGTGTAGGGGTCGACGAAGACGCTGGAACGGACGCTTTCTTCCAGCCCGTCGACCTGGAAGAGGACTCGGGTGCTGTCTTCGGGGCCGCCGATACGGATCGCGTGGAGGGTGCCTTCCGGGTGGGCTTCTTGGGCTGCTTCGACTTGCAGGCTGAGCGGAATCCGATGCCCTTGTTGTTCAACGCGCAACTGGTCAGCGTAGAGCCATTGTTCGAGTTGCGGGGTGTAGGCGTAGAGAAGCCCGGTGATCGCTGCGACCGCGATGAATGGTGCGACGAGGACTCCCGCATAGAAGTGCAGGCGCAAGGCGAGGGCGCGCAGCGGCGGCCAGAGTGACGGGGCGCTTCGGTGCTGTGTGGGAGCAGTGACTGGTTCCCCGGAGGAGGGCGGGGCGTGCTCCTGTGTGGACATACTTCTCCTTTGGTGTGTGCCCCCACAGTGGACATGGTTTAGGGCTCCGCATGTTCCCCACCCACTGGTGATTTACTGTCAATTATCCTCTCATTACGGAAAGTAAGACAAGATTCGCAGAAGTGTTCCCTGGTCATATCGAGGCCATGCCAGGTGAGCTGCTGCGAAATGCGAGGGTCCGGCACTGGCGGATCAGTGTGGGTGTTCCGCACGAGAATGGCGGCAGGACAGGCGCGCGCCAGTGCACGTGGGACCAGGCGAGGTTGCGGCCCGGTGTGGTGGGCAATGAAGCCTGTAAAGCCTGGGTCAAGGGCGTCTTCTCCGGTCACCATAGCGGGAGAAAGACGCAGGTCAAAGCTTCACTGCTGGTCTCGTGTGCCGCGCAGGGCCGGGTGCTTCCTGATGTGAGGCCCTCGCCGGTCCCGGTGGGTTGGGCGTCCCGGGGCGGCATGCTGGTGGCCCGGGTCGGGGTTAACTGCTCACCAAGAGCAGGAGGCCCGCGATGCCGAGGAGCAGGGCGCTGCCGCTCAACAGCAGGGCGTGGACCGGCGGTCCGGGGACGGGCGGGGGCGCGGTCGTGCTGTGTTCAATGCTGAGCCGACCGTCTTCGGGGGCGACGAGGACGGGGTGGCCTTCCCGCAGTTCTACCCGGCCCCGCACGATCAGAGGGTCCCCTGCGCGGATGGCGCGCTCCCGGTATTCGAATTCGAGGGTCTCTCCCCGGAAGATTCCGGACACGCGGCCTTTGATCCGGCCGAGCAGGTCGTCGGCGGGAGCAGGTACTCCGCGTTGCGGGCGGCTGACGACACGTTGGAGGCACAGGTTCACCCGGGTGGTGTCGGCCTCCTCCGGGTCCACCAGGATCGGCTGGTCGCTGGGAGGACTGCCGTCGGGGCCGATGAGGGCGAACAGTTCCGGGGAGCTGTAGTCGGCGATCCGGTCGTCGCCGAGCACTTGTTGGCGTTCCCCAGTCTCTTCAACGGTGCGCCAGGTGGTGTAGTGACGGATGACTTCGTGGCCGTGCCACACGCATTCCACCCCGGCTAGGCGGGATTCGACTGTTCCGGCCGGTCCGGTGGCTGCCCGGCCGTGCAGGGTGACGTTGTGGCCGGCGAGAGCGACGAAAGCGCGGGGGCACAGAGTGGCCAAGGCGTGGCGGTGCTGCCAGCGCCGGTAGGCGAGGAAGCCCATGGGTGCCAGAATCGCCGCGCTGGCAAGGAGGGCAATTCCGATCACCAGCATGAAGCCCCTCTTCTCTATTGTCGTGGTCCGCGGGCCACGGCATCCGTGCCCCTTGTCCGTTCCTTACTTCTTTACCAGGGTCTGTGCCGGGCTAGGGCCATAACAGGGAGACGTGAGAACGTCTCCACTGATATCCGTCGTGGACAACGCCTGCCCGAATGGCGGGTAGCCGGTGCCGAAGAGAACGGAGAAAACCGTGGTAGGCGCAAGAAGTGCTGGTGCCGGCCGCGTCGGCTGCGGGTACGGGCGAATGCTGTGCCGCCGCTAGTCTCGGACACTATGCAGTCTGAGATGCATCCAGAACTGGCGAAGCTGTCGTTTTTGCTGGGCCGCTGGGAAGGACTGGGGGTCGCAGGCTACCCGGATACCGAAGAATTCCAGTTCACCCAGGTCATCGAGTTCACCCACGACGGCCATCCGCATCTGAACTATCGGAGCCAGGTGTGGCGGGTCAACGAGGACGGTTCCCGGGGTGAACCGGTGACGTCCGAGTCGGGGTATTGGCGGGTTCGGACGGGCAAGGCAGCGCAGCAGGAGGATCCTGACCAGCCGCCCATCCACGTGGAGGTGCTGATCTCCCACCCCGAGGGGTACAGCGAGGTCTACCTCGGCACGGTTTTCGCTCACCGGGTGGAGCTGCACACGGATGTGGTGGTCCGCACGGAGACGGGGCTTCCTGCGGCGGCCAGCCACCGGTTGTACGGGTTGTTCGGGGACAACCGGGAGACGCTGGGCTACGCCTGGGATCTGGCGGCCAACAGCAAAGAACTGCAGCCGTACATGTCCGCCCAGTTGCAGCGGGTCGACCGCAAGTCGTGAGAAGTGGCCTGGGGCGGACCCTCGGGTTTCTCCAGCGCAGGCTGGGGCCAGTCGGACAAGGCTGGCCACCCGAGGGTCCGGGTGTCCACCGTGGATTCGCTAGCGCGATCCGTGGGGTCGCCCTAGCGGGCGAACACCTCGCGTGTCCGCAAAGAGCTCACTTTGTGGACCACCTCCTTTCTCGCGTGCCCTCGACGGTACGTGCAGGGACGGGTGCGGGGCAAACCTTTTTTTCGCGGGTATTCCGGGAACGGGGAGGTGTCCGCCCCACCGAGCTGTGGCGGGGACATAGGCTCACAGGTATGACTTCGCCGTTGCTCACGCGTCCCGGCGCGGTGGCCGCCGAGGCGCCTGATACTGAGATCGCCGCCCACTACGGGGAAATGTTCCAGGAACAGCGGGCCTTGGACCGTGGCGCGGGCTGGGTGGACCGGAGCAACCGGGGCGTGGTCCGCGTGTCCGGCCCGGACCGGTTGGGATGGTTGCACGACCTCACCAGCCAGCATTTGCGGGAGCTGGCCCCGGGGACCGCCACTGAAACCTTGGTGATGGACGCCAACGGGCGGATCAAGCACCACTTGTCGGTGGTGGACGACGGCACCGCGCTGTGGGCTCACGTGGAACCGGGGACCGCGGAGGAGCTTGTTGCGTTCCTCCAGTCCATGCGGTTCATGCTGCGGGTCGAGGTGGACGATCTGAGCGCGGAGCGCGCCGTGGTGACCGTGGCGGGCCCGGATCGGGCTGCGGTGCTGGACGCGGTGCGTGACTCGTTGCCGCCGGAGACCGTGCTCCGTCCCGCTGCCGACGAGACCGACCTTTTCCTGCCGGCAGCGGCGCTGGTGGAGGTCACTGAGGCGTTGACTGCGGCGGGGGCGCGGCCTGCCGGGCTGTGGGCTTATGAAGCGCGCCGGATTGCCGCGCACCGGCCCCGGTTCGGGATTGACACGGACCACCGGGCGATCGCCCACGAGATGGGGTGGATTGGTTCCGCGGTGCACCTCGACAAGGGGTGCTATCCGGGGCAGGAGACGGTGGCGCGAGTCCACAACTTGGGGCGTCCGCCGCGCCGTCTGGTGATGCTGCACTTGGACGGCACGGCTGAGCGGCTGCCCGCGCGGGGGGCCGACATCGAGTTGGACGGCCGTTCCGTGGGGTTCGTGGGGTCGTCGGCCCGCCACTTCGAGCTGGGACCGATCGCTTTGGGTTTGGTCAAGCGGACGGTTCCCGTGGACGCCGAGTTTGTGGTGGACGGGATCGCTGCCGCGCAGGAAGTGGTGGTCAGCCCGGACACGGGGGCGAACGCGCAGATCGCCTTGCGGCGCCGCCCGCACTGACCCCGGTTTCAGGGGCTAGTGCAGGCGGAACACTTGGGATCCGGCGACTTCGTAGTCGCTGTAGGCCTTGGCCACGTAGGTGCCGGGGCGGGCGTGGACGACGTCGTCCCGGCAGTCCGGCCAGGAGCGGGTGCGGTCCCAGGTGAGGTCCACGTCGTGGGGGACGCCGCGCCGGAGTTCCACGGCTTCTGCGCGGAACGCGTCCCCGCAGTCGGCGCTGGACCAGATGCGGTCGTTGCCTGAGGTGATGCGCAGTTCCAGGGTGTCGGGTCCCACGTCTGCCCGGCAGGTGGTGGAACCGGTGTTGACCAGGGTGAGGGTGAGGACGGGGTAGACCCCTGCGGCATAGTCGTCCCGGTCGGAGTGCACAGTCACGACCACGTTCTCGGGGTGGCAGGGGGCGGCGGTGGACTGGGCACCGCTGCTTCCTCCCCCGGACGAGCCGCCCGCGGCGAAGTCAGGGTCGGTGCTGCCGCCTGCCGCGGTGGTGTCGGGGTCCCCCTCCCCCGCATCGTCGGTTTCAGGGGAATCGTCGGCATTGTCGGGGTCGTCGGGGGGTGAGGCTGGGATACTGGGTTCTGCCGACCCGGCGCTGTGCGGAGCGTCCTCCGAGCCAGGGCTGGAGTCGGTGCTTGCCGGGATGATCGAGTCCTCCTCGTCGGCGGAGGGACGGCAGGCGTATGCGATCAGCGCGAGTACCGCGAGCAGCCCTGCCAATACCACGAACCGTCGCCGCCAGTAGATTGCCTTGCTTACCGGTCCCGAAGCCATAACCGTAAGTATCCCGGCTTCCAGAGTTTTACGCCTACTCGACCCGCCGTTGGAATTCTGATCGTCTATGACCGCAAACCCCTACCGTACAGCCGTTCTCGCCTGGTATGACGCCAACGCACGGGATCTCCCGTGGCGCTCCGCGGAGGTGACCCCGTGGGGTGTGCTGGTGAGCGAGGTGATGCTCCAGCAGACCCCGGTGGCGCGGGTGCTGCCCGCCTGGCAGGCGTGGATGGAACGCTGGCCTACCCCGAAGGACCTGGCGGCCGATTCTGCGGGGGAAGCCGTGCGGATGTGGGGGCGGCTCGGCTATCCGCGTCGTGCGCTGCGGTTGCACGCGTGTGCGACGGTGATCGTGGAGCGGCACGGCGGCACAGTGCCGGACTCGTACGACGAACTGTTGGCGCTGCCCGGGGTGGGGGCATACACGGCGGCCGCGGTGGCGAGTTTCGCGTTCCAGCAGCGGCATGCGGTGTTGGACACGAACGTGCGGCGTGTCTTGGAGCGGCTGGTGAACGGGCGGCAGTATCCGCCGCGAACCCCCACGAAAGCCGAGTACCGGCTGGCGGAGTCGTTGCTTCCGGAGGAGCCCGCGGTAGCGGCTCGGTGGGGGGTCGCGGTGATGGAGCTGGGTGCGCTGGTGTGTACGGCGCGGTCGCCCCGCTGCGGGGTGTGCCCGGTGGTGGACCAGTGCGCGTGGGTGCTCGCGGGGTGTCCCCCGCATGACGGGCCGCCGCGGCGCGGCCAGCGGTATGCGGGGACGGACCGCCAGGTCCGCGGCCGGCTGTTGGCGGTGCTGCGGGAAGCGTCCGGTCCGGTGCCGAAGTCGATGTTGGACGCGGTGTGGGATGACGCGGTCCAGCGGGAACGGGCGTTGGACAGTCTGGTGGCTGACGGTCTGGTGGACCCGTTGGAGACGGGCGAGTACGCGCTGCCTAACTGACCGGGAAGCCGTGCCCGTGTCGTGTCTCGAGGCGGCAAGGGGAGGCGGTGCGGGTGCGGCCGGCCGGGAAAGCCGGTGCGTGGTGCGTGCCGCGGTTGTCGGGGTGTGCACAGGTCGGCGCATACGAGAAGGAGGGGTGGCCGGTGGACCACCCCTCCTTCTCGTGTATTGGGTGCGTTACGGGTCGGTGCGGGACCGCTCGATGGAAGAGCTCGGTGCTACTGAGCGCCCACCTCTGCGGTCTCCGGCAGTGCCTGCGGCTTCGGCACACCGCGGAAGGTGAACTTGGCGTCGGCGCCTTCGCCTTCCGCGTCGACGATGACGATCTGGCCGGACTTGAGTTCGCCGTAGAGGATCTTCTCCGACAGGGCGTCTTCGATCTCCCGCTGGATCGTCCGGCGCAGCGGCCGGGCGCCCAGCACCGGGTCGTAGCCCCGCTCGGCGAGGATCTTCTTGGCGTGCGGCCGGACCTCGATACCCATGTCGCGGTCCTTGAGCCGCTCGTCCAGCCGGGCGACCATCAGGTCGACGATGGCGGTGATCTCCTTCTGCGTCAGCTGGTGGAACACGATCGTGTCGTCCACCCGGTTGAGGAACTCAGGCCGGAAGTGCTGCTTGAGCTCCTCGTTCACCTTGGCCTTCATGCGGTCGTACGTGGTCTGGGTGTCGTCCGGCCGCGCGAAGCCCATGGGCTGGCCCTTGGAGATGTCCCGGGTGCCCAGGTTGGTGGTCATGACGATGATCGTGTTCTTGAAGTCGACGTTGCGGCCCTGGGCGTCGGTGAGACGGCCCTCCTCCAGCACCTGGAGCAGCGAGTTGAAGATGTCGCCGTGGGCCTTCTCGATCTCGTCGAACAGCACCACCGAGAACGGCTTGCGCCGCACCTTCTCGGTGAGCTGGCCGCCCTCCTCGTAGCCGACGTAGCCGGGAGGCGAGCCGAACAGGCGCGACACGGTGTGCTTCTCCATGAACTCGCTCATGTCGAGCTGGATCAGCGCGTCCTCGTCGCCGAAGAGGAACTCGGCCAGCGCCTTGCACAGCTCGGTCTTACCGACACCGGACGGGCCGGCGAAGATGAACGAGCCACCGGGACGCTTGGGGTCCTTCAGGCCGGCGCGGGTGCGGCGGATCGCCTGGGAGAGCGCCTTGATGGCGTCGTCCTGGCCGATGACCCGCTTGTGCAGCTCCTCTTCCATGCGGAGCAGGCGCGAGGACTCTTCCTCGGTGAGCCGGAAGACCGGGATGCCGGTAGCGGTGGCGAGGACTTCGGCGATGAGCTCCTCGTTCACCTCGGCGACCGTGTCCATGTCGCCGGCCTTCCACTCCTTCTCCTTCTGCGCGCGCTGCGCCTGGAGCCGCTTCTCTTCGTCGCGGAGTGCGGCAGCCCGCTCGAAGTCCTGGGCGTCGATCGCCGCCTCCTTGTCACGCCGCACCTTGGCGATCTTCTCGTCAAATTCGCGCAGGTCCGGCGGGGCGGTCATGCGGCGGATCCGCATGCGCGAGCCGGCTTCGTCGATCAGGTCGATGGCCTTGTCCGGCAGATAGCGGTCGCTGATGTAGCGGTCGGCTAGCTGCGCGGCGGCGACCAGAGCACCGTCGGTGATGGACACGCGGTGGTGCGCCTCGTAGCGGTCGCGCAGGCCCTTGAGGATCTCGATGGTGTGCGAGATCGTGGGCTCCTCGACCTGGATGGGCTGGAAGCGGCGCTCCAGCGCGGCGTCCTTCTCCAGGTACTTGCGGTATTCGTCCAGGGTGGTCGCGCCGATGGTCTGCAGTTCACCGCGGGCCAGCATCGGCTTGAGGATGGAGGCCGCGTCGATCGCGCCTTCCGCGGCGCCGGCGCCGACCAGGGTGTGCAGCTCGTCGATGAAGAGGATGATGTCGCCGCGGGAGCGGATCTCCTTGAGGACCTTACGCAGCCGCTCTTCGAAGTCACCCCGGTAGCGGCTGCCCGCGACCAGGGCGCCGAGGTCGAGCGTGTAGAGCTGCTTGTCCTTGAGGGTTTCGGGGATCTCGCCCTTGACGATCTTCTGCGCCAGGCCTTCGACCACGGCGGTCTTTCCGACACCGGGGTCGCCCACCAGGACAGGGTTGTTCTTGGTGCGCCGCGACAGGACCTGCATGACCCGTTCGATCTCCTTGTCGCGACCGATGACCGGGTCGAGCTTGCCTTCGCGGGCGGCCTGGGTCAGGTTGCGGCCGAACTGGTCCAGCACCAGGGACGTGGACGGTGCCGACTCGGCGGCCGTGCCGGCGGCCTGCGGCTCCTTGCCCTGGTAGCCGTGGAGCAGCTGGATCACCTGCTGGCGCACCCGGTTGAGGTCGGCGCCCAGCTTCACCAGCACCTGGGCGGCCACACCCTCGCCTTCTCGGATGAGGCCGAGCAGGATGTGCTCCGTGCCAATGTAGTTGTGTCCCAGTTGCAGGGCCTCGCGCAGTGACAGTTCCAGGACCTTCTTGGCACGGGGTGTGAAGGGAATGTGGCCGGACGGGGCCTGCTGCCCCTGCCCGATGATCTCCTCAACCTGCTGACGGACGGCTTCCAGGCTGATGCCGAGGCTCTCCAGAGCCTTGGCAGCGACGCCCTCGCCCTCGTGGATGAGGCCGAGCAGGATGTGCTCCGTGCCAATGTAGTTGTGGTTGAGCATCCTGGCTTCTTCTTGAGCCAGGACAACCACGCGCCGTGCGCGGTCGGTAAACCTCTCGAACATGTCTCGTCGCTCCTCACAGAGCGGTCAGGCAGGGACGGAAGTTCCGACCCTCACTTTTCCGCCTATCGGCCCCGAGGTGGATCAGGGAACCTCCAGGGCACTGTCGCACCCGTCTACACCGCGCCGACCGGCTCCCCGGACGGCCACACGAATACACCCACCACCGATCTCTTCACACGGTGCTATGCCAAGAGACTTTCCCCGACGATAGGGCGTTCATCCTCATCCAACTACTGTTCGCCCCTCATATGTTCCGCGTACGCCGCAAGCGAACGGCCCGCGACCCTCAACTACGTGAGAGAACGCGGGCCGTGATGCGTGTTCGCACGATATTTGCTCTAAGCGAACAGCGTTGCTGGTCGGTGTTCCGGAGGGGGCAATCCTCGCTGGAGAGGATTCACGCCCTCAGCGGCACGGCGTGAATCCGGGGCGAGGGCGACAGTCAGCGTCCCTGGGCGGCGTGGTATTCGTCCATGATCGCCTGAGGGATGCGGCCTCGTTCGCTGACCTGCTTGCCAGCCGCCCGGGCCCAGGCGCGGATCTCGGCGCTGCGCTCCCGACTCAGCGTGCTGCGCTGCTTGCTGCGGGTAGCACCACGCTTCGTCGGTGCCTTGCGGGCGGCCTTAATAAAAGGTTCGAGCGCAGCGCGGAGCTTAGCCGCGTTTTCACCACTGAGGTCGATCTCATAGGTGGCACCGTCGATTCCGAAGGAGACCGTCTCCTCAGCCTCACCTCCATCGAGGTCATCGACGAGTAGCACCTGTACCTTTTGGGCCATGCTGGGTCCTTTCTTGGCTGAGAAGAGTGTTAACAGGCCATTGAATATAAAGCTATCCTGCGGCCTTTGGAAAGACAATTCACTCTACTCAGAATGAAGTTATCTTCGATCACATCAAGATGATGGGAAGAAATTTATGACAGAGTTGATGCTGAGCTGTCAGATGCAGTCAAGAAGTTCATAACATGCCCGCCGACACAGCATTCACTGATGTGGGCTTAGCGCCCCTTGTGCTCTTCCTCTGTGTCACGGACTTCCGCATCGGAAGCGCGCGGTGTGTCTTGGCTCTCAGCAGCGACTTTGTTGTCCGCTTCCTTCGTCTCTGGTGATTCGCCCTCGTCAATGGGCCTGCCGTCGGACGTTCTGGGCGCCATCTCCTTACGGAGCAGCGTGTAGATAGCCACGCAGAACACTGTCGCGACAACAGCGGGCGGGATCAGTGCTGACAATACGTCCCACATCAGACGAACCCTTCTCCTGGCCGTTCCTTTATACAGCGATTACCCAGAGCGGGATGCCTGCTGGTTCCCTGGTACGACGGCCGTATCAACTGTCGACGAGCCCAGGTCATCATAGGTGAGCAGCCACGCTGTTCCACCAGGAACCCGCGTCCCGTTTAGCCAGAGTTGGAAGTGGCTAAAGGTCTATCGGGGATCGCACTCAGCCTAAAACACCCATACACACAGGACCAAAAGACAACTGCGCGTAGCCGGCAGAGAACTCAAACACCCAGCCGCAAGCAGATCGTATTAAACAGAAGAAGATCACAAAGCGCCGCGCAACGTCCTATGCGAACAAAAACCGATCCGCTTTTTGTTCGCATTGCACAGATTACCCCTTCTCTCCACAGAGTGCTCTCAGCAAGCTCTAAGGTCTGTCCCAGTGGGAAGTTGTGGGATCGTTGCAGGGTGACCGGAGAGAGTGGCAGACCCCGCTGTCTGCGCACACCAGGACTCCCCCTTGGGCATTGAGAGGACCTCGCCGTGGAGTTCCACGCCGATCTACATATCCACTCCAAGTACTCGCGGGCGTGCAGCAAAGATTCCGATCTGGAACACCTCGCGTGGTGGGCTGCCCGCAAGGGGATCGCCTTGGTCGGAACCGGTGATTTCACTCACCCTGCCTGGCGGGCCGAGTTGGAGCGCGACCTGGTCCCCGCAGAACCCGGTCTTTTCCGGTTGCGCCCCGAAATCGAGTCGCGCATCCTGCGGACTCTGCCACCGAACTGCCGCACCCTGCCCCGCTTCATGCTCTCCGTGGAGATCTCCACGATCTACAAACGCGACGGCCGCACCCGCAAAGTGCACCACCTGCTTTATGCGCCGTCGTTTGAGGCGGCCGGGCGGATTACCGCCGACCTCGCCAAGATCGGCAACCTCGCCTCGGACGGCCGCCCCATTCTGGGCCTGGACTCCCGCGACCTGCTGGACATTACGCTCTCCAGCGATCCCGGCTCCTATCTCGTGCCCGCCCATATCTGGACCCCGTGGTTTTCGGCCCTGGGCTCCAAATCCGGTTTCGACAGCATCGCCGACTGCTACGCCGACCTGGCTGACCACATCTTCGCGGTGGAGACCGGGCTGTCCAGCGACCCGGCCATGAACTGGATGGTCTCTTCCCTCGACTCCTACACCCTGGTGAGCAATTCCGACGCGCATTCCCCGCCGATGCTGGCGCGGGAAGCGACCCGGTTCGACACCGATCTCGACTATTACGCGGTGCGGCGGGCTTTGGAGACCGGGGAAGGCTTCCGCGGCACGGTCGAATTCTTCCCCGAGGAAGGGAAATACCACCTGGACGGGCACCGCAAATGCGGGATCCGCTTCGACCCGCAGGCCACCCGGGACCACCATGGTCGCTGCCCGGTGTGCGGGAAACCGCTCACGGTCGGCGTCTTCCACCGGGTCAGCGAACTCGCTGACCGGTCTGAAGGCTACCGGGTGCCAGGGGCGGCGGACTTCACCAGCCTGGTTCCGCTGCCGGAGATCGTCAGCGAGATCGTGGGTGTGGGCCCGAAGAGCAAACGCGTCATGGGCGAAGTGACCCGCCTGGTCGGTGAACTCGGCCCCGAGTTGGACATTCTGCAGTCGGTCCCCTTGGACGAGGTGACTCGGGTCGGCGGGGAACTGCTGGGGGAGGCGATCACCCGACTGCGCCGCGGCGAGGTCATCCGGGAAGCCGGCTACGACGGCGAATACGGCGTGATCCGCATGTTCCAGCCTGAGGAGCTGCGCTCCAAGAACACTACGCCGACCCTCTTCGGCGACCTCGACCTTCCGGAGCAAGCCCCGGCTGCTCCGCGGACGGCGCGCCGCTCCGCCCCGTCGGCGCCAACCCCCGCACCGGAGCCGGTAACACCAGCGGACACCGACGCCGAGCCCGCGCTTTTCTCGGCCGAGGAAACCTCGTCCCAGCCGTCGCCCGCCAGCCTGCTGGACGGCCTGGACCCGGACCAGCGGGCCGCCGCAGAACACACCGGGGGGCCACTGCTCATCGTCGCCGGCCCCGGCACGGGGAAGACCCACACCCTGACGCATCGGATCGCCTACGTGGTGGCGGAACGCGGTGTTCCCGCCAGCCAGTGTTTGGCGATCACGTTCACCCGGCGGGCAGCCGACGAGCTGCGGGAACGGCTGCACGCGCTCCTCGGCGAACGCGCCGCGGACATGACCATCACCACGCTGCACGGCCTGGGCGCGCTGATCCTGCGGGAGCAGTACGCGCGGGCCGGGCTGAGCCCCGACTTCACCATCGCCGACGACAGCCTGCGTCAGGAGATCGCCGCCGAGATCGCCGGTTCTGCCGGGGAAGGGCGGCGGCTCCTCGCCCGCCGGGAGACGGCGCTGCACGAGGACGACGCAGAGATCGCCCGGTTTGATGCCCGGCTGCGGGAAGCGAACCTGGTGGACTTCACCGACCTGATCCGGTTGCCGGTGCGGCTGCTCTCCGCGGACGAGGAGCTCGTCGCCCACTATCGGAGCCGCTGGCCGTACATCAGCGTGGACGAATACCAGGACGTGGACGAAAGCCAGTACGCGCTGCTGCGGCTCTTGGCCGGCCCGGAGGCGAACCTCACGGTGATCGGCGACCCCGACCAGGCCATCTACGGGTTCCGCGGCGCTGATGTGGGCTTCTTCCTGCGGTTCACCGAGGACTATCCGAGCGCGCGCACCGTCCAGTTGACCCGCAACTACCGGTCCAACTCCACGATCGTCAACGCTGCGCTGCAGGCGATCGCCCCCGCCTCGCTGGTGCCGGGGCGGACGCTGCGCGCCGTGGGCCAGTTCGGTGAGGCGCCGCGGATCGGCGTGCACGTTGCAGCCGACGAGTACGCCGAGGCGTCGTTCGTGGCCCGCGCGATCGACCGGCTGCTCGGTGGGACGTCGCTGCACTCGCTGGACAGCGGCCGGGTCACCGAGGACGGGGACGATTCGCTGTCGTTCAGCGACATCTGCGTGCTGTACCGCACCGATGCGCAGAGCGAGGCGATCATCAGCGCGTTCAACACGGCGGGCATCCCGTTCCAGAAGCGTTCGCACGACCGGCTGCTGTCCCGCCCGGAGATGCGGATCCTCGTCGCGGAGCTGCCACACCAGCCGGACGGTCCGGTGGTCGACCGGGTGCGGTCCGCGGTGGAGACGCTGTGTCGCCGCTATGCCGACAACGAGCGGCGGGTCACCGACGTACGGGCCGCCGGGGAACTGGTGGCCCCGCTGGCGGAGCGGTGCGGCACCGACCTTTCCGAGTTCCTCTCCGCGTTGGCGCTCGGCGCTGAAGTGGACGCCTTGGATCCGCGGGCCGACCGGGTGTCGCTGCTGACCTTGCACGCCGCTAAAGGGCTCGAATACCCGGTGGTGTTCCTGGTGGGCTGCGAGGACGGGCTGCTGCCGTTCTTCTTCCCGGGTGAGGAGCACGAGGACACGGCTGAGGAGCGCCGCCTGTTCTTCGTGGGGATCACGCGGGCGCAGCGTCGGCTGTACCTGTCCCGGGCGCGGCGGCGCACGCGGCGGGGCCGCACCTTCGACGCGGCACCGTCTCCTTTCCTCGCGGCCATTGACGCGAAGCTCACCATGGCGGTGGATGCGGAGTCGGCGCTCCGGAAGCGCCCGAAGGACCGGCAGTTGCGGCTGCTCTAGGCCCCGGGGCGGGCCGAGGAGCCGTTCGCGGAGTCCTGGGCCGGGTCGGAGTCCAGGTGCAGCAGCATGCGGACGTTGCCGAGGGTGTTGGGTTTGACCCGGTCCAGGTCGAGGAATTCCGCGACCCCCTCGTCGTAGGAGCGCAAGAGTTCCTGGTAGACCTCGTCGGAGACCGGGGTGCCTTTGATCTCCACGAAACCGTGTTTGGCGAAGAACGCGGTTTCGAAGGTCAGGCAGAAGACCCGGCGCACACCGAGTTCTCGCGCGGTGTCCAGCAGCGCGGAGACGATGCGGTGCCCCACCCCGCGGCCCTGGACCTCCGGGTCGACGGCGACTGTGCGGACCTCGGCGAGGTCTTCCCACAGCACGTGAAGCGCCCCGCACCCCACGACCCGCTTGCTTGTTCCGTCGTCGAGTTCGCCCACCCAGAACTCTTGGATGTCCTCGTACAGAGTGACCGTGCTCTTAGTGAGGATGCGGCCTTCCCCACTGAAGAGGTCGATGAGTCTGCGGATGTGGACGACGTCGCGGGTGCGTGCCCGGCGGACGGTGATCGCTTCTTCTATTGTCATCGCCGAGTCAGCTTATCCGTATCTCGGCGACGGCGCCGTCCGCGCTCCCGCCGAAACGGCGCTGTGGTGTGCTCCGTGGGCGGGTGCGGGCGGCGCCGTGGAGGTCCAAGGCCTGGTAGTGGCATACAGAGCGGTGTCCGCGCAGCGCAGCCGGGCTAGATCAGGTGCCGGCGGGCGGCCCAGACGACCGCTTCGATGGGGGTGTTGACGCCAAGACGGTCGCAGATCGAGCGGAGGCGGCGGCGCAGGGTGCGCGCGCTGAGGTCCAGGCGACGCGCCACCACGTCGGTGGTGACGCCGGTGGCGATTTCGGCCAGCATGCGCAGCTCGTCTTCGTTGAGGCCCACGGCCCGGGCGTACTCCTCGTTCGAGTCGCGTTCACGCCCTTGGGCGGGCACCAGGCAGCAGTCGCGCAGGACCGGTCCGTTCAGTTCTTCTTTAGCGGTTGTCTGACGTACGAGTGTGGCCTGTTCCACTCCGTCCTCCTCATCCGTCCGGTGAGTGCGGAACAACGACTCCATCACCGCGAAGACACACATTCAGATGAGATACGGGATCTTTTGGTTCGCACTTTTGGTGCTTTTCTCGAAACTCTGCGCCACATTGCCCCCATAGGCCCCGTGGGATTGGGGAATGGCTGGGCTTCGGTGGTCGGACTTTCACGCACTCACACGCGGTGGCCTGGGACGGACAGACCTCGCGCGGGTATGTGCTCACCAGACAGTGCTCGAAACGGTGATAACCACCTCGCCCCCTCGCTATCTGCTGTGGTCCTCTGCGGCAAACGCGCGCGGATTCTCCGCTCCTCGCAAAACGCTAAGCGTATAGCGACATACCGTCAAGAGTTATTCAAACACTAACTGTAATATTTCAAAAACCCACGGCGACAAAAGCTAGAGAAAGAACCCCATGACAGACTTTGACCTGCATAAACAGTGTTTGCCCTGGTCATGGGGGAGCTCGACACTAAAGGCTGGTCCGCATTCCGTAGCAGGAATTCTGGACAGCCCTTCGAGGAGTTTTCGACGTCTCCTGACCGAAAAGGAAGGGCACACTCACGCGTAAGAGACGCGTATGAGTGTGCCCTCGACAGGACTTACTTATCTCTGTTCCTGTCGGACCAATGGGAACAGGATCGTCTCGCGAATGTTCTTTCCGGTAAAGGCCATCAACAGCCGGTCGACGCCCACACCGACACCGCCGGTAGGCGGCATGGCGTACTCCAAGGCGCGCAGAAAATCCTCGTCCAACTGCATTGCCTCGGGATCGCCCCCGGCAGCCAGCAGAGACTGCTCAGTCAAGCGGCGGCGCTGCTCCACCGGATCAATCAACTCGGAATATCCGGTGCCCAACTCCATACCGAATCCGATGAGATCCCACTTCTCGGTGAGCAGCGGGTCTTCACGGTGCTGGCGGGTCAGCGGGCTGGTTTCAAGCGGGTAGTCCCGGACAAAAGTCGGCTGCACCAGGCTGTCTTGGACCAACTCCTCGAAAAGGTGCTCGACGAGCTTGCCCGGACCCCACTCCGGGTTCCATTCGACACCGCGCGCATCCGCCAGCTTCCGCAGCGTCTCCACCGGGGTCCGCGGAGTGACTTCTTCGCCCAGCGCTTCAGAGACCGCGCCGTACAAGGTGATCTGCGGCCACTCGCCGCCCAAGTCGACCTCTGTGTCGCCCCGCTGGACCACCGTGCTGCCGAACACTGCGACGGCGGCTTCCTGGATGAGTTCGCGGGTGATGTCGGCCATCACGTTGTAGTCCGCGTAGGCCTGGTAGAACTCCAGCATCGTGAACTCGGGGTTGTGCGTGGAGTCCGCGCCCTCGTTCCGGAAGTTCCGGTTGATTTCGAAGACCTTCTCAACCCCGCCGACCACCATCCGCTTCAAGTACAGTTCGGGGGCGATGCGCAGGTAGAGGTCGAGGTCGTAGGCGTTGATGTGGGTGACGAAGGGGCGTGCCGTCGCCCCGCCGTGCACCTGCTGCAGCATCGGCGTCTCAACCTCGATGTAGCCGCGGTTGTGCAGCCCGTCGCGCAGCGCACGCACCGTGCGGGCGCGGCGCATCACCATCTCCCGCGACTCGGGGTTGACGATAAGGTCCACGTAGCGCTGGCGCACCCGTGCCTCAGGGTCGGTCAGCCCCTTGTGCTTGTCCGGCAGCGGGCGCAGGCACTTGGAGGTCAGCGTCCAGGTGTCCGCGAGGATCGACAACTCGCCTCGCCGAGAAGTGATCACTTCCCCTTCGACACCGATGTGGTCGCCCAGGTCGACGTCGCTCTTCCACGCCGCCAAACGCTCGGCGCCCACCCTGTCCAGGGAGAGCATGACCTGGATGTCCCCGGACGCGTCCCGGATCGTGGCGAAGCAGAGTTTGCCGCCGGTCCGATACAGCATGACCCGCCCGGTCAGGGCCACGCGTTCCCCGGTGTAGACGTCCGGAGCGAGATCGCCGTGTTTCGCCCGGACCTCTGCGATCGTCGTCGTGCGCGGGAAGGTCACCGGGTAGGGGTCGACACCCTCCCGACGCAGTCGGTCCAGCTTCTCGCGGCGAACCCGCATCTGTTCCGGCAGATCATCCAGTACTTCACTCACGCAGTCGATCCTATCGGTCAGGGGAGCACAGCAATCTACGCGTCAACAGCGTGCACCCTCGGTTGAACGGGAAAGACACAGCGCCGCACGCGGTGCATGCCACCGCCGTGCTGGCGGCGCTGGGCGGGGGGACAGCCGTCCTGCAGCGCCGCTCGTGCGTCTGCTACCAGGGGTTTGCTCCTGGCGCAGGGTCTCCTGATCTTCTGCTCACGTGTTCCGTTCGAAGATCATGCGCAAGCCGATGAGCGTCAGCCACGGCTCGTGCACGTCCACCGTCTCACATTCGTCCACCACCAGAGGCGCCAGGCCACCGGTGGCGACAACGGTGACGTCGTCCACGTCGTCGGTGAGCTCCTGGGCCATGCGGTCCACGATGCCGTCGACTTGGCCCGCGAACCCGTAGACGATGCCGGAGCGCAGCGCTTCAGTGGTGTTCTTCGCGATCACCGAGCGCGGTTTGATGATCTCCACCATGTGCAACTGCGCACCCCGTTTGGACAGCGCCTCCACCGAGATGTCGATCCCCGGGGCGATGGCTCCGCCAACGTATTCCCCTCGGGCGCTCACCGCGTCGAAGGTGGTGGCGGTGCCGAAGTCCACGACCACGGCGGGACCGCCGTACAGCCGCGCCGCGGCCAGCGCGTTGACGATACGGTCGCTGCCGACCTCCTTGGGGTTGTCCATGCGGATCGGTACGCCCGTTTTGACCCCGGGTTCGACGATGACGGCGGGCACGTCCCCGTAGTGGCGGCGGAACATCTGGCGCATCTCGTTCTGCACCATCGGCACGGTGCAGCACATGGCGATCCCGTCGATGTCGCCGTGGATCAGCGAGTCGAAGTGCAGCAGGTTCTGGACGACCACGGCCCATTCGTCGGCGGTCCGCCGCCCCTTAGACGAGACTCTCCAGTGTTCCAGCAGATCCTCGCCCTCGAATAGACCGAAGACAGTGTCGGAGTTGCCGACGTCGATCGTGAGCAGCATGGGGGCCTACCAAAAGGGGGTCGCTGTCGGTCAGAAGTTCTCACGGAGATCGAGCGCGATGTCCAGTGCGGGACTGGAGTGGGTGAGCGCGCCAACCGCAAGATAGTCCACTCCGGTGGCCGCCACATCCGCTGCCCGATCGAGGGTGAGCCCGCCGCTGGCCTCCAAGCGGGCGCGGCCCGCGACCAGAGCGACTGCTTCCCGCAGTTCGGGCACGGTGAAGTTGTCGAGCAGGATCTCTTCCGCGCCCGCGGCCAGCGCCGGTTCGATCTGGTCGATCCGGTCGACTTCCACCTCCAGCGGGATGTCGGGGAAACGCTCCCGGACTGCTCGCACTGCTTCGGCTACTCCCCCGGCCGCGGCGATGTGGTTGTCCTTGATCAAAGCGGCATCCGCGAGCCCGAAGCGGTGGTTGACCCCGCCGCCGCAGCGAACCGCGTATTTTTCCAGGACGCGCAGGCCCGGGTGGGTTTTGCGGCTGTCCCGAATCGCGGCTTTAGTGCCGGCTACCGCGTCCACCCAGGCGCGGGTGGCGGTAGCGATCCCCGACAGGTGGGTGAGGAAGTTCAGGGCGGTCCGTTCCGCGGTGAGCAGGTCGCGGGTGCGCGCAGTGACCGTCATGAGAATGTCGCCGCGTTTGACGGAGTCGCCGTCGCGAGCGTGCCGGATCACTTCGACAACGCCTTCGCATACGAGGCGGAAGACGAGTTCCGCGAGGGGCAGCCCGGCGACCACCCCGTCCCGGCGGGCGACTACGTCGGCGGTGCGGATCTGTGCGGGGGGAATCGTGGCGACCGTGGTGACGTCGACCTGGTGTCCGGAGCAGTCCTCGGCGAGCGCGGTGCGGATGAGCTCTTCGTGCCATGCCACGGCGGGCCGGGTTTTCTCCGGTGCGGCTCCGCGCAGCGCAGCTTCGGGCACGGTGATCCGGTTGAGCTCCTCGACGAGTTCCTCCGGCAGCGTGTAGGGGCGCATCGACGTGTCCTCCCTGATTCCCGACGGGTCGAGGATGAAGGTCCGGGAGCGTGCCTGAGCCGACGGCTGCTCGTAGTCGGCCCGCCAGTGGGAGCCGCGGGTTTCCTGGCGGCGTTCCGCTGCCCGCACCAGGGCCCAGGCGACGGTGAGCAGGTTGGTGGCCTGCCAGGCGGGCACGCCCGGCGCGGGGTTGGTGGCGGTAGCGCGGGCGGTGAGCTCTTCCAGTACCGCGGTGGCTTTGGCAAGCCCTGCCGCGTCGCGGCGCACTCCGACGTAGCGGGACATGGCTTCCCGCAGTTCGGGGAGGATCTCCGGGTCCGCGAGCCCGCTGGGGCCGCCTCCGGCGGGCAGGACCGGACCGGTCAACGCGGGAGGCTGCTCGTCGGCGAGGGCGGCGGCGATCCGGTCGGCGAAGACCACTCCTTCGAGCAGGGAGTTGGAGGCGAGCCGGTTGGCTCCGTGCACGCCGGTTCGGGCGGTCTCGCCGACCGCGTACAGTCCGGCGAGGTCGGTGCGCCCGTCGTGGTCGACGCGGATGCCGCCGGACGCGTAGTGCGCGGCCGGGGCGACGGGGATGAGGTCGGTGACCGGGTCGATGCCGTGGGTGCGGCACGAGGCGAGGATGGTGGGGAAGCGGCGTTCCCACTTGTCGGCGCCGAAGTGGCGGGCGTCCAGGTAGACATGGTCGGCGCCGGTTTCGGCCATGGCCCGGGCGATTTCGCGGGCGACGACGTCGCGGGGGGCGAGGTCCGCGAGCTCGTGGACGCCGCGCATGAAGCGGCGGCCGTGCACGTCGACGAGGAACGCGCCTTCGCCGCGGACCGCTTCGGAGACGAGGGGCTGGCGGCCGCGGGCGTGGGCGCCCAGCCACAGCACGGTGGGGTGGAATTGCACGAATTCGAGGTCTTGGACGCGTGCTCCGGCGCGCAGCGCCAACGCGAGACCGTCTCCGGTGGACACTTCCGGGTTGGTGGTGGCGGCGAACACCTGTCCCATGCCTCCGGTGGCGAGCACAACGGCTGTGGCGTGGATTGCGCCCACGCCGTCGCGTTCGCCCTCGCCCATGACGTGCACGGTGACCCCGGCGACCCGGCGCTGCCCCTGGGTGTCGACGCCGACGAGCAGGTCGGGGACGAAAGCGTGTTCGATGAGTTCAATGCGGTCGCAGGCGCGGACCGCTTCGACGAGGGCGCGTTCGATCTCCGCGCCGGTAGCGTCCCCACCGGCGTGTGCGATGCGGTGCGCGCGGTGGCCGCCTTCCCTGGTGAGGGCGAGGTCCCCGGTGTCGGTGCGGTCGAAGACGGTTCCCTGGTCGATCAGCCAGTGCAGGGCTGCGGGGCCTTCGTCAACGAGGATGCGGACCGCGTCTGGGTCGCACAGCCCTGCCCCGGCTTCGATGGTGTCCACCAGGTGGGCCCACGGGTTGTCGCCGGGGTCGACGGCGGCAGCGATCCCGCCTTGTGCCCACCGGGTGGAGCCGTTGGCGATGAGGTCCTTGGTGACGAGCACGACCCTGCCTGTGGGGGTCCGCTCGATGTAGCGCAGTGCGGTGCTGAGCCCTGCGATCCCTGATCCGACGATGACCACATCGGTGTGTGCGGTCCAGCCGGGCTCTGGTGCGGTCAGCCGCAGCGGTATCGGGGCAGGGCTCGCGTTCACAACGAAGCTCCCTTGCGCGGTTGTTGAGGGTGGTTACAGGGTCAGCGGAACGTTATCAATCAGCCTGGTCTCCCCCACCCACGCGGCTACCGCTAGTACTGCGTCGCCCCGGTAGTCGTCGCCCACTTCGGTGAAGGTGGTGGGGTCGACGAGGGCCAGATAGTCGACGCTGACCGGGGGTGTGGCGCGGGCTGCTTCGCTGAGGATGGCGCGGGCGGCGGCAAGCACTGCGGCGGGGCCGGAGGAGGCGGCGTCTGCCCCGGCGAACAGGGCTTTGGACAGGGCGAGCGCGCTGGCGCGCTCTTCAGCGCTCAGGTAGACGTTGCGGCTGGAGGTGGCCAGACCGTCGGGGTCGCGCACGGTCGGTGCAGCCACGATGGTGACGGGCAGGCACAGGTCGCGGACCATGCGGCGCACCACGGCCAGCTGTTGGGCGTCTTTTTGGCCGAAGACCGCCACATCCGGGCGGATGAGGTTGAACAGTTTGTTGACGACGGTGAGCACGCCGTGGAAGAAGCCGGGGCGGAATTCTCCTTCCAGGACTCGGCCCATGCTTCCGGGGTCGACGGTGACGATCTGTCCCAGGCTGTCGCCGTCCGCGTCCGGGTACATGACGTCCACGGTGGGCGCGAAGACCACGTCCACTCCTTCTTCAGCGCAGACGCGCAGGTCGTGGTCGAAGGTGCGGGGGTAGCGGTCGTAGTCTTCGTTGGGTCCGAACTGCAGCGGGTTGACGAAGATGCTGACGGCTACGGATTCGGCGTGTTCGCGGGCTTGGGCGATGAGGCTGCGGTGCCCCGTGTGGAGGGCTCCCATGGTGGGGACCAGAGCAAGACGCCCCAGCTGCGGGCGCAGGGCCTGGATTTCTTCGGCGGTACGGGTCACGACCGGGGTTTTGTGTGCGGAGGCGGTCGATTGAGTCACGGCTGGTCTCCGTTGCTCGGGAAGTTGGGCGTGTCAGGTGAGGACGTCGAGGAGCCGTTCGGCGTCCTGCGGTCTGAGCAGACCCGCCGCGAGCGCGCGGTCCGCGGTGAGGCGGGCCAGCGCGAGGTAGCTCGCGACGCTCTCCGGTGCGTGTTCGCGTAGTTGGGCGAGATGCGTGGCGACGGTGTCGGCGTCTCCACGCATCACCGGCCCACTGAGGCCGTCGATGCCGAGGCGTAGCGCGTTGTCCAGGGCTGCGCCGAGGAGTGGGGCGAGCATGCGGCCGGGGTGGTCGACCCCGGCTTGGGCGAGGAGGGACGCGCTTTCGGTGACGAGGGTGACAAGGTGGTTCGCACCGTGGGCGAGGGCCGCGTGGTAGAGCGCCCGGTATTCTTCGGCGATCCACACGGGTTCGGCCCCCATTTCCATGACGAGGGCCTCGGCGATGGGGCGGAGCGATTCGGGTGAGGTGACTCCGAAAGAGCAGTTGGCCAACCGGGTGAGGTCTTCGTCCCGGCCGGTGAAGGTCATGACCGGGTGGAGGGCGAGCGGGAGTGCCCCGGCCTGGGTGAGGGGGGCGAGCACGCTGTAGCCGTGTGCGCCACTAGCGTGCGCGACGAGTTTTCCCGTGACGGTGACACCGGTGGCAGCGAGTCCGTTGGTGAGCGGAGCGAGGGCGTCATCGGGGACGGTCAGCAGGACCAGGTCGCTTTCCGCGATGACGTCGGCGGGTTCGAGGATCCGGGCGTGGGGCAGGCGGGCGGCGACCCGCTGCCGTGACGCCTCGGAGATCGCTGCGGCCGCGACGACGCGGTGTCCGGCGCGTTCGAGTGCCGCACCGAGTGCTGACCCGACCCGGCCCGGGCCGATGACCCCGACGGCGAGCCGTGCGGGGCGCTGCCGTGTGTCATGCGCCGTGTTCATGGCATTCGTTCCAGTCCACTCGGGTACCGGACTTGTCGACGGCTGGGTGTGTTCGCGAGGTGGTCTCCGAAACGGTGGCTGTGGCCTCGACTCCGGAACGGTCCGTCAGACACGCTCTAGGTTACTTGCCGGTTGCGTCCCGGTGACACGTGGGGGCGGGCCTCCGGAACCACGACAACGGCCGACACCGACCGGAAGGTCGGCGTCGGCCGTTCAGCGGATACCACCAGGATTGTCCTGACGCCGATGGGGCTGTGCGGGCCCCATGTCACCGCAAGCTAGGGGTGCGGGTGTTAGTTGAGGACGGCGGCGCCGGAGTACCAGCAGCCCGCGTTGGCGAAGCCGAGGATGGCGATCGCGTTGCCGCAGACGTTGACCGGCACGTTGGCGTCGACGAGCTGGTTGCCGCCGAGGATCGATCCCTTTCCGGAGGTGATGATGTCGTCTCCGGAGTGGGCGAGGGCGGTGCCCGTCAGGCTCAGGGTCGTGGCGGCGGTGACAGCGGCGACGGCGAGGATCTTCTTCAGCACGTTTCTTCCCTCCAGAGGGTCAGGGGAATAGGGGGGCCCGACCCATTGACGATGGGTGTTGTGGCGAACACTTGGTGTGTTCGGGCTCCATCTAGCCACATCTTCCGCCGCTTTGTGGCCCATTTCGCGAATGTGAATAACTAAGCGAATCCATTCAGTGACTGTTTGTGGCTGACATGTCGTGATTTGGTACCGAAAAACTCCACACCACCACCCCGTTTGTGTGCCATAGATCACTTTCCGCTGGTGGGGCGGTTACTGGGCTCCTGATGCGAAATCCCCGTCCCTGTCGGGCTTTCCGGGGCGTGCCCCGCCGCACGCGGGCAGCAAACTTCAGACCGGTTCCCCTCGAATGGCCCACCGCTCGGGCCCTCCGGTCTGGGCACGGGCCTGCCGCGCCAGTGCCGTAATCCGGTCCAGTGTTTCCCGCGCCTCCGCCAGCTCAAGCTCCGGGGCACGACCACTCACCGGACCGGCCGGGACCTCCACTTCGACGACAGCGGTACCGCGCCGCTGCTCCAACGGCCCCATCCGCAGCCGCACCGCCTGGATCCGCGCATACGGCACGACCTCCACGATCCGGCAGAACCTGCCGCGTCGGACCACGAACAGCGCGTCGTCCATGCCCAGCTCCTCGGAGCTGCCTTCCCGCGCCCCTGGGCGGAACCGGACCGTGTCCAACCCATTCCCGGGCAGGAAACCGCGCAGCAGCTCGTAGGCGAGCGCTCGAGGCACCACCGGCAGTAGCGTCGTCGAGTCGACCTGCCGCTGCCCTGCGTACCCGGCGATGTTCGCCTCGACCCGCACCACCTGCAGCCACCGCCACAGCAGCGGCTCGACGATACGCACTGCCTGCACCCGCCCCGGCGGCACCGTCTGCATCCGCGCCTGGAACACCCCGTAGCGCACGCGCAGCCCGTCCGGGGAGAGCGAAGCGTAGAAGTCGATGTAGCGCAGCAGCGGCCCCACGAAACCGTGGACCAGCCCGAGCAGGAGCGGCACCGCCCCACCCAGCACGCCCGGCTCGTCGAACGCCCACCCCACCGCAATCAGCGCCCCGAACAGGGCGAAAGCCACCAAAACCGGGATGCGGAACGTGAGCGCGCCGATGAGCAGTGAGAACCGGAGCTGGTACAGCGGCATCTCCGGGGCTTCCGGGAGGTGCTCTGACAGCCCGGCCGCGGCCGCCAAGAGGGCCGCGCGCAACCGTTCCGCCTTCCGCCGGCCGAGATAGCGCAGCCGGACTTCGCCGTGGTCTCCCCCCGCAACCTCGACCCGCAGCTCAGAAAGCCCGACGACCTGCATGAACAGGGGGCGGACCACGTCTACGGCCTGGAGGCGGCTCAACGGGACTTCCCGGACGCGCTGCCGGAACGGGCCGGTGCGCAGGATGAGACGCTCCTCGTGCACTTCGAAACGGGTGTAGTACCAGGACACCACGGACACCATGAGCGACCCCAACGCCACCACCAGCAGCGCCAGCAGGAGCCAGCCGATCCCTAGCGGAAGCAGCAGCGGTCCGGGAAGCGCCAGGAACACGAGCGTGACGATCGCGGCGTTGAGGACGACCGTGGCCCCGTGCAGCCGGTGGGAGCCGGCCGTGATGTCCTCCGTTGCCCCGGTGGGCATGCTGAGCTTAGGCTGCGGCCATGTCCACCCCGGACCGAAAGACGGCGGGGCGAACACCGGCGCCCCCTGCGGCGGCGGTACAGGGCTGTGGGGGCCGCTCCACGGCGCGGAGGCAGGCGGCCTCCCCCACGGGCCGGGGTGCTGCGCCGGACCAGGGTGGAGAGGGTACGCCCCCGCAGGCGGGGGCGGTGTCCGGTGCCCCGGCGCCCAGAACGGTCCGGGAGGCGACACCGGGGGAACGTACGGACGTCCCTGGGTGATCGACGTCGCTGGGAACGCGGGCGCGTGGGCGGGCGCGAAACGCGGCGCCCCCGGGTGGCGGGGCGGTTCGGCCCGCTGCTCGGCTCCCGGCTGCGGGGAGGCGGCCGGAGGATGGTGGCTGCCGGGACTGGCAGCGGTTGCGGACGGCGCCTGTGCCTGGCGGACCGCGGGCGTCCCCCACAGCGGGGTGCGTCCCCGCTGCGGCGGGGCTGGAGGCGGGCTGGGCGGCGGGGGCGGGTCAGGCGTCGCCTGCTCCCGGTCGGACGCCGCCGCATCCTCGCCGGCGTCGGGCTGTTGCGGCCGCTGAGCCGGGCTGGCAGGCCCCTCTTCCGGGGAACGCCAGGAAATCCGTCCCGCGGCATCGCGAAGCTCGGAGAACGTCCACGCCGCGATCGGCCCGGCGGTCTGGTCCTCGTCTTCGTCGTACTCGTTGGGCGCGGTCACCTCGCGCAGCGGAGGCGCGTCCACGGGGGACAACCGGTCTTCGGAAACGCTGCTCCCCGCATCGGTGGACTCGCCGCTCGCCTCCTGGGGCGGATCCAGTGGTTCCGGTTCCGGCAGCGGCTCTTCGGTGTCGACGCTGTCCTCACCAGCCGGGTCGACCTCCGGAAGCGGCTCGGGAACCGGCAGGTCGCCCTCGTCCCCCAGGTGGGTGTCCTGGTCCCAGGCACGGTATTTGTGGTCCTGGTCTGCTGTGCTCTCCTGTGGCCGCTGTGCCTTCGGGTCGTGTCGTGGATCAGTCACGACTCACAGCCCCGTAGGGAAGGTCTCACCGCGTTCAGCCAGCCGGTCCCGCAGCGCGGCGGCATCCACCAACCGCAACCCGGGGATGCGCATGTCAGCGGTGCTCGCGGCCGTCCGCACCTGGACCGTCGCGATCCCCAGAGCCTGCTCCAGCAGGTTGGCGGTGATGTCCACTACCTGGATCCGGCCGTACGGGATGACCAGCAACTGCCGGATCACCGTGCCGAACGTCAGATAGAAGTCGCTGTCCCCCTCGGCGTACCCCCACGACAACCTGGTCCGTTCCGCGGTGGCCCAGGAAACCACCATGGCGAGCAGGACTAGGGCGGCCACGGCCGCCCCCACCGCCCAGTGCAGCCACATGCCTACGGCAGTACCACCCAGGGCAGCGACCGGGACGGCGAGCAGCGCCGCGAGAATCCTGCGGTACCGGGTGAACGCCGGATCCAACCGGTGCCACTCGGATCCCACGGGTGCGGCGAACGCCAGCTCCAGGGGAGACCCCGGCTCCTTCGGCAGCACGGGGGCCGCCAATCGCGGCATCTTGGATGATTCGGCGAAGTCCACCATTCCAGTCAACCACCCCCGAACGGGCCAACCCCTGCACTGAGCGATAAATTACTCACCGTCTGTCGGTCAAACCGGTCGTGGAAGAGCTCTGCTACCCACTGACCTGGTTGTTTTCATTGCTGTCCGGTGGCACGCGGCAGGCGTACTCCAAAAACACCGCGGCAAGCACCAGCAGCAGTCCCGACAAGGCGGTACCGCCCGCAATAAGGGCGTCCGCTCGGGCGTGCGGACTGTGCAGCCACTCCAGCAGCGCCACAGCAAACCCGGTGAACCCCCCGCAGGCGAGCGCACCGAGCAGCACACTGGCTTTCGCGAACGCCAGCAGCCGCGCCGCGCTGAGCGGCTCGATAGGCTCCGTCCCTGGTTCCCCGCGGATCCGGCGGCGCACCTGAACCGCTGTGATCAACTCCCCGAGCGCCAGCAGCGCCAGCGTAGGAATCGCCGTCCACGGCAGCAGCACCAGGCTGGAGTAGGTTTCCCGCACCACCAGAAACACGATGGTCCCGGTGACCGCGGCAACCGCCAGCGGCATCCGCCAGCCGGTAGGACGTATCCGGCCGTTGCGGCCGTTGTCGCTCGGGGAACTCACCGTGGCACCCGCAATACCAGGTCGTCGCGTCGCCGCACTTCCTGGTCGGCTACCCCCGCGAGCAGGTCGCGGACGGCTCCCCGCCCAGGAAGGACAGCGGCAGGGTCGATGTCGGCCCACGGGCGCAGCACGAAAGCGCGCTCATGAGCGCGGGGGTGCGGCAAGGTCAACTCCGGGTCGGTGCGGACCAGCGCCGCATAGTCGATGATGTCCACGTCCAAGGTGCGCGGCCCCCAGCGCACGTCGCGGACCCGGTGGAACTCTTTTTCCACCTGCTGGGCGCGGGCCAGCAGCGCCTCCGGGGCGAGCACGGTTTCCGCCACCGCTACCGCGTTGAGGTAGTCGTCCTGTTCCGGGCCGCCCACTGGAGCCGTCTCGTAGACCGGGGACACGGCCAGCAGTCGCAGCGCATCGGGGTCAGCGAGCGCATCGAGCGCGCCCTGCAGCGCGGCCAGGCGGTCCCCCAGGTTGCTGCCCAACGCCAGCACCACGCGGCTGGCCTTGCTCCAGTCGGTACTCACCCGCGCCTCCGGGAAATGGTGACGGACACGTCGTCGAACCGGTGTTGGATCGGCGCTTCAGGCTTGTGCACCGTGACGTCGACCGCCACCACCCGGGGGTCGGTCAGGCACACGTCGGCGAGCCGCTGGGCAAGCGTCTCGATCAGGTTCACGGGCTCGCCCTCAATCACGTCGACCAGGCGGCTGCTCAGTTCGCCGTAGTCGACCGTGTCCGTGAGGCTGTCAGTCCGCGCGGCCGGACGCGTGTCCACACCCAAGACCACGTCCACGACGAACTCCTGCCCCTCGTGCCGTTCGAAGTCGAACACCCCGTGCCGGCCCCGGGCCCGGAGCCCGCGTATCGCGATCCGATCCAACGGTTCGAACGTCTCAGTCATGCGCCCTCGAGGTCCTCTTGGAGGATCACTGGCGAAGCGTGGTGCGACCACATCCGCCAGCCCTGCTCGGTCTCCACGAACAGGTTGGTAGCCACCACCCGGCCGCCCGCAACGAACCCGGGCTCGTCGTCCTCAGCGGTCAGCACGTTCTCCTCGCAGGTGACCATGGCGATCGTGCCGCTGACTCCCACGTGGGTTCCGGTGAGCACGTACTGGATGTACGGGATGTTTGCCATGACCAGCGACCAGGCCCGCATGATCTCGGCGCGTCCCCGCAGCATCGGCCAGCCCGGGTTGACGCAGACAAGGTCGGGAGCCTGCCCTTCTTCAGCCCACACGCGGTCCATGAGATCGATGTCGCCGGTTTCGATGGCCTGGTAGAAGTCAGCGTTGACCGCGGCCACCCGCTCCTCGATCTCTTGCCGGGACCTCACTGGCCGCCCCGCACCCGGGGGATCTCGGCGCGCCCGTCGATGAGGGCGGTCCCGCCGCTCCGCCACGCTTGGGCGACGCGCACCGCGTCCGCGTTGGGGCGCACCTCGTGGACGCGGACCGCCCAGGCGCCGTGGAACGCAGCCAACGCGGTCACGGCGACCGTGGCGTCGTCGCACTCCGTGAAACTGCGCGGGTTGCCGTCCGCGTCGCTGAGCAGCCGCCCTAAGAAGCGTTTGCGGGATCCGCCGATGAGGATCGGGCGGCCCAGCTGGGCGAAGCGGTCCAGGTGCGCCAACAGCGCCCAGTTGTGCCCCTTCTCCGGGCTTTTCGCGAACCCCAGCCCAGGGTCGATGATGATCTGGCCCGGGTCGACCCCCTCATCAACCACGGCCGTCATGCGCTGCTCCAGCTCGTCGTAGACCTCTTGCACGACGTCGGTGTACACGGCGCGTTTCTGCATGTCATGACTATGCCCACGCCAGTGCATCAATACATAGGAGACACCGGTGGACGCTACGAGGCGGGCCATCGCCGGGTCCGCCATCCCCCCGCTGACGTCGTTGACGAGCACCGCGCCCGCGTCCACGGCCGCCGCGGCGACCTCCGCGCGCATGGTGTCAACGCTGACGACGACTCCCTGCCGGGCCAGTTCGGTGACCACCGGCAGCACCCGGCGCAGCTCCTCGTCCGCGGGGACCCGCTGCGCACCGGGCTGTGTGGACTCGCCGCCCACATCGACGATGTCCGCGCCCTCCCCGACCATCCGCAGACCGTGCTCGATCGCCCGACCAGCGTCGAACCATCGGCCACCGTCGGAGAACGAGTCAGGGGTGACGTTGACGACCCCCATCACCAGGCAGCGTTCTTCGACCGGAAGACCGGGAAGTTCCTTTGTCGTCGCCATAGTCGTCAGCCTACAGATTTCCCGCCAGCGTCCAGGTTTTCTGGCCTTCTCCCCGGTATCTCCCCGGTCGTGCCCGGGGCGCGGGTCAAGTTTCCCTCAAGGAAACAGCGGAGCTCACCGGCGTCCCAGGATGAGGTCCATCGCCTCGGCGCGGGTCTTGTAGCTCTCCCGGAACGCGCCGCGCACCGCGGACGTCACGGTTTTCGCCCCCGGTTTCCGCACACCGCGCATGGTCATGCACAGGTGCTCGGCTTCGACGACCACGATGACGCCGCGCGGCTCCAACCGCTCCATCAACGCGTCTGCGACCTGCGACGTCAACCGCTCCTGCACTTGGGGGCGGCGGGCGTAGATGTCGACGAGACGGGCCAGTTTGGACAGTCCGGTGATCCGGCCGTCCGTGTTGGGGATGTACCCCACGTGCGCAGCCCCGTAGAAGGGGACAAGGTGGTGCTCGCACGTGGAGTACAACTCGATGTCCTTGACCAGCACCATCTCTTCGTGGTTGGCCTCGAACACCGTGGTCAGCACGTCCTCGGGGCGCTGGCTGAGCCCAGCGAACTGCTCCGCGAAGGCCCGTGCGACCCGGGCCGGGGTCTCCACGAGACCGTCCCGATCCGGGTCCTCGCCGATAGCCAGCAGGATTTCCCGCACCGCTTTCTCGATCCGCGGCTGGTCGATCCCCGCGGGGGCGAGACCCGCGTCGGTATCACCAACCCGGTATTCGTACTCAGTCACGGTCTGCTCCAGGATTGGCGTCTCCCGGACCGGCCTTGCGGTCGTGCTTCTGTTCCCAGCTCAGTTCGCCGGCGGTGTTCGCCTGTCCGTTGCTGCCCCCGACGAGGTCTTCCACGTCCTTGGGGCCCATCAGGGCGAGCTCCTTGGGGGTGAGGACCGGCGGCTTGTCTGAGGGGATCCGCTTGCCGTACCCCTTGTAGGAGCCGCGGGACGGGCGTTTACGCACCGGGGCGAAGATCTCCAGGACCTCCTCCTTGGACAGGGTCTCCTTGTCCAGCAGCTGGAGCACCAGCTCGTCGAGGACGTCCCGGTATTCGACGAGGATCTCCCACGCTTCGTCGTGGGCGGCTTCGATAAGGCGGCGCACTTCCTCGTCGATGAGGGCCGCGATCTCCTCGGAGTATTCGCGGCTGTGCGCCATCTCCCGGCCCAGGAACGGTTCGGTGTTGCTGTTGCCGAACTTGCGGGCACCGAGCCGTTCACTCATGCCGTACTCGGTGACCATGCTGCGGGCCAGGTTGGTGGCCTTCTCGATGTCGTTGGCCGCGCCGGTGGTGGGCTCGTGGAAGACCAGCTCCTCGGCGGCACGTCCACCCAGCATCATGGCCAACTGGTCCATCATCTCGGAACGCGAGGTGAGGAATTTGTCCTCGGTCGGCAGCGACATGGTGTAGCCGAGGGCACGGCCGCGCGGCAGGATGGTGACCTTGTGCACCGGGTCGGCGTTCGGCAGAGCGTGGCCCACCAGGGCGTGCCCGCCCTCGTGGTAGGCGATGATCTTCTTCTCCGCCTCGGACATGACGCGGCTCTTGCGCTCCGGCCCCGCGATGACGCGGTCGATGGCCTCCTCCAAGGTGGCCATGTCGATCTGCTGCTTGCCGCGGCGGGCCGTCAGCAGGGCCCCCTCGTTGATCACGTTGGCCAGGTCGGCACCGGTGAACCCGGGGGTGCGCCGGGCGATGACGTCGAGGTCGACGTCGGGGCCGAGCGGCTTGCCTTGGGCGTGCACCCGGAGAATGCCTTTGCGGCCCTCCAGGTCGGGACGGTCCACGACAATCTGCCGGTCGAAACGGCCGGGGCGCAGCAGCGCCGGGTCGAGGATGTCCGGACGGTTCGTCGCGGCGATCAGGATGACCCCGCCCCGGGAGTCGAAGCCGTCCATTTCCACGAGCAACTGGTTGAGGGTCTGCTCGCGTTCGTCGTGGCCGCCGCCCATGCCGGCGCCGCGGTGGCGGCCAACCGCGTCGATCTCGTCGATGAAGATGATCGCGGGGGCGTTGGCCTTGGCCTGCTCGAACAGGTCGCGGACCCGGGAGGCGCCCACACCGACGAACATTTCGACGAAGTCCGAACCGGAGATGGAGTAGAACGGCACTCCCGCTTCGCCTGCGACAGCCCGGGCCAGCAGGGTCTTACCGGTACCGGGCGGACCATACAGGAGCACACCTTTGGGGATCTTGGCGCCCAGGCTCTGGAACTTCCCCGGGTTCTGCAGGAAGTCCTTGATCTCCTTGAGCTCTTCGATCGCCTCGTCTGCTCCCGCCACGTCAGCGAAGGTGGTCTTGGGAGTGTCTTTGGAGATCAGCTTTGCCCGAGACTTGCCGAAGTTCATGACCCGGGAGCCGCCGCCTTGCATCTGGTTCATGATGAAGAAGAAGACGGCGATGACCAGCAGGAGCGGCAGGAAGCTGAAGAGCAGGGATAGCCAGATGTTGTCGCCGGGAACCTCGACGTCGTACGCCTCCAGGTTGCCGCCCTGGTTGGCGCGGAGAGCTTCGGCCAGCTCAGCGCCCTGGCCGTCCACCCAGTAAGCCTCATACAGCTTGCCGTCAACGGTGGTCAGCTCGATGCGCTGGTCCTTGTCAATGATCTTGGCATCCCTGACCTGGTCCTGCTCGATCAGGGTGAAGACCTTCGACGTGTCGGTCTTGACGTGTTCGGGTCCACTGCCCCATCCCATGAACTGGGAGGTCACCAGGAGCATGAGCAGGATGGCAATGAACCACAGCCACGGTCCACGGTACAAACGCTTCAGATTCATCGATACGGAACCCCGCCGGGCCCGTCCCTTCTAACAGCGGTCCCTCCGAATACCGCCAGAGGTGTCGGTTGCGTCGGCGGTCCGGGGCGACGATCCGCTGTCGTACCGGACCGTGCCGCGCGACACGGCACCTCATGCCGACCGCCGGAAGCGGGACCTGTCGGACATGTGCTCCCTACAATGATGCCGGGATAATCGACGGTACACCCAGCCCCTGCCGGATCACTCAGGTGATGCGGCAGCGCGCCGGAGTTGTCCCGTCATGGACGCAACGCTCAACGGCGCCTCCGTTGTTCCCGACCCGGGTCGCTTCCGGAACGAGACCTGCCTCTCAGCCGCGAATCAGTCGTCGTACACGTGCGGGGCGAGAGTCGCGATGAACGGCAGGTTGCGGTACTTCTCGGCGTAGTCCAGGCCGTATCCGACGATGAACTCGTTGGGCAGGTCGAAGCCGACGTATTTGACGTCCAGGTCGACGTTGAACGCCATCGGCTTGCGCACCATGGTGCAGATCTCCACCGACGCCGGGTGCCGCGATTTGAGGTTGCCGACCAGCCAGGACAGGGTGAGCCCGGAGTCGATGACGTCTTCGACGATCAGCACATTGCGCCCCTGGATGTCGGTGTCCAGGTCTTTGAGGATGCGGACGACACCGGAGGAGGTGGTCCCCGCCCCGTAGGAGGAGACCGCCATCCAGTCCATCTCACAGGGGTGGTGAAGTTCGCGGGCCAGGTCGGCCATCACCATGACCGCGCCCTTGAGGACACCGACGAGCAGCAAGTCCTTTCCTGCGTAGTCGGCGTCGATTTCGGCTGCCAACTCCCGGGTGCGGGTCCTGATCTGTTCCTCGGTGACCAGGATTTTGTCCAGGGCGGAGCCCATGTCCTTCGCGTCCACGCTTCAGGTCCTCGCTGCTCAGACGGGGAGTTCTTGCTGGATTCAAGGATAAACGGACCAAACGTCGGTATTTTCGTCCCCCTCCGGACAGGAGGAGCGTACCGATTCGGACAGTACTCCGTCGCACCGTACCGTGCACAACTCTCCCTGCCGTACGGGCGGCCGCTCAGTCAGCGGAGACGATGATCTGCCCGTCGTGTCTTCGGCCCCGCCGGGCTCCGGGAAGGTCGACGTGGCTCTGCCCCCGCCACTCGGTGACGAGCCGGTCCAACGCGAAGACGTGCTCCGCGGTGAGGGCGCCCGCGGGGCATCCCGCGGCTAGGGCGATGCGGCGCAGCAGGCGGGTGCGGATCGCGCGCGGCAGGCCCGCCAGTCCGGCGGCGTCCAAGGCGGTCGGCCCCCGTCCCACCTGCTGCTGGGCCTGGTCGGCCCACGCATCAAGGGCATCGGCGTCGTCGCGCAGCAGGGTGGCGGTCCGCGCGAGGGCTTCGGTGATCCCCGGCCCCAGGACGCGTTCCAATACGGGCAGGGCCTCGTGGCGGACCCGGGAGCGGGTGTAGGCGGGGTCGGTGTTATGCGGGTCGGACCAGGGTTCGAAACCCATGAGCGACGCCGCTTCGTGGACGGTGCGCCGGTCCACGTCCAGGAACGGGCGCAGATAGCGGCCGGTGCGGGTGGCCATGGCCGCCAGTGAACGCGCCCCGGATCCGCGGGCGAGCCGCAAGAGCACGGTCTCGGCCTGGTCGTCGCGGGTGTGCCCCAGCAGCACCGCGGCTGCCTGGTGGACGTCGGCGGTTTTCTCCAGGGCCGCGTACCGGGCGCTGCGGGCCGCGGCTTCCGGTCCCCCCGCCGTGCCGACGGTCACCGAGACCCGTTCCACGGGGTCGAAGCCGAGGTTACGGAGGAGCGCTGCCACAGTGTCGGCGCGTTCCGCTGAGCCTTCCTGGAGTCCGTGGTCGACGGTGACCCCGCCAGCGCGCAGGCCGAGGCGGGGGGCGACGAAGGCGGTGGCTCCCGCGAGCGCCAGCGAGTCAGGGCCGCCGCTGCAGGCCACGAGCACCAGACTGCCGGCGGGCAGGTCCCGCAGCGCGCGGCGTACCGCGGTGCGCACCAGCGCGACAGGAGGCGGCGGTCCGCTCACACGTGCTCCTGTTCGTGGTTACTCGGTTTCGGGCTCCTCGCCTGGGGTGAGCGGGAGCGGCGGGTGGAGGACGCGGGTGATCCATGCCTGCGGGTCGCGGATCTCCGCCAGGGTGGGCAGGGTGTCGGGCGACTCCCAGACCCGGTTGAAGTTCGCCATGCCGACGCGGGCCACCACGGTGCGCACGAAGGCCGCGCCTTCCTCGTACTGCTTCAGTTTCAGGTCGAGGCCGAGCAGTTGCCGGATGGCTTTGTCGATGCGGTTTCCGCCGTGGCGGCGACGCTGGAAGCGGCGCCGGATCTCGGCGACGCTCGGCACCACTTGCGGACCGACCGCGTCCATCACGTAGTCGCCGTGGCCTTCAGCCAGGGTCATGACCGCGGTGATGCGGTCGAGGATCTCGCTCTGTTCTTCGGTTTGGAAGATGTCGATGAGGTTGGCTTCGTTGCCGCGGATCACCTCGGCGACGGCTTCCCCTACCGCGCGCAGCCGTTCCACGAAGTCGCCGGCGCTCAGGTGGGAGGCGCGCAGGTAGTCGGTGATGAGTTGCTGCACGTAGCCGCGCAGCCACGGGTTGGCGGTGAACTGGGTGCGGTGGGTTTCTTCGTGCAGGCACACCCACAGGCGGAAGTCGTGCGGGTCGACGTCGAGTTCCTGCTCTGCCTGCACGATGTTGGGCGCTACGAGGGTGAGGCGGCCGGTGGGGGCTTTTCCTTCAGGGTCGGGCGGCAGGAACAGTTCGTACTGGCCGAGGACTCGGCCGGCGAGGTAGGCGAGGACCGCGCCCAGTTGCGCCCCGGTGACCCGGGAGCCAACCGCCGTGGTGATGGTGCCCACCGGGGAGCTGCTGAGCGTGGAGGGGCCGAGGGCCTCGAGGACCGGTTCGAGGACGACCCGGAAACCGTCGACGTTCGCCCTGATCCACCCCGGGCGGTCGACGATGGTGGCGGGGCCCGCCGGTTCGAGACTGGTCAACCCCGTGAAATCACGCACATGGGTCTGTGCGATCACGGAGAGTTCTCGCAGTTGGGCCACTGCTTGCCGGGCCTCAGCGAGACTGATGTTCGGACCGGGCCGCACGAGGCGCACACCGGTGTTGACAGCTACGTCCCAGTCGATCAAAGTCACCTTTTCACCGTACCCACTGGGTCTCCGCTCATTAGGGATCAGCGAGTATTTCGGGGTTTTCTCCACGGACGCCTGTGGTGTTGCGGAGCGTGACCGCTGCGAGGCCGGGTCTTGTACGCCGGGGAAGCCTTTTGTCACGCTTGCGCTATCGAACTGGTGTTCGAATAACGGTTATGCTTGGCGGCATGGCCGAACGACGGTTGCCTGAGGAGTGGCCCGCGGGGGTGCACCCTTATTGGGCTGAGGATTTTCCGCAGAGCGCGGCGGAGTGGCTGCTGGGCCTGCTTCCCGCCGACTACCGAATCCACGGGGTGCTGCGCAGGTATCCGGCGGCGCTGTCCGCGCTGGCGGTGCGCTATGTGCGGGCGGAACTGGCCGCGGCCCGGGAAGGGTACCGGGCCGCCCCGGACGACCTGGTCGGTCTCCTGCCCCGGGCCGCGGTGGAGCAGGTCAGGGAGGTCTACCGCGCGGAGGGCAGCCGCCTTGCGCGCACGCTCCGCGCAGTCGAAGCCGTTGATCGCGCCTTGCGCTCCATCAGTCCTGGACCGTCCGGTGAATCCCAGGTCAGGCAGTGACCCGCACCACGACGGCGGGTTCGGAGCCGGTGTTGACGAGCTGGCGGCCGTCTACTCCGCCGAGCACTCGGGTGCGGCCCGCTACCAGTTCTTGCACCGCCAGCAGCCGACCGTCGCTTCCGATGATCACCGCGTGCATCCGGCCGTGGACCACCAGCAGCACATCACCGTGCACGGGGGCGGTCGGGCGGGCGGCAGGCAGGGTGACGAATCCGTTGGGGGCCAGCGCTACCACGCTCATCCGCATTCGTCCAGGCACCCGCTGCCGCACCGGGCGCGGGGGACGCTGCCACTGGCCGTACTGCCGCGGCCACAGCTCGGGCTGGGCGAGGAGTGCGGCGGCGCGCCGGGCCGCGGTGGTCAACTGGCCCACGGTCGGCACCGCGCGGGCCGCGAGATGCGCGTAGCCGCTAGCTTCGCCGGCCATCACGATGTCCCCGATCCCTTCCGGGGAAACGGTGATCGTTTCGTTGCGTTCCGTGACGGACGTAGTGGACGAAGCGGAAACAGTGGGCATACCGGAGAACATGGGCGGTGGTCCTTCGTGAAGTTCAGTCAGCCCCCGCAATGCCGAGCGGGGTGCGATCAGGCAGAGAAATGGCTCACGGGAGCCCGGTTCGCGCGAGGATGCGTGAGAAGACGCACGCGGGAGAGCCGCCGCACGAGGGCTCTGCAACCGCGGTGCGGATCAGTCGATCAACAACAACACGAAGGAACCCGACACAGCGCACTGGCCACCCGCTGGAAGACCACTGGGGCCTGACGAGCGAGAGCTGTGTGGAACATGACCGTGCGCGTACGCATGTGGTTAAGCAGATCAACCTTGGGGTGCGATGTCAAGTCACAGGCGGCGAGCTGGAAAAGTGTCTCCTTGAGGCCTGGAATCGCCGCACCCGGCCTGTTTACGGAGAAGTTGTGTTTTTGGAGGGGCTAATGGTGACATTGGGCTTTGCCGAAAAGACTGATGTTGGGGTTGCGTAGGCACCGCAGCCGGACAGCGAGGGCGCTCCACCCGCCGGGACCGCGCCTCGGCTTTCGGGATCCACACCGGAGGTGAGACACCACGTGGGATATGGCGGAAACTCGCACACCGAGAACCTCAGGACCGTGGCGGTCGTCCCCGATTCCCTAGGCGCCCAGGTCACACGCTTCGCGATCCGGTCCCTCGTCGCCGTGGCCTCGGGGGTGATGGCCGCCGGATTCCTCGGCTGGCGGGCAGGCGCCCTGGTCGCGGTACTGGTCGCGCTCAGCTACCTGCTGTCCGCCACTCTCGCCCCTCACCTGCGCGCCCCGTGGGGAAGGGGCCGCCTGCTGCGTGCCTTGCACCGCAACGGTTACCACGTGGTCCCCTGTGACCAGTCCCGCCATGTGGCGATCGGCGCGGGAGGTGTCTACCTGCTGGAGACCCGGACGTGGCGGCACGTGGTCTCCCGGGACGGCGACACGATCATGCTGGGCACGCTGCCTGCACGGCGTGCCGCGGAGCGGATCAGCGCTCACGCGGCCCGTTTGGAACGCTCCCTGCACTTGGCGGAGAACTGGCCGGGAGTCAAAGTGACCCCGGTGATCACGGCTGCCGGACGCATGCCGGAACCGGTACTCCACGTGGGCCGCACGATCATCACCCGGCCCCGACAGGTGGTGGAGTACCTCTTGGCGCAGCCGACCATCCTCGACCCCCAGGATGTGACCGGTATCGCCCAGCGTTTCACTGCGTGCCCCGTCCCCTAGCGGGTCTGTCTGCCCGCCGGGCGCGGCCGTGCGGAACCGCGGTGCGGCCCGGACCGGCTTTCCCGGCAGGGGCACCGCACGCCACGGCGGTTTCCCCTGCCGGAGGAGTGCCGCGTGTCCCGGCCAGGAGACCCGTGGCTGGACAAGCCGTGCTCACCGCTCGGCTCTCCCTCCAGTGCGGTGCGCCCCGCGAACGGGGCCTACCCAGCAGCCCTGCACCGGGTAGCGGGACAGCCCGTGTTCCCCTCCCGTCGGGCTCCCCGCATGGTCCGTGTCAGGAAGCTGAGTGGAACGGTCGCCCCGGAAGCAGACGGCGCGCGCCAACCGCGCGGCCCGGGGCAACCAGTGCAGTCCACGGGGATTCCGCTGCCGATCACGGTCCGGCGCCCGGGTTTCCCTGGTCCGTGCTGATCGCTGAAGTCCGTACGAAGGTGGCGCTGGCCGCTGCGGCGGTGCATGGCATCGCCCGCCTGGACGTGTGCGGAGGGTCTGGTGTCCGTGGCCTGCCGGTCCGGTGGTCCAACCGTGGGGTGAGGCGTCTGTCAGGACCGGTGGCCTTGTGTCGCGACGACCGCGCCACCGCCGTCGGCTCCGGATCAGTCCAGTTTGAAGTACGCGCCGTGCTGCTGCCCGCTCTCGGCGGCGCGCTTGATGGAGTTCTTGATCTCCTGTTCCGCTTCGTGCCGGCCGACCCAGATGGCGCCTTCCACTGACTTGCCCGGCTCCAGGTCCTTGTAGACGGTGAAGAAGTGCTGGATCTCCAGCCGCTCAAACTCATTTACGTGATGAATATCACGCAAATGTTCCATGCGGGGGTCCGTCGCGGGGACACAGAGAACTTTGTCGTCTCCCCCGGCTTCGTCACGCATGCGGAACATGCCGATGGCGCGGCATCGGATCATGCAACCGGGGAAGGTGGGCTGCTTGAGCAGCACGAGGGCGTCCAACGGGTCACCGTCGTCACCCAGGGTGCCTTCGATGAAACCGTAGTCGGCAGGGTAACTGGTCGAGGTGAACAGCATGCGATCCAGCCGGATACGGCCGGTCTCATGGTCCATCTCGTACTTGTTTCGCTCTCCCTTAGGGATTTCGATCGTGACGTCGAATTCCATACTGTTCTCGGCTCCCCTGACGACTAATGTCGCCATAGTTCACAAGTTTTCGCGACGCCGACGGAAGGCAGGTACCGGGAGTGCGGAACGATCGACTCTGGGCTCTCCTCACCTTGGCCTTGCTCACCCTATTTGTGCTGACCACCGGCCTGGTCGCCCGCGACGTCATCGCCGCGCGCCCACCCGAGACCGTGCCTGTTCCCGTCGCGGTCGCAGAGGCGGTGCCTCTTCCGGACGCCGCGAATGCCGAGACCGTGGATCCGGCCCGACTCGCGGATAAGCTTGATGATCCCATGTCGCAGTCGGGCATCGGTGAGGGGCTCTCCGCATATGTCATCGACGCCGAGACCCACCAGGAACTCTACGCCCGCGATGCCGACGAAGGACTGGTGCCCGCCTCCACCACGAAAGTCGTCACCTCGGTGGCGGCGCTGCACGTGCTCGGCCCGGACGCGCAGATCCACACGGACGTCGTCCAGGGGGCTTCGCCGGAAGAGATCGTTCTGGTCGGCGGCGGCGACCCCACTTTGACCGAGAACGCCGACCCGCACCGCTACCCCCGGCTGGCCAGTCTCGAAGAGCTCGCCGAGCAGACCGCGGCGGCCCTGTCGGAGGCGGGGGTGACCGCGGTGCGGCTGGGCTATGACACGTCGGCTTATGCGGGTGAGCCGCTCGGCCCGGGCTGGAAGCAGGGCTACATCGACGAGGGCAGCACCGCATCGGTGTACGCCCTGATGGTGGACTGCGGGTTGGCCCGGGTCATCGACGAGTGCGGGCGGATCGACATCCCTGTGGAGAGCAAGTACGGTCCGCGGGTGGCTGATCCGCCGTTGGCGGCGGCGGAAGCGTTCGCCCGCAAACTGGATGAGGCCGGAATCAGTGTGCTGGAAACCCCGCAGCCGACCCAGGCGCCTGCGGGCGCGGAACTGCTGGCCCGGGTGTCGTCTCCACCGATTTCCGCGCTGGTGGAGAAGACCCTGATGGACAGTGACAACAATGTCGCGGAGGCGCTGGCCCGCCAGGTGGCGATCGCGCAGGGGGAGGAGCCCAGTTTTGCGGGCGCGGCCCGAGCAGTGATGGCGGTGATGGACGAGCTGGGTGTGGCGGGTGTGCAGGTCAGTGACGGCAGCGGCCTGTCGGTGGACACCCGGATCACTAGCAAGGCGTTGGCGACGCTTCTGGTGTTGGCCGCTGACCCGGAGCGGCCCGAGCTCTACCCGGTCCTTTCCGGGTTGCCGACCGCGCACAGCACGGGAAGTCTGAGCGCCCGGTACGCGCCGGAGAGCGATGCGGCCTCAGGTGCGGGGCTGGTCCGCGCCAAGACTGGAACTCTCAACGGGGTCAGTTCGCTGGCGGGAACCATTTACACCGCTCAAGGCCGTCTCCTGGTGTTCGCGTTTGTCGCAAACCATCCGAGCGCGACGGGGGCAGCCCTTGACCGTCTTGCCGCGGCCGTCGCGGAATGCGGGTGTTGAGCGTCGAAGTGTGCGGGACCGCAGGCCAGGGAGGGCTTGGTCTTCGGGGGGAGGAGCGGTTCTAGGCCGCGGTGGAGAGTCGGGGGGCGAACATCGCGTTGAGGAGGGCGGCTGCGCCGGAAGGATCGTTGGCGGGGTGGGTGACCATTGCTCCGTTTTTGTCGCTCCAGATGAACTTGCCGTCACAACACCACACGTTGAGTCCGCAACGGGTGGAGATGAAGGCCACGTCCGAGGAGCCTGCCTGGTACCAGGGTTCGGCCCAGGTTTCGCGGAGTTCGACGAAGAGCGCTTCTACCGAACGGTCGGCGCGAAACCCGTGCCGAGGGAGACGCCGGATTCGAGCAGATTCCGCAAGTTTCGCCCGATAAGTCCGCGGATTGTTCAGACGTGGATGACTCAAGGTTTCTCCTGCTGGCTGGCGTAGTCGCCGCTGCGCTGCGGCACTCCTTCCCCTCTTCAGCGGCCACTGGCTGTGCCCGCCCGGTCGTCTCGCCTCCAGATGGCGGACAACCCGAGGACCACCCTTCTTTACGAGGAACAGATCTCTCCGTTACCTCTTAGTGATCCTCGAAACCGGGATGCTAGCAGCATCTCCCCCGCCACTGGAGCTACTTTGAGCTGTAGGCCATGTCACATTGTGATCTTCTTGCAACCATGACATGGTGTGTGTTTTGCCCAATCATTGCCTGATTTGCACCTTTCAGGCGCTGCCGCACACCCGTTGCTCCCGTCAGCAGCCAGGATCACCCACCTGGACCCGCAAGACTCCCCTGCCTTCTGTCCCGCGCTGAGTCCCGCACCCGTGTATCCCGCTCTTCCGCATACCGGCCGCGTTTTCGGGGAGCTCCACCGAGGCTGAGGGTGACCGGAGGAGTACGATCAGCGCTGTTTTGGGCGCGAACAGGAGAATGATGACTCTGGAACCACCCCTGCGAAAAAACAGAGAAAGATCCGATCATGGGATCGATTCGGGAGGAGGCGAGCCTTCCGGCGGTCTCCGCGCCTGGCTGGTCTGGGGCACCGCCGCCACCGTCTACCTCCTCGCCATGTTCCATCGCAACGGGATGAGCGCGGCCGCCCTCCACGCCCAGGAACGCTTCGACATCGGTCCGGCCCTGCTCTCCACGCTACCGATGGTCCAGTTGGTGATCTACGTCCTGCTCCAGATCCCCTCCGGACTGCTCGCCGACCGGCTAGGACCGCGACGCTCGCTGCTCATCAGCCTGGGCGTCATGGCCGCAGGCACGGTCCTGTTCGCCGTCGCCCCTGACGCGCCCACTGCCATCGCGGGACGCATCCTCATCGGCGCAGGCGACTCCCTGGTCTTCCTCAACACCATCCGGCTCGCCGCCCTGTGGTTCCCCCGACGGCACTACAGCCTGGTCAGTGCGCTCACCGGCCTCGCTGGCGGCCTCGGCCAGCTCGTCAGCGCCGCCCCGCTGTCCGCCCTGCTGACCGCCTTCGGCTGGGAAGTCTCCTTCCTCAGCGCAGGAGCGGTGAACCTCGTCGTCGGCGCGCTCGTGCTGCTGGTGATCCGCGATCGCCCCGACGGCCGCCGCGCCCAGACGCACGCCCTCCTGTCGATGCGGGAAAGCCTGGCCGAAGCCCTGTCGCACCGGGGCCCCCGCGTCGGCATGGCCGCCCACGCCGTCATCATGGTGCCGTTCACCGTGCTCGGCGTGCTGTGGGGCTATCCCCTGCTCGAAGAGGGCTACGGGCTTTCCTCGCACACCACCGGCGTGCTGTTGACCGGGGCGATGCTCCTGCCCATGTCCCTCGTCCCGTTCCTGGGACGCATCCCCGGGCACTACCCGCGCGCCCGCAAGCCGATGGGACTGGGTTTGGCGTGGACCGTCACCCTGGTCTGGCTCGGTGTCGTGCTGTGGCCGGGCGGGCTGCCGCCGCTGCCAGTCATCGCGGGGGTGATCCTGGTGAGCGCTTTCGCCTCGGTGCTGGCCCCGTCGATCTCGTTCGACTACGCCCGGGACGGGCTGCCAGAGCAGCGCACCGGTGCCGCCTCCGGCCTCGTCAACATGAGCGGCTTCACCTCGGTGATGCTGGGCGTGGTGGGCGCGGGCATCGTGCTCGACCTCGGCCTGTCGTTCCAGGCCGCGTTCGTGCCCATGACACTGCTCTGCCTGGTGGCATCGACCGCAATGACGCTGCTTCTCCGGAACAGGCGGAGTCGTGCCGCTAAGAAATAGCGCCCCAGCGCTGCGGACCGCCGTGGAAAAGAGAGTCAGCGCACGCGCACGCACAATGCAGTAGCGACCGCCGCAATCCCTTCGCCGCGACCGGTGAAACCCAGGCCGTCGGTTGTGGTCGCAGCACAGGACACGGGCGCGCCTACCGCGGCGCTGAGCACTTTCTCTGCCTCGTGCCTGCGCGGCGCGAACTTCGGCCGGTTGCCGATGATCTGGATGGCGATATTGCCGATCTCATAACCGGCCGCACGAACACGTTGGGCGGCCTCGGTCAGCAGCGCCACTCCGGACGCCCCGCGCCAGCGGGGGTCGGAGGTGCCGAACTGCGAACCGAGGTCGCCCAGAGCACACGCCGAGAAGAGGGCATCGCAGGCGGCATGAGCCGCGACGTCACCGTCGGAATGCCCGCTCAGCCCCACCTCGTCAGGCCATTCGAGACCGGCGAGGAAAAGCGGACGTCCCGTTTGGAAAGGGTGAACGTCTGTTCCGACGCCCACCATCGGCAATTCACGAATCACATCTGTGTTTCTTGTGTTCGTTAACCGGCGAGAACCTCGTCGAGAAGAGCCTCGGCTTTATCCTCATTCGTCTTCTCGGCGAGCGCCAGTTCACTCACCAGAATCTGTCGGGCTTTCGCGAGCATGCGCTTTTCTCCGGCGGAAAGACCGCGCTCCTTATCACGCCGCCAGAGGTCCCGAACGACTTCTGCAACCTTGTTGACGTCGCCGGAGGCCAGCTTTTCGAGGTTTGCCTTGTAGCGCCGAGACCAGTTCGTGGGCTCCTCGGTGTGCGGCGCGCGCAACACCTCGAAAACCCGATCTAGACCTTCTTGACCAACCACGTCGCGGACGCCGACTTCCTCGGCATTGTCCGCGGGAACACGTACCGTAAGATCACCTTTGTCGACCTTCAGAACGAGGTAAGTCTTTTCCTCGCCCTTAATGGTCCGTGTTTCGATAGCCTCGATTCGAGCAGCCCCATGATGGGGGTAGACAACAGTGTCGCCGACCTTGAAAGTCATGTGACAAGTACCCCTTCCGCTACTACCAGGATACCACGAACTCGTCCCTTAACGCACCTATCGGATTTATGAATACGCAGGTCAAAGCCGCAATCACCGGCTTGACAAAGCAAGCTTGAGTAGCTGTCGAAGCATCGGAAAAACTCACGGGACACTCACCAGAGTCCGCTTCTCCTGATAGCGGTGGGAAACCCCCATTCTACCCGCGACCCCCCAAGTCGGCCATGGGTACGCCCAAGACAGGGCCATAGTCCTCCTACGATCCCGTCATCCCCTGTCCAGAAGTCCTTGCGAGGCACGGACCTCCCGAACAATTCGGGAGCAGAACCCCGGCCGCCCCACACGACATGGGCGAGCCCGGCCCTCTCGCGGCCGAACTCGCCCACTCCCCGTAGCAAAAAACCAGTAAAAATCCCGGCAACTCGCGGCGGGACGAGGTGGCACAGCCCATCTCCCGAGCCAGCCCTGCTCGGTCCCCCTGCTCCTGGCTCCGAAACATCCCGTCGCGGAGGAGCCGCGGTACTTCCCACCCCGGTCCGCTCCTGTTGCCGCCAGCCGACACCCATCACCCCGCTTCAGGGTCGGCGCAGCACGATCAGCCTTCCCCGTAGGAGTCCTTGGGCCGTTCCCCCGTCACCAGGTAGACGAGGTTGTCGGCAACGTGGACGGCGTGGTCCCCGAAACGCTCGTAGAACCGGCCTGCCAGGGTGACGTCCATCGTGGCTTCCACCCCGTACTCCCACTTCGACGACAGGATGCGCTCCAGCAGCTTGCGGCGGAGCCGGTCCATGCGGTCGTCGTCCTTGTCCAGTTCCCGGGCGGTCTCCACGTCCCGGTTCGCGACGACCTCCCCCGCTTTGATCACCAGCATCTCCGCCTGGTGGCCCATCTCCAGGACGATCGAGCGCAGCTCGGCCGGGATCGCCGAATCGGGGTACCTGCGCCGGGCGATCTTGGCGATGTGCACCGCGTGGTCCCCCATCCGCTCCAAGTCACCAGACATGTGGAGAGCGGTGATAATAGTGCGGAGGTCCTGCGCCACGGGCTGCTGCCGTGCCATGAGCGCCATGGCGCTGCTTTCGATCTCGTCGTTGAGGGTGTTGAGTTTTTCATCCCCCGAGATGACCTCTTGGGCCGCGTCGAGGTCGGCGTCCAGCAGTGCGGTGGTGGCGCGCGCAATCGCGTGCCGGGCCAGCCGGGTCATCTCGATCAGCCGGTCAGAGAGAGCGTCCAGCTCCTCGTGATAGGTGTCGCGCATGTCCTCAATCGTTCCAAGGGGTCTGTGAATCACCGAGGAATCCCCGGTGAACTCTTGAAAAAACTCCGCTCTACCAGCCCACCTTCCGGGTAGCGGCCCGTTCTGTCCGCTTACGATCGAATTGTGGAAGGGGAGCTGCTGGCCGCGATCGCGGGACTTGTAGGGCTCGTGACAGGAGTCGCGGCCGGTCTAGCGTTCCGCATCAGCGAGTCAAGCCATAGCCATACCCCCGATCCGGCCCCGCAATCGAGCCTCCCTCCCGGGATCGCCGAAGTACTTGCCGCACTGCCCTCGTCGGCAGTCGTCCTGGACTCCACCGACCGGGTGCTGCGCGCCAGTTCTGCGGCCCGGGCCTACCGGCTCGTCAGCGGTGACGAACTCGTCATCGGGGAACTGCTCGCTCTGGCCCGACAGGTCCGCAGAGACGGGGTGATCCGCGAAACCGAGATCGAAGTGTCTGTGCGCAGGTTCGGCCCTGACTCCACCACTTTTGCGGTCCGGGTCGCCCCGCTCGGCGCAACCGGGTTGATCCTGGTCCTGGCCGAAGACCAGACCGAGCGCCGCCGCGTGGAAGCGGTGCGCCGCGACTTCGTCGCCAACATCAGCCACGAACTCAAAACCCCGGTCGGCGCACTCTCCCTCCTCGCGGAGACGATCAACGACGCCAGCGACGACCCGGACGCTGTGCGTCGCTTCGCTTCCCGGATGAAACACGAGGCGGACCGGTTGACCAGCCTCATCCAGGACTTGATCACCCTCTCCCGCATCCAGGGAGCCGAACCCCTCTCCGAACCCGTCGAAGTCGCGGTGGATACCGTGGTGGAAGAGTCACTGGATGCGGTGCGTACCGCCGCCGACACAAAAAACATCGAACTGGTCTCCGGTGGCGCCGAAGGCGTCACCGTCATGGGTGACGAGGGCCTGCTGATCACCGCGCTGCGCAACCTGGTCGCCAACGCCGTCGCCTACAGCCCGGCGAACACCCGCGTCGCGGTGACGGTGCGGACCACCGACACCACGGTGGAGATCAGTGTCGCTGACCAAGGAATCGGCATTCCCCCACAAGACCTGGAACGCATTTTCGAGCGCTTCTACCGAGTGGATGCGGCTCGAAGTCGGGCCACCGGAGGTACCGGCCTTGGCCTGGCCATTGTGAAACACATCATGACCCTGCATCGCGGGGAAGTGACAGTGTGGAGCAAAGAGGGCGAGGGGTCGACGTTCACCTTGCGTCTCCCCCGGTCCGAGACCCCGGAGCCGCCAGGCTCCACTGCCACAAGTGATCAGGAGGCAGCACAGTGACGCGTGTACTCGTCGTTGAAGACGAGGAATCCTACAGCGATGCCCTGTCGTACCTGCTTCGCAAGGAAGGCTTCGAGGTCGCCGTTGCCCCGACTGGAACGAGTGCTCTAGAGATCTTCGACCGTACCGGTGCTGATCTCGTCCTTCTCGACCTGATGCTGCCGGGCCTGTCCGGTACCGAGGTGTGCCGCACCCTGCGACAGAAGTCTAACGTCCCGGTGATCATGCTCACCGCCAAAGACAGCGAGATCGACAAAGTCGTCGGTCTCGAACTGGGTGCAGACGACTATGTGACCAAGCCCTTCTCGTCGCGGGAGCTGGTGGCCCGGATCCGCGCGGTGCTGCGCCGCCGCACCGCGGACGACACGGTGCTGCCCAGCGTCCTGGAAGCCGGGCCGGTCCGCATGGACGTGGAGCGCCACGTGGTGACGGTGCGCGGGGAAAACGTGCAGCTTCCTCTCAAAGAGTTCGAGCTGCTGGAAGTCCTGCTCCGCAACGCCGGCCGGGTGCTGACCCGTCCGCAACTGATCGACCGGGTCTGGGGGGCCGACTACGTGGGGGACACCAAAACCCTCGACGTCCACATCAAGCGGCTGCGCGCCAAGATCGAAACCGATCCCAGCAAACCGCAGCACATCATCACGGTCCGGGGCTTGGGCTACAAGTTCGAGCCCGAACCGGCTACGTGACTGCCGCTGCGAGCAGTTCCAGCACGCGCAAGGCGGCCGGGTCCACGGGGGCTCCGGCCGCCTTCGCGTCCACTGCTCCGGACTACTTGCCCTGGTTCTTGACCGCTTCGATGGCCTCTTTGGCCGCCTCGGGGTCCAGGTACTCGCCGCCCGTCTTCCGCGGAGTGAAGTCGTCGTTGAGCTCGTACACCAGCGGGATACCGGTGGGGATGTTGAGCCCGGCGATGCTCTTGTCGTCGATGTTGTCCAGGTGCTTGACCAGGGCGCGCAGCGAGTTGCCGTGCGCCGCGACCAGCACGGTGCGTCCCGCAGCCAGGTCGGGGATGATCGCGTCGTACCAGTAGGGCAGCATCCGCCGCACGACGTCTGCCAGGCATTCGGTGCGCGGCATCAGCTCGGGGGGCAGGGTGGCGTAACGCGGGTCGTTGTGCTGCGAGAACTCGCTGTCTTCGGCGAGCGGCGGCGGAGGCGTGTCGTAGGAACGCCGCCAGATCATGAACTGCTCGTCACCGAATTCGGCGCGGGTCTGCGCCTTGTTCTTTCCTTGGAGGGCGCCGTAGTGGCGTTCGTTGAGCCGCCAGGAGCGCTTGACCGGAATCCAGTGCAGTCCGGCCTCCTCAAGCGCGATGTTGGCGGTGCGGATGGCCCGCTTCAGCAGGGAGGTGTGGACCACATCGGGGCGGATTCCCGCCTCGGCCAGCAGCCTGCCCCCGCGGCGGGCTTCCTCTTCGCCTTTCGGGGACAGGTCCACGTCCACCCAGCCGGTGAACAGCCCTTCAGCGTTCCACACGCTTTCGCCGTGGCGCAGCAGAACCAGAGTCGACATGTGTCTCAGCCTAGCGACTCGTCCTGGCCGCCCACGGCGGAGGGCAGCGAATGGTCTACGCCAATTTTCCTAGGTTTCACCGGGCGCACCCGTCGTCAGAGCCCTGCTCCACCAGGTGGCGGAAGGCTTTCAGGTTGCGGCGGCTCACGCCGCGTTTGGTGCGCCATTCCCACTCCTTGCGGATCGCCGTGGCGAACCCGCGTTCCAGCGCCGGGTTGAAGTTCTCATCAGAGTAAGAGAGGAGGCACCCCAGCAGCCGGTCCACTTCCTGCGGGGTGATCCCGGCCAGCGGCAGCCGCCCGGTAATGTACACGTCGCCCACGTCGTCGGCGGTGAAGGCCATGCCGTACATGTCGGAGTTGCGCCGCATCAGGTAGCGGTAGAACTCGCCTTCGTTCTCGTCTGGCCGCCGGCAGAAGAAGCTCTTGATCAGCAGACTGTGTCTGCCAATGTTCAGCCACACCAGAGTCTTGAGCTTGCGCTCGCCCGGCAGGGTGACCAGAAAGGCGTCGGGCCGGGGCCGTTCGTACTCCAGTTCCGCTTCTTTGAGCGCTTGTTCGATCGCCTCGGCCGCGTCGACCTGTTCCTGTGTGGGCATACGGTCCTCTCTCGGTCGTGTCGTCCTGGGTGGGCTGTTCTCGTCGCCGTCCTCGCCTTCAGCGCACCGGCGGGGGTCACCGGCACGGCACGGTGAGTCGGCACTGGTGGAGGGCGTCGCGGTAGGCCGCCAGCAGCCCGTCCACGGTCGACTCCCAGCTCAGCCCGGAGGCGTGGTGGATGCCCGCGGCTCCCATGCGTTCCCGCCAACGGGGTTCGGTGATCATCCGGTGCAGCACGTTGGCGTAGTCGTGGGGGTCGTGCCCGTCGATGAGCACTCCGGAGACGCCGTCGCGCACCGCGGTGGGCAGGCCGCCGACGCGGGCCGCGACCACGGGAGTGCCGCAGGCTTGAGACTCCACTGCTACCAGACCGAAGGACTCCGAGTGGGAGGGCACCACGGTCACGGTGGCTGCCCGGTAGTAGTGGACGAGCTCCGCCCGTGGGCAGGGCGGTTCCAGGCGGACCAGGTCAGCGATGCCCAGGGAGTCCGCCAAGTCGGACAGCAGCCGGGGCTCCCGGTAGCCGGTTCCGGACTGGCCGCCGACTACTGCGACAACGAGGCGGTCACGCAGGCTGGGGTTGAGCTCCAGGAGGCGGGCAGCGGCGCGTAGCAGCACGTCGGGGGCTTTGAGCCGCTGCACTCTGCCGACGAACAGCAGCAGGATGGTGTCCTCGGGCAGGCCGAGACGGCGCAGCGATTCGGCGCGCGACCCGGGGGTGAAGGTCGTAAGGTCGACCCCTGGGAACACGGTGGAGACGCGCGAGGGGGAGGCGCCGTAGTAGTTGATGAGCTGGGCTGCCTCGTCGTCAGTGTTGGCGATGAGCCGGTCGGCGAGGGCGACCAGGGCGTCTTCTCCGCGTACTCGTTCCTCAGGCTCGGGGGTGTCGCCTTCGGCGAGGGACATGTTCTTCACCCGGGCCATGGTGTGCATGGAGTGCACGAGCGGCACGCCCCATTCCCGGGCGACGGGCCATCCGGCCTGGCCGGAGAGCCAGTAGTGGGTGTGGACTAGGTCGTAGCTGCCGCCGAGGTGCTCTGCTTCGGCGCGCAGCATGCCGTGCACGAACGGGCACAGGTAGTTGATCAGGGCAGTTTTGTCGAGTGTGCCGTAGGGGCCCGCCGCGATGTTGCGGACGGTGACCCCGGGCGCCAGTTCGACCTCGGGAGGCTGTTCGAAGGAGGTCGCCCGGGTGAAGATGTCGACGGCGATCCCGCGCTCCGCCAGCCGCTTGGCTACCTCGACGATGTAGACGTTCATCCCACCGGCGTCGCCGGTTCCGGGCTGGTCGAGGGGTGAGGTGTGCAGGCTGATGGCGGCGATCCTGCCGGGCTGCACCGTCTGGCTCTGAGCCTCCGTACCCGGAGTCTGTGACGCCACTCGGTTCCCCGTCCCTTCCGGTCCTCTGCGGTTGTACTGCTGCTGACCTCAAGGTCAACATTCGCCCAAGGGCGCAGTGTTCCCATCTTGACCACGAGGTCAGTGGGCACCGGCACTCGGGGTGGGGATTGCCTGGGCCTGGTTCTGCGAAAGGTCAGGCCTTCTTGACCTTCCCCTTACCTGTCTGGGCAAAGGCCCGACACACCCGCCCACCGAATACGACAAAACTCACATACGTCACACCCGGCACAGTATTTCGGACAGTAGCGGAGACTCTACTTACGGTCTCCTTACTGTCGCATGGCATCCCTGGTGCCGGCGCCTGCGCCTGCACAGCACCGTCCGCCCAGCGGAGGCCTCCCTGCTCAGAGCAGGGCCAGGGCTGGAGGCGCAGAGCCTGCAGCCGCACTTCTTTGCGCCGCATGCCCGGCAGCACCGGGAATCCCGGGGATCCACCGCCCGTAGGAAGCAAAGACGCTTTCCTGTCGCGCAGCCGACAAAAACCGCTTAATACGACATCGCCACGCTTTCTCGACAGCTTCCCGAATTCGACTATTGCCGTTTTCTTTCCCGATGGACCGAGGAAATTGCGGCCACCCCTTTTTACGGAACGTAGTGACCGCTTTTCTTCAACTGGTTATCAAGTCCCCCTTGTCGCGGAACAACCAGTAACAGCCCTGGTCAAAGCCTGTTTTCCGCTTGGAGGACACATGCCCAAACCCGAGCGATTTGTGTCCAGGTCCGACCTCAGGTGGGGACCTTCCAACGCCTCATACGCCAACCCGAAACTGGGCTTAGTCATCCACTACGACGGCTCCAACCAAAACCTCGCCGCCAAAGACCACAGCGCCTGTATCAACTACTGGAAAAACACTCGATCATTCCACACCGGCCCAGCGCGCGGCTGGGCAGACATCGGCTACTGCGTAGACGAAGAGACCGAAATTCTCACCACAGACGGCTGGAAGACATTCCGGGAAACCGCCTCAGGGGACCTCGCGCTCACCCTGAACCACAGCACCGGGCTCGCGGAATGGCAGCCGATCCTCGACGTCTACGTGTTTCCCGCGCAACCGCGGACCATGATCCGCATGGAGGGGCGCACCCATTCCTCACTCACCACCCCGCAGCACCGCTGGCCCGTGGAACGCGCCACCCGCACCACGGCGGCGTCTGAGGAAACCCGCCGGGAACGCACGTGGGCCACGACCGAAACCCTGACCGACGGGGACCGCATCCCCCAGGCAGCCCCGTGCCGGGACCTCCCTACCGAACCCAAATGGTCAGATGCTCTCGTCGAGCTCGTAGCGTGGCTTTGGCTCGGCGACCACGCCACCCGCAGCCGCCACTCCGCCACCCTCGCCCTCTCCCAGAGGGACGGGCTCGGAGCAGCCCGGATCCGAGCAGCACTGCACTCCCTGTTCGGTCCCCCTGCACCGCAGCCTTCCCGAGGCGGCCGGAGGCCTTGGTGGCGAGAGCGCCTCACCCGGTCCTGCGTGGAATTCCACTTGTCCCCGGGGGCGAGCCGGATGCTGCTCGAACACATCCCCGACGGGGCAGTGAGCTTCGGTTTCCTGCGCTCCCTGACTCGGGCTCAGCTCAACCTCTTCATCGACACTTCTGTGCGCGCGTGCCGCGCCCACGGCACGACCACGGCCTCCCGCACCGCTCTCGTCCACCGGGACCGGCGGCGGGCCGAAGCCTTCCAATTCGCCGCCATCCTGGCGGGATACCCGGCATCGCTGCGCCACCGCACCCTGCCCGGCCCCGCCCCCGCCGACGTGTGGCTCGTGCACCTCGACACGGCCCAGGACTTCGCCCCCAAAGCTGCGACACCGGGCCTCACCATCGCCGAAGAACCGTATACGGGGCGTGTGTGGTGCGCCCGCACCCCGAACGCCACCTGGCTGGCCCGGCGCGCCGGAACTGTCTACTTCACGGGCAACAGCTTCGGAGCATGCCCGCACGGCTACGTGTTCGAAGGCCGCGGACTGTACAAATCCCAGGCCGCCCAGCCGGGCGGCAACGCGACCTACTACTCGGTGACGCTCATGTGCGGGCCCTCCGACACGATCACCGACGCCCAGATCAACGCGGTCCGGCAGCTCCGCGAATGGCTCATGGAACCGGCGACGTCCATCGCCGGGACGGTCAAAGGCCACCGCGACTTCATCAGCACGTCCTGTCCCGGTGACACGCTCTACCGGATGGTCCGAGACGGGGTCTTCAGTAAGCCAGCACGCTGGGGAACCACCGACACCGAGGAGGACGAGGTGCCGCACTACCTCAACGTCGCGCAGACCAAGGAGGTCGTCGTCCCACCCAAGCAATACGTCTCACTGCGCTGGGACACCGTGTGGACGGACACTGCCAAGACCGCGCACAAGGACGGCCTCGCCGTCATCTCCAAGCCCTGCGATCTCAACGGTGCGCTCTGGCTGGATATTGAAGGATTGGCGGAAGGCGAAGACGTCCAAGTGCGCATGGCCGACTGGGAACGGGCGACCAAGAAGTACTCGCTGCACCCGATCGCAGAAGGCATCGGCACTGAAGGCCGGTCGTTCCCCGTGTTCCCGGTCGTCAACCGTCTCGGCTCCGGACGCACCATGGACTTGCGCGTCTACAACGTCGGGGAACAGCCCTTCACTATTCGGCGCGCCACGTTCAAAGGACACGTCTGGCTGCGCTGAGCCGCCCTGCTTCGCTCCTGCACCGCCTAAGTCTGCTCTCCGGCCCCTCCCCTTGCCCGCACCTTCGTTGTCAGCCCGTCGACCGGGAGGTCGTCCATGCTCACATCCATCGTCCGCACCACCGTGCCGTTGATCGTCGGGGCCCTCACCACCTTCGCTGCCACCCATCTCGGGATCAAGCTGCCGGAGGAAGTACTCACCGAGCTCGTCACCGTGGTCGTCGCCGGGATCTACTACACGGTGGCCCGCTTCCTGGAAGAGCGGGTCTCGCCCGCTTTCGGCCGCATCCTGCTCGGCTTGGGCCTGCGCGGCACCCCTAAGTACGAGGCGAAGCCGTAGCTCTTGCGGACCTTCTTGGAGGAAGCGCCCCGTCACCGCCCCGGGGCGCTTCCGTTTCATGCGCTCTGGACCAGTCCGCTAGCGTCCCGGCGCCGGGCGCTCTGCGCCACCAGGTTCGACCCCACGGCCCCGCGTCTCGTCACCGATTGCGCTCCAGGCCATGGCGTGCAGTGCCTGCCGGAGAGCGGAACCCTTCCCTCCTACACGGTGTAGTACTACCAACAGTAAACTGACTTCTATGAAGACCAGGCTCGGCGACCTTGAACGCGCGGTGATGGATGTACTGTGGGAACAAACCGAGCCCATGACGGTTCGGGAAGTAGGTCGTGCTCTTGCAGACCGCGACCTCGCCCACACCACGGTCATGACCGTGCTTGACCGGCTCGCCAAAAAAGGAGTCGTACGTCGGCACCGCGACGGACGTGCGTGGCGGTATCGCCCGGCAGCCAGCCGAGAGACCTACATCTCGGAGCTGATGCTTGACGCGCTCGGCCAGACTGGTGACCGCGATGCCGCTTTGGCGGCCTTCGTCCGCTCGATGAGCGGGCAGGAAGCCGAAGTGCTCCGCCGCCTCCTCTTGGAGAACCACGGGGAGCACGGGGAGAGCGACAGATCAAGGATGTAGCTGAATGGTCGTTGCCGCACTGCTCACGTTGATCGCAGGCGGCTGCCTTCTCGCCGCCCACCACCTGCTGCGTGCCCAGTGGCCTTCCCGAGGCCCGCATGTCGCTGTGGTCGCCTGGCAGGCGCTGGGGCTGGCGTGGGGGATATCCACCATCGGCGCCCTGCTAGCGTTCGGCCTCGCCCCCTACGGGCAGGGAATTCTTCTCGGTCTGGCCGCCCTCGCCGAGGATGCTGCCGCGAACGGCCTCCAACTGGGGGTTCTGGCTGAGGGGCACTTCGCTGCAACCCGCGTGGCAGCAATCGTCGCCGCGGTCGGCCTGACCACCGTGCTCCTCTGGGGGCTGGCGGTCTCCTTCATCCAGGTCGTGCGGACCCGCCGCCGCCATCGGGCACTTCTCGCCCTGGTCGCCCGCGACCACCCGGAGATTCCCGGGGCGCGGGTGCTCGACCATCCCGCAGCGGCGGCCTACTGCCTGCCCGGCGTGCTGAACCCGCAGATCGTCATCAGCGCGGGAGCCCTGGAAGTACTGGACCGCCGAGAGCTTGCCGCAGTCCTCGCCCACGAGCACGCCCACCTGCGGCAACGCCACGACCTTGTCCTCCTCCCGTTTTCTTCGCTGAAACGCGCCTTCCCGAAGATCCGGCTGATGGAACGCTGCTACAACGCGGTGGCGCTCCTCATCGAAATGTGCGCGGACGACCATGCCCGCCGCTACCACTCGCCCCGCGAGCTGGCGACGGCATTGGTGCGGTTCGGCGCGGCAGGCAAGGCGGCAATCCCCCTCGGCGCCATGGCGGTGGTGCCCAACGAGAACCAGCCCGAGGTGTTGGCGCGGGTTTCCCGGCTGTTGAACCCGGTGAAACTGTCCCGCAGGGCCACGGCGGCGGTGTTGAGCGGGTCGGCTTCCCTCATGGCGGTGACCCTGACACTGTGGCATCTGCCTCTGTAACAGGCCGTGCTGTCCGGGCACGTTTCGCGGCCGTCGTACGTTTACTCTGAAGGCAAGGTTCTTCGAAGCAGAGGTCGGGTGCTCGCGTGTACGCCATTGGCTTTTTCGATCTGCTGTTCCAGGTCTTCCATCTGGCGATCTTCGTGGTGTCGCTGTACGCGCTGATCGAGGCGGCCCGCACCCCCGCACCTGCGTTCCCCGCGATGGACAAGCAGACCAAAGGGCTGTGGGTGGGTCTGCTCAGTGCGAGCACACTGGTCTCGCTGGCCGCGGTAGCGGGCATGTTCGTGTTCCTGACGATCCTGGCGCTGGCCGTTTCCCTCATCTTCCTGATCGACGTGCGGCCCGCGGTCCGGCAGATCGGCCGCTCCGGCAGCGACGGCCCCTACGGTCCCTGGTAATCCGCCTATTCGAGCAGGCTCTCGTCGGCTGTCCACGTGTTGCAGGAGCCGGGGGTCTGGTGGCTGAGCCCTCGCTCCAGCCAGAGCGCGCTGTTGTGTGCAGACCCGTGGGTGCGTTCCGCGGCGCTGCTGCCCTCCCGGTCCGCAGTGTTCGCGGCGTCTTCGAGAAGCGTCTCGTATTCGCTGTCCCCGATGGGATAGGTGACCTGCACTGATCCGAGGAAGACCCCGGCCAGACAGTTGGCTTGCAGTTCGCTGCGGCGGGTCCAGAAGCTCTGCTGGGCGGGGTCGCTTTCTTGACGGCGCTGCTCGTGGTAGTACTCCAGGATCCCCGCTTCTCCCTGCACGTGGTGCCCGTACTCGTGGGCGAGGAGCGAGGCGTAGACGACGCTCTCCGGGCTGTACTTCCATTTAGCCGCGATGTCCCGCACCCCCAGGTAGATGCTCTTGTTCGCTCTGCAGTAGAAGCCGCCCGCGGCTGACGGGTAGTCGCGGCACGGGCTGCTGCCGGGTTTCCGCCAGAAGACCCGTTCCGGGGGTTCGAAGTCCAGTCCGGCTTTCGCGAACTGGACCGTCCACGCCTGGTCGAGGCAGTCGGTGAGCGTGTGCAGGAAGTGCTCCATGGAGTCGGCGTCGTGGACGTCAAGCTCCGGGGCGGGGCAGGGCGGGGAGGCCAGCCGCCCAGTGGCGTAGAGCGGGTTCTGGAAGAGCACGCTCTCTTCAGGGAACTCTGTGAGCAGGCTGCTGTCGGGCCTTGGACGGGTGTCATCGGGGGCGTCCTGCGGTTCCGGTTCGGCGGCGTCGTGATCTGGCCGCAGCACGTCGAACGCCCCGGTGCTGTGGCCCAGCAGGAGCGCCAAGGCGAGGACCGCCGCCCCCACCGCGGCGAAGGGGCCCCAGGCGCGGTTGTGGCTCTCCGCGGTCTGGCTGTCTTCCCACTCCCAGTCCCAGCGTGACTCGTCCACCGGCTTCCTGGTCAGTCGACCAGTTCCTCCCTCGCCTCCCACGTGTTGCATGCGGCGGGGTCTTTGCGGTCCATGCCGTGCTTGGTCCACAGTTGACCGTTGTCAGGACTGCCGTGGGTGTGGATATCCCCCCGGTCAGCGCGGAGCGCGACGTCCCGCAGCACCTCTTCGCGTTCCGTTGTGCCCACGGGAAAACTGTTCTCTACCGCGCCGAGGAACACCCCGCTCAGACAGTTGGCTTGGAGCTCGCTGCGCCGGCTCCACGCGTCGCGGTTCTCTTTGCCGTCGCTGCCGCTCCGCATCGCCTGGTACTGGGTGAGGATGCCGGTCTCCCCCTGCACGTGGTGGCCGTACTCGTGGCCGAGCAGGAACGTGTACGCCACGGCCTGGTCGCTGTGTCCGGAATCGGCCACGATGTCTTCCACCCCGAGGTACAGTCCTTTATTTGCGTGGCAGTAGAACGCGGACGTCCCCTCCGCGGGATAGGTCCCGCACGGGCTCTGCCCCGAGGTGTACCAATAGATCCGGTTGGGGGGTTCGAACTCTAGTCCTGCGGCGCTCAGGTGGGTGCCCCACGCTTCATCAAGGCAGTCGGTGACCTCGTGGAGGAAGTTCTCCACGGATTCCGGGTCGGCAGGGTCGAGCTCCGGGGCAGGGCAGGTCACCGGCCGCAGCTCCCCGCTCAAGTAGAGCGGGTTGGTGGTCAGGATGTCCCGGGCCAGAGCTCCCTCAGGGGGCGCGGGACCGGAGTCGGCGGGCGGGGGCGCGGTGCCCGCCAGCGGCCTGGTGCCCGACTCCAGGAAGGAGGCCACGAGCACGAAACCTGCCAAGGCGACGGACGCCAAGCCCATGAACAGGGAGATCGACACCCCGATCCCCAGGGGGCGTGGCCCGGCGCGTGCTGTGTAGGCAGGCAGCAGGTACTCGCTGCCGAAATTCCGTTTCCTGGCTGGTGCCGCTGTGCTGTTCCGTCCTCGCACCCGCTTGTTCCCCACTGTCGGCCCGTCTTAGGTCACTTTTTGATTATGCAAGGACGAATAGGGCGATACTTCTGCCCGGCCATCTTTCTCGCAGATCCGCTGGACGCGCTCGATAGGCTCACCGTGTGTGGTGTGCGGGGAAGAACAGGTGAGGTAGACGATGAGGGGAACGGCTCTGCTCAGCCTCGCTGCCGTGGTGTCGACGGGGGCGCTGCTCGGGGGCCCGGTCCCAGCATCGGCTCCTCACGACCCGCAGACCCACACCATCCAGCAAGGGGAGCCTGCTGCCGGGCAGATCGTCAACACGATCTCGCTGCGGTTGGACGAGCAGGGGATTCTGCACGCGCAGGAACGCATCACGTTCGGCGGGGAGAGTCCCGCCGAGTTCACTCGGACTTTCCTGCTGCAGGAGCCCTACGACACCGACCACGACCGGCGGTACGAGATCAGCGGGTTGAGTGCGCACACCGGGGCAGGCGACCCGGTCGAGGTCACCGTCACTGAAGACGACACCACCATGGATGCGGTGCTCGCCACCGGGGGCGCCTCCGTCGTCATCCTCGACTATCAGGTGCTCGGCACGGTCAGCGAGGTCGGCGACCGGTTGGAGCTGGAGTGGACCGCGATCGGCGGCTACAGCGAGTTCGTGGAAGAAACGACGGTGGTGGTGGACGCGCCCAGCCCGCCGCAGGCGCTGTCGTGCGCGGCCGGGGAGCCGCTCAGTTCCATCTACTGCACGTCGTCGGATATGGGCGGCCCTCAAGCGCTCGTCGCCCGTTTCCTCCAAACCGACCTGGAGCCGGGCCAGACGTTCGACATCGTGGTGAGCTATCCGCAGGGCACCGCGGAGAGCACGTTGATCCTGTCCCGCTCCTGGTCGCTCACCTCAGCGTTCGCGATCACCCCGGTGACCGCGGGGGTGTTCGGGCTGCTGCTCGTGGTGCTGGTCGGCGGCCTGGTGCTGCTGATCTGGGTCCGTGGCCGAGACGAGCGGGCGCTGCGGTCGGAGGCGCGGAAAGCCGACCACGCCCCCGTAGAGCCGGGGGTGGGCGGCAGCCTGCAGTTCCATCCCCCGGACAACGTCCACCCCGGGCAGATCGGCACGCTGATCGACGAGCAGGCAGACGTCGTGGACATCACTGCGACCGTGGTGGATTTAGCGGTGCGCGGCTATCTGCGGATCGAGGAGCTGCCGCATGAACGCTACGCCTCGGTGGACTGGCTGCTCACCCGGACCGGTCAGCGCGGTGAGGAGACGCTGCTGCCGTATGAGCGCCTTCTGTTGGACGCGCTGTTCCCGAAGGGCCCGCAGACCCGGCTCTCCGAGCTGGGCGAGGAGTTCGCCCAGCAGTTAGCTGACGTGCGCGAGGAACTGTACCGGGACATGGTGCGGTTGAAGTGGTTTGCGCGCCGCCCCAATCGGGAGCGCAACCAGTGGACGACAGTGGGCATCTTCCTGGCACTGCTGGGCGTAGTGGTCACCGTGATGCTGGCGATCTTCACGAACGCGGCGTTCACCGGGCTTGCGCTGGTCATCGCGGGGGCCGCGGTGACGGTCGGCGCCCAGTACGTGCCCGCGAAGACCAAACTGGGCAGCGCTGTGTTCGCGCACGTCGTGGGGTTCCGCGCGTACCTGCTGCGGGCCCAGGTGGACGATATTCCGCCGGATCGGCGCGTCCACGTGTTCTCCCGCTACCTGCCGTACGCGATCATCTTCGACAACGTGGAACAGTGGGCGCGGATTTTGGCGGCTGCCGGAGCAGAAGAGGCATCCGGTCAGGGACTGTCCTGGTATCGCGGGCCGGCAGACTGGGGTCTGGAGGATTTTGCCGACTCCATCAAGGTGTTCACGCTGACCCTGTCCGGGGTCATCTCCAACACTCGGCAGTTCCGGACCCTGATCTGAGAGGAGCAGTGTCATGCGCGCGGTCGTGCAGCGGGTCAGCCATGCCTCGGTGACGGTCGACGGGAAGGTTGTGGGGGCGATTGACGAGCCAGGTCTGCTGGCGCTGGTAGGGGTGACCCACACGGACGGGCCTGCCGAGGCTGCCAAGCTGGCGCGGAAGCTGTGGACGCTGCGGATTTTGGAGGACGAGAAGTCGTGTTCTGACGTGGGCGCGCCGCTGTTGGTGGTCAGCCAGTTCACGTTGTACGGCGACGCCCGCAAAGGGCGCCGTCCCACGTGGCACGCTGCGGCACCGGGACCGGTGGCGGAGCCTCTGGTGGACCAGGTCGTCGAAGAGTTGCGTGCTTTGGGCGCCCGAGTGGAGACGGGTGTGTTCGGTGCGCGGATGTCGGTGGCGTTGACCAACGAGGGCCCGTTCACTGTCCTGCTCGAGGTTTGAGTAACGGCTGTCCGTATGGGTTTTATAAAGACGATCTTCCACTCCGATATGTAACGTGTTAGATTTGTCACCGGTCGCACGTGGGAGCGCTCCCGAACGTGCGGTCTGACCGACAGGCTGAGGGGGCACGTCGGTCGCGCCACAAAAGAACATCCGTCGCGCGAAAGGAAAAGTCGATGACGGAAACCCGTCACCGTCCTTCGCGGCGAGCCAGACGCTCGCTCAGCCTCCTCCTCACCTCGGCGCTGACTGCCGCCGGCCTGCTGGTCACGGCCGCCCCGGCACAGGCCGAGTCGACCCTGCGGGAACTGGCTGCCCAGAACGGCGGCCGCCACTTCGGTACGGCTATCGCCTACAGCCCGCTCAACAGTGACGCCCAGTACCGCAACATCGCGGCTACCCAGTTCAGCGCCATCACCCACGAAAACGAGATGAAGTGGGAGTCGCTGGAGCCGCAGCGGGGCCAGTACAACTGGAGCCAGGCCGACAACATCATCAACTTCGCCAAGGCCAACAACCAGATTGTGCGCGGCCACACCCTGGTCTGGCACAGCCAGCTGCCGTCCTGGCTGAACAACGGCGGCTTCTCCGGCAGCCAGCTCCGGTCCATCATGGAGAACCACATCGAGGTGGTGGCCGGACGCTACCGGGGTGACGTCTACGCCTGGGACGTGGTCAACGAAGCGTTCAACGAGGACGGTACGCTCCGCGACTCGATCTGGTACCGCGGCATGGGTCGCGACTACATCGCCCACGCGTTCCGCAAGGCGCACGAGGTCGACCCCGACGCCAAGCTGTACATCAACGACTACAACATCGAAGGCATCAACGCTAAGAGCAACGGCCTCTACAACCTGGTGGTCGACCTGCTCCGCGACGGTGTGCCGATCCACGGTATCGGTATCCAGTCCCACCTGATCGTCGGCCAGGTGCCGTCCACGTTCCAGCAGAACATCCAGCGGTTCGCTGACCTCGGCCTGGACGTGGCCATCACCGAGCTGGACATCCGCATGCAGATGCCGGCCGACCAGTACAAGCTCCAGCAGCAGGCCCGCGACTACGAGGCCGTGGTCAACGCCTGCCTCGCGGTGACCCGCTGCATCGGTATCACCGTCTGGGGTATCGACGACGAGCGCTCCTGGGTGCCCTACACCTTCCCGGGTGAAGGTGCTCCGCTGCTCTACGACGGCCAGTACAACCGCAAGCCCGCCTGGTACGCGGTCTACGAGGCTCTCGGCGGCGACTCCTCCGGCGGCGGTCCGGGTGAGCCGGGCGGTCCTGGCGGTCCGGGTGAGCCGGGCGGTCCTGGCGGTCCGGGTGAGCCGGGCGGTCCTGGCGGTCCGGGTGAACCGGGCGGCCCCGGTGACGGCACCTGCGCGGTGAACTACACCGTGGTCAACGACTGGGGTCACGGTATGCAGGGGGCGATCACCGTCTCCAACACCGGATCCTCGCCCATCAACAACTGGACCCTGCAGTTCAGCTTCTCGGGTGTGAACATCTCCAACGGCTGGAACGGCGAGTGGAGCCAGAGCGGCTCGCAGATCACCGTCCGCGCTCCTGCCTGGAACTCCACGCTCCAGCCGGGCCAGAGCGTGGAACTGGGCTTCGTTGCTGACAAGACCGGCAACGTCTCCCCGCCCTCCCAGTTCACCCTCAACGGAGCCACCTGCTCCTGACCCGGACCCACGTTGAGGTGAACCACACCGGGGCCGCCCCAAGGGCGGCCCCGGCCTCTCTCCACAGCTCCTGTCTCGAGTGGCACCCGGTACCACGCCGCTCGGGAGAGGAGCACACCTTTTTAATAGACCAGGGCTTGGGCTCCCTCTGCCATGACTTCTTCCACAAAAGTGGGAGCGCCCGCGATCCGCACGCCCTCGATCAGGTCCTCTTCGGTCAGCGAACGCCGCGCCGCACACTGGCTGCACACGGTGACCTGGCCGCTTGAAAGCACGACGTCGAGCAGCTCGTTGAGCGGCGTCGCGTGCGGCAAAGAGAACTGTTCAGCTCGCCCGGGAACCGCTAGCCAACTCGCCTCCCCCGTCAGCCACAGCGACACCCGCACCCCGCTCGCCACCGCCGCTGCCGCGACCGTGAACGCCTGGTTGCAGCGTTCCGGAGCGTCCTCGCCGGCGGTCGCCTTGATCACCAACACGCGTTCCATGCCGTCAGCGTAACGTCCGTCCCCGACCGGGTTCCGCGCTTCGTCGAGAACGCCACGATTCCTCCCGGATGCCTGGCGCAGCCCGGCATCCGCGAACCTGCAGCGTGCGGGGAAAGAGGGGTCCTTGGGGAGGGGAGCCGGGGCGCGGGCCACACCCGCTGGGGCGCCCGCAGGGGCGCTCTCCGGCTCCCGATGCCAGGCCGGTGATGCCTCTTTGAACCGACGGGGTACGCCGCCCAGGCTCAGGAACGTGCCGTGGAGTTCTTGTGCGGCCACGGCAGGATACGTCCCGCTTCCTCCAGGCGGTAAATGAAGTCCCAGTCCATCTTCTCGTTCGGGTCCCCCCGGAACTGGACGCCGCCGGGAGCGTGCGGGTCACCCATGCCCAGGGCCGTGAAGACGAGATCCCGCAGTTTCGGCTGCATCTGCCGCAGCCCTGCGTCGATCAGCTCGGCGTACGTGGATGATTCGCGAATGGTGAGGAGTGTCCCGTACCGGTGCCGGGTCAACAAGAAAGGTACGTGCGGTGGGAGTGGGCTGTAGGTGAGCGACAGTCGCGGCGTTCGAGGTCCGGCCCGGGAGCGGCTGTGGGATGGCTGCGGCATTGTGATCCCTCGTGAACACGGTGCGGACACGGCGGCCGCCCAAGGAGTTCAGGGTTTCCGCGTGCTCCTCCCGATCCCCAGCGGCCACCACACGACGTTGTGTCACTATTCTTGCACTACCCCGCAACGATATGCGAGGAAAGTTTCCTTACCTTACCGGACCTGCTCTTCCGCTCACCTCCGCGGTGATCTGTCCGCAGCATTCACCGGGCTGCGCGGTTGCGGCTCATCCGTTTTCGCTTCTCCCGGTGGACGACGAGGAGCGCCTGGGTCCGCGCGCTCTCCAAAGCCTGCTCCACAAGCGCACGCGCCTCCTCCTCCGGCATGTCCGCGGTCGTCGCCTGCAAGTCGACGTAGATGCGCTGCAACAGCTCCTCGTTGCCGATCAGATAGCGCCGCGTCTCCGTGCCCTGGTCCTCGTCCCGCACCACCGAGATGAGGTCGTTGACCTCCTCAGGCAGCCCGCCCGCAGCCATCCGCTCAATCGACCCACGCGTCCACCCCAGCTTGAACTCCAGCTTGGCGCACACGTCCCTGCTGTACTTGGTCCTCCGGCCGCGCTCCACGTCCTGCAGCAGCCGCAAGGGAATCTTCGGGGTCTGCTGGGCGAACTCGAGCTGACCACACCCCAGCTCTTCGCGCCGGGCGCGCACCGCCGCCGCGATAGCAGTTGCGTGGTCACCGAAGTCAATGCTGAGGCGGGCCATGGCCTGTCCGTCTCCTCCACGTCGGGCACTCGTCATGCCGGTCATTCCCGCCGACCTCTGCTCCCAATACCTGTCCTTGGCCTTCCCATGGAACTCCTTCAGCTTCGGAGCGGAAAGCGGCCATGAGCACGCCGCTGAGGTGAGGATTCGGCACCTAACGGACGCCAGGGAACGATATGGTTCCTTCAGCGATAGTCATCGCTTCTCTCCCGCGACAGATGCCCCACTCACCATGGGTGGCTTCGGTTGACAGCTCCACGCCGGTCACTGGGACGGCGGGTTCTCCCGTGGCTCGTCGCGAGATCCAGACAACTGTGAAAGAGGCATGTCCGTGACCCAGAAGGTTCGCCTCACCTGCCCCTTGGTGCACAAATACGTCGAACTGTGGGGCGGAGCGGCCGTGGTAGCGCTCGGCGGGGTCATCATCGCGCTTGATCCGTCCCACTGGGCCAGTGTGGTGCTAGGCGTGCTCACCATCGGCGCCGGTCTGGCCCTGGTCTGGCACGGCCTGCGCGCCCAAACCCCGGTCTTGGAGATCGACGGCCAGGAGTTCTGCTACATACGCGGCCGCTACGTGGTGCGCATCCCGTTCTCGGAGATCGGTTCCTACTATCTGCTTCCTGGCCGTATCCGGTCGCTGGGCCTGTGCGACCCCACGGGACGGCCCAAGATCTTCCCGTCGGTGGAAGGCCGTCGGGCCGGCCGCCCGTACCTGCCGCTCACCGCCGCGACCTCACCGGCCAAAGTGGAAGCGTTCATGAACACCGCGGGCATCCCGCCCCGGGACCGGTCGATCACCGCGGGCGCCTAAACGCCTGCCCAGCCGCCCCGGTGGGGTCATCCCTGTACTGGGACAACCCCACCGCCGGTGTCGGCGCGCCGGATCAGAAGGAGAGGTCCTTCGCCGCGTCACCCAGGGTGCGCTCGAGGAACTCGGGGTTGGCGGTCAGCCACTCGCGGGCCCCCGCCTCCGGGTCGTCCTCGTGGTCAGCGAGCACGGCCTGTTCCAAGGAGCTCAACTCTTCGTCGCTGAGCTCGAAGTTGCGGAGCCACTCGGCGAGCTCGGGGAAGTCCTCGCTGAAGCCCTTGCGGCCCACAGCGTGGATCTCCTCCGCGCCGCCCATCGCGCCTTCAGGGTCCTCCAGGTCCTTCAGGTCGTACTGGGCGTAGGCGATGTGCGGCCGCCACAAGGTGACCACGATCGGCTCCTCGTCGGAGATCGCCGAGTCCAGCTCGGCGAGCATCGCCGCGGTCGAGGACTCGATCAGCTCGTAGTCGTCCAGGCCGTAGGTGGGGATCGCCTCTTCCTTAGTGGTACGCACCAGGCCCGACCCGGATTCGATACCGACGATCCGGCCGCCGAACAGGTCGGCGTGGTCGGCCAGGTCGGCGATGGAGTCCACCTCGTCCACATACGAGGGGACGGTGAGGGTCAGCACCGCGTTGTCGTACCAGGCGCCGAGGTCCTCCACCTGCTCGCCGTACTCCTCCCAGTAGTCGCCGTGGGTGAGAGGAAGCCACGTGTCCAGGAACATGTCGATGTCGCCGTTGGCCACCCCCTGGTACATGGGCGCCACGTCGACCTCGGTGATCGTCACCTCGTAGTCGAGTTCTTCGAGGATCACCTTCCACATGTGGGTGGTAGCGATGGCTTCTTCCCACGGGATGAGGGCGATCTCAATCTGTTTGCCGTCGTGCCCCGAAGCTTCGTCTCCGCCCGCCAGGCCGCTACCCCCGTCTCCTCCGCAGGCAGTGGCCAGCAGGACCAATGAAGTCAGTCCAGCAGCAACCGTGGCGAAGCGCCGGGTGCGCTTGGTGGGTTTCACGTCGTGGTTCCCTTCTACTCGTGCTGCACGCTTCCGTGCGGGAAGGAAGCGTGGGCCGCCGCGCGTTCGGGAGCGACGGCGCGGTCTGTGTGGTCCGGTCAGGCCGCGGCGCGCTCGGCGCGAGCCTGCGGCGAGCGGCGGGTGATCGCCGCGGTGAGCCGGTCCAGGAAGATTGCGAGGATGACGACGGCGATACCGCCTTCGAAACCGAGCGCGCCGTCGTTGCGGGAAATGCCTTGGTAGACCTGGTTGCCGAGTCCTCCAGCGCCGACCATGCCGGCGATGACGACCATGGACAGGCCGAGCATGATCACCTGGTTGACGCCCGCCATGATCGTGGACAGTGCCAGCGGCAACTGGATCCCGGTGAGGATCTTGAAGGGGGAGGCGCCGAATGCTTCACCCGCTTCCACGACCTCTTTATCGATCTGCCGGATGCCCAGCTCGGTGAGGCGCACCCCAGGAGGCATGGCAAACACCACGGTGGCCACAACCCCGGGGACAGCGCCGAGCGAGAAGAAGAAGATCGCCGGGATCAGGTAGACGAAGGCCGGCATCGTCTGCATGAGGTCCAACACCGGTTTGACGATGCGGCTGACCACGGTGCTGTAGGCGGCCACGATCCCGATGGGGATGGCGATGACTACCGCGATGAGGCTGGCCACCAGCACCAGGGCCAGGGTCGACATGGCGTTGCTCCACTGCTCGATGCTGATCACGAGCGTGAGCGCCACCAGGGAGAACACGCCGAGCTTCCAGCCCGCCACCACCCACGCCAGGGTGCTGAGCAGCAGCATCATGAGGATGGCTGTGGGCTGGCCGATCACTTCGGGGATCGCGCCGAACAGCAGCCAGCCGCACAGGATCACCGCCAGCCAGCCGCCAGCAACGGCAGCAACCAACGGCAGCCGGATCCGGTAGACGGCGGCGACCACGACGAGGGCGATGAGAGCAACGATCCCGATGACCAGGTTGGATTCCACTTTCTCCTGGCCGAACAGGTGCATCGCCCACAGGAAGAGCTGCGGCGGTGAATGGTTGACGAGCGTGTTGCCCAGCTCGAACGTCGCCTGCCCCACGTACAGGGCAATGGTGCTGCCGACGATGACGAGCACCGGGATGGGACGCGCCCGCACGAGGAGCACCGCCAGGATGGCGGCGGCGATCGCCGTCAACTGGGTGGCCTGGGGTTCGGTGAGGAAGTCCCGGAGCGTGGTGACCGCCCAGTTGATGACGGTGCCGATGACGTCGAATAGCCCACCGAAGTGGTCTTTGAGCCACGTGTTGAATGCTTCGAAGCCCTCACCGAGCGGAATCCGGGGCGGGAAGGGCGAAAGCCAGCTCACTTGGCAGCCCCTTCACGTCGAGTACCGTTCGCCAGGCTGGGCACAGCGCTGCTCGCCTCCTCCGGCATCGCGAGCGCGGACAGGATCGTGGTGGGCGACACCGCGCCGATGACTCGGTCTTCCTTGTCGACCACGGCGAGCGGGCTGTCGCAGGCAGCCACCCGCTGGAACAGTTCGACGACGGGGGCGTCCGGTGCCACGCGCTCCCAGTCGGCAGCCTCGGCCTTGGGAGCGGGCTCCATGACGGAGGCCGCGGTGAGCACGCGGCTGCGGTCCACGTCCTCGGTGAACCGGGCCACGTAGTCGTCGGCCGGGTGGTTGAGGATCTCCTCGGGGGTGCCGATCTGGACGACACGCCCGTCGCGGAGCACGCAGATGCGGTTGCCGAGGCGCATCGCCTCGTTCAGGTCGTGGGTGATGAAGACGATGGTCTTCCCCAGTTCCGCCTGGAGTTGCAGGAGCTGGGTCTGCATGTCGCGGCGGATCAGCGGGTCGAGGGCGCTGAACGCCTCGTCCATGAGGATGATGTCGGTGTCGGCGGTCAACGCCCGTGCCAAGCCGACGCGCTGTTGCATCCCACCGGAAAGCTGGTTGGGCAGGTGGTCCTTCCAGTCGCCCAGTCCGACCAGGTCGAGGGCGTGCGCGGCGCGTTCGTGGCGCTCGGCACGCGACACCCCGCGGACTTCCAGCCCGTAGGCGGCGTTCTCCAGCACAGTGCGGTGCGGGAGGAGCGCAAAGTGCTGGAAGACCATGCTGATCTTTTCGCCGCGCAGGGCGCGCAGGGCGCGCCGGGACAGGGTGGTGATGTCGGTTCCGTCGATCTCCACTGTCCCCGCAGTCGGCGGCAGCAGCCCGTTGAGCATGCGGATCAACGTGGACTTCCCGGACCCGGAAAGCCCCATGACCACGAAGATCTCACCTGGCTGGACTTCGAAGGAGACGTCGATGACCGCGGCTGTGACGTTCAGGTCCTTGATCGTGTCGCGGTGGCGCCCGTCCGACAACAGTGCGACGGCTTGGGATGCTCGTTTGCCGAACACCTTGTACAGGTGGTTCGCGCGTACAGCTGGCACGGTTTCCCTTCGGTCGACTTCGTCTGGCACGGCGTCTTCTGTGTGGTGCCCTCCTCGGCTCTTGTGACGTGCCACTGAGGAACGCGCGGGGCTGAGTTGCTGGGCCTGGTGTGACCGCTAAGCCCTACACTTCACACACCACACGTCCGTTTTGCACGGTTATGACACCTTAGAGTCGTTGACCTGGGATTTCCCTTAGAAAGATCACAGAGAAGCAACAGGTTTAAGAAGCGGGTTCGGAAAAGTCCCTCATGCAAGGGGGGATAGGGAGCCCAAAAAGCAAGATTTTGTGATTTACATCACTGGTCATTTTTGAGTGATTTGGATCACTATTTCTTGGCCTGACAGTTCGTCTGCGCAACCAGACAGAAACTCTCAGTAACCAACTTTCTGGATGCGGGACATCACAGAACGTGACAGCTACGGGCGCGAAAGCCTGCCCTTCCCCGCAGCAAACCCGGTTCAATAGAGTCGAAGAATGACCAAGTCCCGGATCAGCGCAGTCCTGACCGTCGCGGTATTCGCCGCGGCGATGTGGATCCTGGAGATCGTCGACTTCTTCCTCCTCGGCGGCCTACTCGACCGCCAGTTCGGCATCCACGCCTGGGTCGCCGACAACCTGTGGACGGTGTTCACCGCACCGTTCATGCACGCCAACCTCGCCCACCTCACCGCCAACACCGTGCCCTTCCTCGTCCTCGGCTCCCTGGTGGCGTTCAGCGGGCTGGGACGCTTCCTGTGGGCGTCGCTCATCATCGCCGTCGTCAGCGGGATCGGCGTGTGGCTGCTCTCCGTGCCCTACTCCTTGACCGTCGGCGCGAGCGGCCTCATCTTCGGCTACTTCGGCTACCTGGTGCTCCGCGGCTTCGTGGAACGCAAGACGATCGACATCGTCATCATGATCTGCACCGTACTCTTCTACGGCGGGCTGATCTTCGGCGTGCTACCGCAAGGCCAAGGCATCTCGTGGCAGGCGCACCTCTTCGGCTTCCTCGGCGGCCTGCTCGCCGCCTACATCCTGCCCACGCGGCCCAAACGCCAGCAGCTTCCCCCACCGGGCTACGGCCCCTATGGCCCCTACGGTCCCCCGGGGTATCCGGGCTACTGATCCCCCTCCCGGATCTTCGTGCGCGTGAAGTTGAGGTAGGACCTCGAAGGGGTGGGACCACGCTGCCCCTGGTAGCGCGACCCGCACACCTCAGAGCCGTAGGGGTTCTCCGCGGGCGAGGACAGTTGGAACATGCACAACTGCCCGATGCGCATTCCGGGGTAGAGCTTGATCGGCAGCGTCGACACGTTGGACAGCTCAAGGGTGACGTGCCCGGAGAACCCCGGGTCGATGAACCCGGCCGTGGAGTGGGTGAGCAGCCCCAGCCGTCCCAAAGAGCTCTTGCCTTCCAAACGGCTGGCGATGTCGTTGGGAAGCGTCACCATCTCGTAAGTGGACGCCAGCACAAACTCGCCCGGGTGCAGGATGAACGGCTCATCCCCTTCCGGTTCAACCAGCCGGGTCAGCCCCGGCTGCTCCACCGCCGGGTCGATGTGGGGGTACTTGTGGTTCTCGAACACCCGGAAGTAGCGGTCCAGCCGCACGTCGATGCTCGACGGCTGGACAAGCTCAGGGTCGTAGGGGTCTAGCTTGACCCGCCCCGATTCGATGGCGGCTCTAAGGTCACGGTCGGAGAGAAGCACAGTAAAGAATCTACCTTGTGTTTTCCCTACCTCGGCAGGGCAGCTCTCCCCTTGCAAGCTTCGCCGAGATGGTTATTCTTATCGGTGAACTCGCCGAGCGTGATAGCCTAGCCGTAGGCGAGATCGCCACCAGTGCGGATGTAGTTCAATGGTAGAACCTCAGCTTCCCAAGCTGAAGACGCGGGTTCGATTCCCGTCATCCGCTCCACAAGCGAAGGCCCAGGTCAGGGAGATCATCCCGAGCCTGGGCCTTCAGCGTTGAAAGAGCGCCTGAGGGCGTACGCCCGTTCCACACTGTCTGCTGACTCGTCCTCTCCCCCACCCAGCTCTGCACAGCGGGAAAGGACAGCCCACCCGCACTGTTGTTCTCCCGCCCTCGTCTCAGCTCGGCCTATCCCCACGTGCGTGGGGCTCACCGCGCCCTGCTGGACTACACCGATGGCGAGCCCGGTCCATCCTCCCCACGTGCGTGGGGCTCACGTGGTGCACGGTCAACACACACGTCGCTGCGGCGGTCCATCCCCACGTGCGTGGGGCTCACTGGTGTGTGGTCGACGAGCAGGGTGAGCGGGTCGGTCCATCCCCACGTGCGTGGGGCTCACACGATCCCGCACGAGCCGGAGCTGATGGAGCGCGGTCCATCCCCACGTGCGTGGGGCTCACGTCCACGTCTGATCGCACCGACGAGTCCACGTCGGTCCATCCCCACGTGCGTGGGGCTCACGGGGAAGCGGGTCAGGACTGAAGGTTGATCTGCGGTCCATCCCCACGTGCGTGGGGCTCACCCAGACCCATCCCGAGCCCGCCGCGCCACGCTGAGGTCCATCCCCACGTGCGTGGGGCTCACTCCCGGTAGACGCCGATCACCACGTCAGCGTCCGGTCCATCCCCACGTGCGTGGGGCTCACGCGATATGCGTCATCCAGGGCCCGACGGGCGTCGGTCCATCCCCACGTGCGTGGGGCTCACAGAAGCTGACCTGCAGATTTACGAGACGTTATCTCATCGTTATCAAAGGCGTGGGCAGCTTCATCACACAAGACACTCTAGACCGTTTTCCAGAAATCTGATCAGGGCTCGAACCCAACTGATCACCGCAGCCTGGCGACAGCTGGTGGCCCCAGGGGGTTGAAGAGGCGATGCCGTGAGCACCGTTATCACTCCGGAGGCGTCACGACTGGTTGGTGCGTCCCCATGCTGTCTCCAGGCCGCAGCGATACCAGCCGCGCAGGCTCGAATCCCTATCGATACGGGGTGCATGGGAAGCACACACCCATGTTTGATGTGAAGACGCGGGGAACAGCGACCCAGAGAAACGCCTAAGAGTGATGGGATGGAAACCGGCTTCAGCAGACCGGAGCAATTGCTGAAGCGATCCTTGAAGCAGACGACTGAGGGCAGGCATCTCTCAGGTGCTCGCCTTCAGTCACAGGTGGCGCACTCGGAGGGACTTGAACCCCCAACCTTCTGATCCGTAGTCGTGTGCGGAATGTCTGTGGAGGTCCGGAAACGGCTTCTGAGCTGGGTGGAAGCCTGTCCGAGAGTGCCGTGATTCCAGAGCTGTCCATCCCTATTCGGAGCCGTTGTTAGCAGCCGTGTCAGCACGGGGGCAGCGACGCTACGGGATCGGGGCAGCCCTGCGTCACCCGGGATTTCGGCAACCACAGCGGCGGGTAACCACGGTCCTTGATCCAAGGTGCTCGACCGCGCCGGAGTCCTCAGCCACAGACAGGCAGAGCCGCGCGATCGAGTGCCACGGGAACCGAGGACGCCAGAAACCACAGCTCGGTGACTACGGCCATTGGACGGTTGCCTACCACGGCAGGTCCAATCAAGAGCCCTTTGGGGGTAGCTCCGGACCGGGCGGCGGCGCGCAGCGCCAACGCCTTGATCCCCACATAGCCCAATTCGGCAGTCAATGCCGGAAGGCGAAGTCTCTGACTAGCGTGCTGGGTGGAGGCGTTTGCCGTCGTGTGTGCGGACGTGGGGTGCGTCGCTGTCCAGGGCGTCGAGGAGGCGGACCGAGTAAACTTCGGTCATCCGCTCTTTCACTTCTTCGGGAGTGAGCCAGGCGACGGCGGTCGACTCCGAAGAGGGGTGTTCCCGGCCTCCGGCAGGGTGGCAGCGGAAGACCAGGGCGACGATTCCGCGGGCCATGTTCTTGTAGACGCCGGTGAGGCGGTCCACTTTCACCAGGATGCCGGTCTCTTCCCGCACTTCGCGGACGACGCCGTCCTCGGGGGTCTCATCCAGTTCCAGGACGCCGCCGGGAAGTTCCCACGTTCCGTTGTCCCGGCGGCGGATGGCCAGAAACCGCCCGTCGTCTCGGATGACGGCTCCCGCAACTGACACTGAATGCAGCGGCGTTGACGGGGCTTCTCTGGTCCTGTTACCCATGTACAGGAGCATAGGAGGTACCCAAGGACTATGGCGAGCACAGTAGGGGCAAGGTCGGCGAAGCCGATGTACCTCCAGATCGCTGACGACATCGAGGAACAGATCAAGTCCGGCCGTCTGGCTCCGGGCGAGGAGATTCCCAGCGAGGCGGCGCTGATGGAGCGTTACGGCGTCTCCTCGGGAACGGTTCGCAAGGCCGTCGCAGAACTGCGCACGGCTGGCCTGGTGGTGACCTACCAGGGCAAAGGCTCGTTTGTAAAGTCGCGTCCTCCGGTGACGCGCAAGTCCTCGGATCGCTTTCGGCGTTCGCACCGGCGGGCCGGCAAGGCCGCCTACATCGCGGAGACTGAACAGGCGGGAGTGAAGCCTACAGTTCAGGTGCTCTCGATCGGTCCGGTTCCTGCTCCACGGGAGATCGCCGACCGCTTGGGGGTGGAGGAAGGGGCCAAGGTGCTGGCCCGGCGCCGCCTGTACTTCAGTGACGGGACCCCGGCTGAGGAAGCGACGTCGTATCTGCCATGGGATGTGGCTCGAGACATCCCCGAACTGTTCGAGGAGAATCCGGGTGGAGGCGGTATCTACGCCCGACTAGAGGACCACGGGCACGAGTTCGCCGAGTACACCGAGACCATTCGAGTGCGTATCGCGACCAAACAGGAGGCGAGCGCGCTGAGACTGAGTCCCGGCTCTCCGGTCATCCACCTCACCCGCAACGCGGTGACCACGACAGGGCGCGTGGTAGAGGTCTGCGACACGATCATGGCTGCTGATCAGTTCGTGCTCGACTACCGGATTCCTGCGACGGACTAACCGGTTGTTCCCTTTTCCTCCCCCAGGAGGATTGACTTATGTACATAGGTACGGCACTCTTGCCCATGCAACTCATGTACATGAGTACATGAGTTCATCTCATGTTAATGAGCTGCTTTCTGGGTTTGCTGGTGTGGTGATGCCCGTAGGTCCCTCGAGGAAGGACGTCACCACAGTCCTCCGAGGAGCAATTCCGTGACTGCCTCCGCTCCGCAACACTGCCGGGCCTGGCGGGGCCGCGGCTGGAAAATCGTCCGACCTCGACGACTGGTCGTCGTGCGTTCGTCCACCACCCGCAAGCCGTTGATGCGCGTCGTCGCTTGCTCCGTGTGCCGAGGGAAGGGCGTGCTGCGGTGATGGGGATCGCCCAACTTCCTCAGTCGTGACCAGGTACGGGCCTCAGAGCTAAAACCGGAGTTGTCAGGGGGGATGAATGCGTCCAGGGGAAGCACGGGTTCGTGTCGTCGCTGAAGACTGGCGGTCCATCACCTATGAGGCTGAGTTCACCCAGTCGAACGGTGAACGTGTGGTCAGGCATTATCAGTGCGCCTTGCCCAAAGCCATAGCCTTACGACGGCTCAGGGCGACCTACATCGTGGGCTTGTGGCACGAAGTCGACGGAGCGTCGTGCTACCACGTCCGCCAGGTTGTCTCTCCGGTCCTGTCGTCTGGTGACAAAGCAGCATGTGATGATGCGGTGCTGGTCGCTCGCGCCTTGGTCGATATGGAACGGCGTGCGACCTGCGGGGCCACTGCGGACAGTCTGAAAGTCTACATGGTGGAACGCGCGGTGGACTGGCAAGCCCTCTGAACATTTGTCGAGGCGCAGAGTCATAAGCGCGAGTGGGTCAGATCAACTTGGATCAAGTTTCGCAGGTAAACTTGACCAAACGAGCAGTGGACCAACCGGATGGTCAACATGTCAGGTCTGGAGTTCACGCCTCCTAAATACGTGCAGATTGTCCGAACGCTCCAAGAGCGGATCGAAGACGGCACCTACCCGGTAGGCGAGAAGCTGCCCTCCGAGACGCGTTTGGTGCGTGAATTCGGCGCGGGGCGGTCTACGGTTGTTCGTGCTCTCCAGATCCTCAGCATGCAGGGGTGGATCGAACGCGAGCACGGACGCGGTTCGTTCGTCAAGGGTGTTCCTCACCAGGCTGTCGAACGTTCGCGCGCCGGGGCGAGTGCCTTTGAGGCTCCTGAGAACTCCAAGAGCGACCGGATCGTCCGTGCGGGACGAATGTCCATTCCCGCGACCATCGCCGAGGTGATCGGCCTGCCCGAGAACGCTCCGGCGATCATGCGGCGACGCCTGGTGCTCGACGACGGCAAACCGAGCGAGTTGGTGACGCTGTGGTTTCCTCTGGACGTGGCAGAAGGAACGGATCTCGGGGACCTCGCCCCGATCAGCATCGGCGCCCGTGAACACATCCAGCGTGTCAAGCAACTCCGTCCTTCACTGGTCTTCGAGCGGCTCAGCGCACGACTAGCCACCGATGAGGAGAATGAACTCCTTGGGCTCGAAAAGGGAACCCCCGTGCTTGGGATCCTCGCGCGGATAGTGGACACTTCGGGGGAGGTGCTTGCCGTCGCCGAAGTAGTTCTCCCCGGTGACCTGCATGAACTGGAAGACTCCTACTCGGCTGTGTAGGGGCCAGGGAATCTCGATCGCTTAGCCACTTGTTTGGTCGAGTTGGGCGGGCTATCTTGACCTTAACTTAGTCAAACAAGTGACTAAGTGATCGAGTGGATGTCCTGGAGAGGTGCGGCTAGATGGCGATTCAGGGTGCGTTGCCGGTGGAGTTCGGGACAGTGTTCCCGCACGGGGCGTTCGCGTTGGGGGTGGAGGCGGTGACGAACTTCGAGACCAAGCGGCCGGAGGTGGGCCGGGAGACCGGGTTGCCGTTGTGGGCGGTGGAGGTGATCGACGCCGCCCCCCACGCCCAGCCCCTGCACGTGGTCCGCTTCGGCCCCCAAGTCGACGCCAAAGGCGTGCTTGCCGGATCACCCGACGCCGACCGGTGCATCAGGTACCTGGCCAAGTACCTGACCAAGGACATCGCCGAATGCCACACCGTCGAAACGGTGGCGCAGGAACAGCACGTCGAACGCCTCCTGGAGGCGCTGCGCTATGAGCCGTGCTCGCCGCGGTGCGCGAACTAGCTGCGCCACGGCATCCAACCCAAAGACGCCAAAGCCGGACTGCGGCCGGGCTTCTGCACCTCCAAAGCCCACCGCCGCGAACACCTCGGCTACGCGGGCCGACGCGTCCTGGTCTCACGCAAATGGTCCGGCAAAACCCTGGCCAACCACAAAGCCGACCGCCTGGCCTAGGTCTTGCGCACCCTCGGCCTCGACCCCACCAACCCCATCAACGACCAAGAGAACACCCACCCCGCAGCCTTCCCGCCGCACTTCCTCGGCGACGGCGATCGCATCGCCTGGAAACTGGCCCAACCCACCGACCCGGACTGCCACCCCGAGAACACCGCCTCCTGCGGGCCGTCGGCGAAGCACTCAAACGCCGCGCAGCACTCCACGCGGCACAAGCCGCCCCAACAACAGGCCCCCTTTCGGCAACTGAACAGAGGGCAGCATCACCAACCCCCACGCATCCTTCTGACCGTTCCCGAAGCCGCGCGCGTGCTGGCGATCTCCCGAAGCAAGCTCTACGAACTTCTTGTCTCCGGAGAAGTGCGCTCGCTGCGCATCGGCGGCTCTCGGCGCTGAACGACTACGTCTCCGGCCTCCTCACCCAACAGGAGGCGGCCTGATGGGCAAGCTCCGCGACGGCGTGATGAAACGCGACAAGACCTGGTCCTACGTCATCCGCGTTCCCAACCCGGAAACCGGGGTGAGCAAACCTAAGTGGGTCGGCGGCTTCGCCACCGAGGACGAAGCCAAGGCCGCCCGCGACGAAGCGCGGATCAAAGCCCGACGCGGCGAATACATCGAACGCTCTGACCTGACCGTGACCGGCTATCTGACCGAGTGGTTGAAAACGCACTCTGTGCAGATCAAGCCGAAGACGTTGCAGATGTACTGGTTCCTTGTTGAGCGGTACGTCGTTCCTCGTATCGGATCGGTGAAGGTCCAGGCGCTGCGGCCGTCCACGTTCACCAAGGTCTACCGAGATCTTTCGGCAAGTGGCGGGCGCGACGGTAAAGGACTGTCGCCGTGTACGGTCGAGTACGTCCATGCCGTGCTGCGCAAGGCGTTCCGCGACGCCGTGGAGATCGAACAGTTCCTTCCCAGCAACCCCGTGGAACGGGCCAAGCGCCCTCGTAAGAAGCGTCCTGAGTCGGGGAAGTGTGGACACCTGCCCAACTGAAGGTGTTCCTGGAAGAGGCGGCACGCAGCCACCGGCTGTGGGCGTTCTTCCACGTGGCTGCCTACACGGGTGCTCGGCGAGGGGAACTGCTGTGGCTGCGCTGGTCGGACGTCGACCTCGACGCCGCGGAAATCCGTATCGCCCGTTCGGTCTCCGTCATCGACGGCAGACGAGTGGAAAGCTCCACCAAGAGCGAGAGAACGCGGGTGGTGGGCTTCGGCGCTGAAACAGTGGCCGTGCTCCGTCGCCACCGCGTCGAACAGGACAGGGAATGTGAGGTCCTGGGAGAGGCGTGGAAGGGCGACCCCGACGGCTATGTGTTCACCACGGCGTAGGGTGAGCCGATTCACCCCGACACGGGGTCCTCATTGATGAGGCAGTTGATCCACAGGTACAACGAACCGGCGCAGGGGCCGGGCTGACTGAGCGGCTTCCGCCAGCACGGCTGCATGGCCTGCGGCACGTCCACGCGACCACGCTGTTGGCCGGGGTGCCCGTGCACCTGGTCGCCGCTCGCCTCGGGCACGCCGACCCGTCGGTGGCCCTGCGGGTGTACGCACACGTGGTCCGGGAGCGGATAGCCGCGGTGGCTCACGCCTTCGCCGAGGCGGTGCGGGAGAGCTGTGAGCAAGAGCGTTAGCACAAGGGCCACTCCTCGATGAGGAGCGGCCCTTTGACGTGCGCGCACTCGGAGGGACTCGAACCCCCAACCTTCTGATCCGTAGTCAGATGCTCTATCCGTTGAGCTACGAGTGCTTGGTTGTCCTCGGCACTCCCTGTGCCGTCATCAAAAACTGTAGCACAGCGCCGGAGCTGCCTTCGACGGATTATCCGCTCCCGTCCGGGTGGTCGTTAGCTGCGGCATGTGCCGGGCAGCGTACCCGCCAGACGGCGGTAACGACCACGCCCGAGAGGAGATCCGTCTATGACCACCATAGAACGTGAAGCCCGGATCGTCGAACAGGTCCCCAAGCAGGTGTGCATCGGCGGGCACTGGCGGGACGCCCAGTCCGGGGCGACGTTCAAAGTGGAAGACCCCGCCACCGGGTCGGTGCTGTGTGAGGTTGCTGACGCTGGCGTGGCTGACGGGATGGCCGCCCTCGAGATGGCGGCCGCTACCCAGCCCACGTGGGCCGAGTATCCGCCTCGGGAGCGCGGGGAGATCCTGCGGCGCGCCTACGAGCTCCTCATGCACCGCCAAGAGGACCTGGCAGTGCTCATGACCTTGGAAATGGGCAAGCCGGTAGCCGAGTCCAAAGGGGAGATCGCCTACGCCGCCGAGTTCTTCCGGTGGTTCTCCGAGGAGGCGGTGCGGATCGACGGCAGTTATTCGGTTGCTCCGAACGGGCAGAGCCGTCTTTTGGTCATGCGGCAGCCGGTGGGCCCGTCGCTTCTCATCACGCCATGGAACTTCCCGATGGCGATGGGCACCCGCAAGATCGGTCCGGCGATCGCCGCCGGGTGCACCATGATCCTCAAACCCGCTCAGCAGACCCCGCTGTCGGCGCTGGCGCTCGCCGACATCCTGCACGAGGCTGGGCTGCCTGAGGGGGTGCTCAGCGTGCTGCCCACGACTGACGCGGCCGGGTTGACGGGGCCGCTGCTGCGTGACGGCCGTCTGCGCAAACTGTCTTTCACCGGTTCTACGCCGGTGGGCCGCGCGCTGATCAAGCAGAGCGCCGACCAGGTGTTGCGCACCTCTATGGAGTTGGGTGGCAACGCGCCGTTCCTCGTGTTCGACGACGCCGACTTGGACGCGGCCGTGGCGGGGGCGTTGCAGGCGAAGATGCGGAACATCGGTGAGGCGTGCACCGCGGCCAACCGCTTCTACGTCCAGTCCGGGGTGGCGGAAGAGTTCTCCCGGCGGCTCGCGGAGCGCATGGCCGGGTTGCGGATGGGGCGCGGTACTGAGCCGGACGTGGACGTGGGGCCGCTCATCGACGACAAGGCCCGCACCAAAGTGCAGAGTCTCGTCGACGACGCGGCGAACCGGGGTGCCCGTGTGCTGCTCGGCGGGAAGCGCGGGGACGGCGCCGGCTACTTCTACCATCCAACGGTGCTCACCGACGTGCCGAAGGACAGTGAGGTGTGCCGCACGGAGATCTTCGGTCCGGTGGCGCCGGTGATCCCGTTCGACACGGAGGAGGAGGCGCTCGCGGAAGCCAACCGCACCGAGTTCGGTCTGGTCAGCTATGTGTACACGGAGAACCTGCGGCGTGCGCTGCGCATGGCGGAGAAGCTGGAGAGCGGCATGGTCGGCCTCAACCAGGGCATCGTCTCCAACCCGGCGGCGCCGTTCGGGGGTGTGAAGCATTCCGGGTTGGGCCGTGAAGGCGGCAGGGTCGGTATCGACGAGTACTTGGAGACCAAGTACGTCGGTATCGCCGGGGTGTGAAGCCTAGACAGCGCGAAGGCCCCGCCTGGAGTTCCTGGCGGGGCCTGCACGTTCGCGGAGCGGTGCGGCGGTCGCCTCGCGGCGCAGGGCGCAACGCGGCTCCGAAGACCGTCCGGGGCCACCGCCGAGGCGGTGTCCGAACGCGGTATTCCGCGAAGGCATAGGTTGGAGCCCGGGGGACACTTTCTACCGCACCGACCCACGCCTTATAACGGGCTGGTCCTCGCAGAGATTCCCTGCTCGGGGATTTTTCTCTGCTGGTGTGCGGCTTGCCCGTCCCCTCGCCTGCGGGGCCTAGTGGCGGTCCGATTCGGGACCTTTGGCAGAGCTAATCAAGCCGTTCGGCGCGGCTGTCCCTGGTTCAGGCCGTTACCGTCAAAGAGAGACGAGGAAATCAGGGAGGCAGCCATGCCGCAGGCGGACACGCCTAAGCCGATCAGGGTGTTTCTGGTCGACGATCACGAGGTGGTGCGCCGGGGAGTTGCCTCGCTTCTCGAAGACGAGGACGACCTGGAGGTTGTCGGCGAGGCGAGCACCGCGGAGCAAGCGCTCAGCCGCATCCCGGTGGTGAAACCGGATGTAGCGATTCTTGACGTGCGACTGCCTGACGGTTCCGGGGTTGAAGTGTGCCGGGAGATCCGGTCATCCCACCCTGACATCGCCTGCCTGATGCTCACTTCTTTCGCCGATGACGACGCGCTCTTCAAGGCGGTGATGGCGGGCGCGGCCGGCTACGTGCTCAAGCAGATCCACGGCTCTGATCTGGTGGGGGCGGTGCGTACCGTGGCGTCGGGTGGTTCGCTGCTTGACCCGCGCAGCACGGGGCGGATGTTGGAGCGGCTGCGGCAGAACGGCGGTAAACCCGATCCGCTGGCGGCACTCACCCCGCAGGAGCGGCAGATCCTCGATCTGATCGGGGAAGGGCTCACCAACCGGCAAATCGGGGAGCGGCTCTTCTTGGCAGAGAAGACCGTGAAGAACTACGTTTCTAGCCTGTTGGGGAAGCTTGACCTGAAGCGCCGCACCCAGGCTGCGGTGCTGGTCGCGCAGTTGCGCGCGAAGAACCAGATCTGACGTTCCTCGGGAGGATTGAACGCTCAGGAGGAAGGCGCATGAACGTGAATGGGCGTGGTACGGCCGTTACCGACAGGGCCGGCCTGGAAGTGCTTGCCCGGGAGGAGTGTCTCCAGTTGCTGGCGGAGGCTCCGATCGGCCGTATCGTCTTCACTGATCATGCGCTTCCAGCGGTTCAGCCCGTCAACTTCGCCATGTTGGGGACGGACATCATCATCCGCACGTCCCCGGAGTCGAAGCTCGCGCAGGCCATCCGGGACACGGTGGTCGCGTTCGAGGTGGACGACTACGACGTGGAGACTCGCACTGGCTGGTCGGTGGCGGTGGTCGGGATCGGCCGTGCGGTTGACGACCCCGAGGAGTTGGCGCTTCTTGAGTCGCTGCCGTTGCAGCCGTGGGCGCCGGGCCCTAAGCCGCATTTCATCCGCATCATGACGGACATTGTGAGCGGGCGCCGCATTCCGAAGAAGTCGTGACTTCCGCCGCGCTGGTTTCGCGTGTGGCCTTCCCCCGTGGGTTCCAGAAGCCAGCGCGGCGGTGTGACTTTCATCTCTTCCCTTTCGTGCTGTGAGCGGCGGGTGCCATGGTGGGCCGGCGGCCGGGGTGCCGTTGGCGAATTCGACGCCGGGGGCGAAGAGGTGTGTTTTCCGGCGAGTTGCGGAACGGGAAACGGGGGACGGGCCTTCCGTGGTCCTGGGGTACAACTATCGTGCCCGTTCATTACTTTCGCGCGACCTCTGCGCCCTTTTGACAGCCCGCTGACCACTGGCGTTCCAGGGGTGAATTCCAGGTGCAGTCAGGCATCGCCGCGGCTTTGCCGCCGGAGCCTTCACACAGCGGAAGGGAAGTCTATGGACCTGGTGTGCCGGATTGGCATGTCTCATACCTATGCCCGTGATTTGCGGTCGACCGTGCGCCACAAGTCTCCGCTGGCCCGGAAGATCGCGGGAGCGGTCATGGAGTCCTGCAAGATCTGCCGCTGGGACGGGGCTAGGCTCGCGGCTCGCGATATCGCCCCGGGCGGGTTGGCTGCCGAGCTGTATTCCGCGTGGGCGGAGCATGAGGCGTTGGCTGCCTTGGCCGAGGGGAAGCCGTTGGACAGGGTGGTGACGTTGGCGACGTTGATGGGGCGCCGCAAGGGCATGCTCTTTCCTCCCACGCCGGACACGTTCGAGCTGTGCACGATCACGGTGGACGGGGTTGACGTGTCCGTGGATGTGTCCCGGGTGTTGGAGCATTTGCGGGGGTTGACCTACCAGGAGCGGGTGTGGGTGATGGACGACGTGTTGAGCGGCATCGTGGGTGCCGAGTTCTATCCTCCGGCCCCTATCGAGAAGCTGTTGACGGGGGCGCGGTCGTGGGGGAAGGCCCGAGCAGTGCTTTGAGCGGGGAGGCGCGACAGGGCTGGTGCCCGGGGCCCGGCCATGGTTCTTGGACGGGGCGCCGGGCAGGCGGACAGCGTATCCCGTTTTCATTCCCCTGCTGTTCCGCGAACAGCGGTGAGACCACTCCTTTCCTTGTGGATTATCATGGTTTTTCCGTCTCGTTCAACAGAGACGGAATTTTTCTTTTCTGGGATTGAGTTAAGAAAATGCCGCATACCGGGACAATTCCGCCACTGTCCTCTTTTCTCGATTCATGATCGGGAATTTTCCCCCATCACACCGGAGAGGAATGTTTGAAAACTGCCTTGACCAGGCATGACACGGCTTCTCTGTGCCGTTGTCGCACGAGCAGAACCTGTGCGACCAGCGGAATTGCCGGGCTTCTCCCTGGCGGCAGCATTCCGTGGCCGGGGTGGACGCGCCGCGGAAGATAGGGCAAAGTAGACACACGGGAAACTTCTTCCCGAGACGGGAATCCGGGTTTCCCACCCCCGCTATTTCCTAGGGATTCCTAGGAATTCCGCTGAAATACTCCACTCCCCCACCCTGTACTCAACGATCCGGATATGCGAGCGGAGGAATCGTGGGCGTACTTCCTGTCACCGACGGCGAGACAGGTTTCACTGCCGAGCTGGGACGGCGGCACGCTGACCTTTTCGAAGCCTTCTACCAGCATCCGTTCCTCAAAGGCTTGCGGGAAGGCAGTCTCAGCCGGGAGCAGGTGCTGCACTATGTCGCGCAGGACTACCAGTACTTGACCGCGTACACCCGCTGCTACGGGCTGGGGATGGCGCTCTCCCCCGACCGGCGGTGGATGCGGTTCTTCCACGACAACGCTGCCGTGATCCTCTGCGCGGAAACCCACGCGCACGAGTCGCTGTGCGCGTACGTGGGGGTGTCCTACGAGGAGGCGCAGGCGGACCATCTGGCGCCCACTGCTCAGGCGTACATCAACCACATGATGGAGGCGGGCCGGGACACTCTCGGCGTGCTGCTGTCCGCTCTGCTGCCGTGCCCGTGGACCTACCTGTGGGCGGCGGCCCGGTTCACCAGCGAAACCCCGCTGGACCCCAGCCACCCCTTCTACGGCTGGTGGGACTTTTACGCGGGCCTGTACGAGTCCCAGAAGCTCACCCAAACCCGGGCCATGCTGGACGAGTTGGCTGCCGCGGCGGGTCCCGCTGAGCGGGAGCGCATGGAGCGGGCATTCGTCGCGAGCTGCCACTACGAGATCCGGTTCTGGGAGATGGCCTGGTCTTTGGAGGACTGGACTCCGCCGAACGGCTCCTGACCTTGGGGAGGGCGACCGTCCGCCACCGGTCGCCCTCCGCTGCCCGGTTACAGGGTCAAGCCCTCGCCCAGCAGGCCTTTGCCGAGGAGTCCTTCCGTGGATAGGCCCAGCGACTCGGCAGGGTCAGTGACGTCAGCGTTCTGTCCGGCGCGGGCCCTCTTGCTGCCGGAGGGGCGGGCGGACGTGGCGTAGTCAGCGGCAGGGCTCTGCCCGGCGCGGGCCTGGCCGCTGGCGCTGTGCTGTGCGCCCTCAGCGGCTCCGGCGCCGGGGCCGGAGAGGGCCGCGTTCTCCTGCTGGGGGACGAGGTGGTGGCTGCCTGCCTGGTGGAGCAGCGCGATGACCGTGTTCTCGTCGGGCAGGGCAGCCGTCCCCAGCGGGCGGGAGAGGGTCTCCTCATGGATCGTTGGCGCGGACAGGTCCGGGGTGTGCGCCCCGGCAAGGTCGATTTCCAACGCGTCCGTCGACACTGCGGGCAGGGCGACGCCGAGTCCGTCGAGTCCCGTGCTGCTGGGAAGGCCGGAGATGAGGCTGCTGCCGAGGGCGATGAGACCGGTTGCCCCTACGGAAAGCGCAGCGGTGCGGACGACGGCGCGGATGTTCGCGAGCATGCTTCTCCTTGCTGATTGTTGGGTCGGGAATGGGTTGTGTAGCGGGCCGGTCGGCGGGCAAGTGGTCGCGCCGCCACCGGCCGGTCAGCCGAGGGGTTGTGCGGGCCGCCCGGCTGGCCTGAACTCCACAGCAGGCGGGGTGCGCAGCTCAGGTCAGCTCCCAGAGCACGCTGGGATCACGAAACCGGTGGGGGAGAGAGCAGCGCCGGAAGCGGAGACGTCTTCAGGCGCGGGTCCGGTCGCAGGCCCGGTGAGGACTGCTCCTAGTCGGGCGAGAAGAAGGGGTCGGCAACGTAGTGCCGGGGCGGGAGCGCGACGGACAGATCGGTGAGCGCGGTGACGCTGTCGCGGCGGGCCACGGCAGGCGGGTCGGTGAGGTCGCCGACGATTCCCCCGGTCAGGGACGGCCCCTGCTGGGGGGCGTGCGAGTGTGCTGCGGGAGCGGGCGCGGCGGGTTCTGCGGGTTGTGGTCCGCTCTCGTCCTCGACGGTGTCGTCCGCGGCAGCTGGAACGTGGTTCGGGGCGGTGGCGTGGCCGCTGGCCTCGGCAGGCGCGGTGGGCTGGGGTTGCGGCGCCTCGGGGGCGGTGCCGGCTGCGGTTGCCGGACTGTCACCGGTTCCGGTGGGGGCGGGACGGGACTCCACCGGTGGGGGAAGGGGCGTGTCGGTGCGCTCTAGCTGGTCGACGTCCACGGCCAGGGCAGTGTCGACCGGAAGCTCGGTTTGCGGGAGGGGCAGCGGCGCGAGGCGGTCGGTGGTGAGCGCGGTGTCGACGAGTTCGGTGAGCTCTGCAGTGGTCTGCGCTACCGCGGTTTCCGGGTGCCGGATGGCGCCGGTGAGCGTGTCGAGGGTGTCGGCGAACGCCGGGGCGGCCGCACCGAGCACCCAGGCGACGAAGGTGAATCCGCTGAGGAGGAGAACACGGCGGATCCCGGGGAGCCGAGCGGCGTGGCTGGGCTCGGGGCAACGCGGTGCGTGTGCCATTCGCCTCCTCCACGCCTTGGGTCCTCTGCGAGTACCACCAAGCTGTGACGACGAGTTCCGCCTATGACACGTAAAGTGATCGCCTGGTGTCGCCAGTGACCGTAGCATGCCTCGGGCCTTGACGTCGGGAGTTACGCAAAACCCGTCGGAGTCGCAGACGTCTTAGGACTAAAGCCCCAGGTATGTGCGGTCTTTGTGCCGATGCTCTCTCCCCGCGCTGTGGGATTGACTAATGGTGGCGGTCGGGAGTGCGGTCCTCGACCGCCACCACAGGAAGCCCCGACGGGGCGGGCGCGAAGAACTCCTCTCACGGCTGTGCCGGGCAGACTCGCAGCCGTTGAGCGCCCTCGCGGGAGCGGCCGGGAGCGCGGACTCGGCCGCTCCCGCCGTCTTTTTCTGCCCTCCCCTGGTCCGGGTTTTCCTTAGCGCGGGGTGACCATGTCCTCCGTGCCCAGGCCCAGACCGTTGACGCAGGGGTCCGCGGTCGCGTCGCGGCCTTCGATCGCGTCCGGAGGCGCCGCGGACGGGGTCGGTTCCGGGTTCGTGGGCTTCGGGGACGGCTCCGCAGGATAGGACGGGGTGAGGCTGGTCGACGGGCTGGGCTCGGCCGTTGGCCGCCCGGTTTCCACGATCACGTCCTCGACCGGGGTGTCCTCTTTGATCGCGCGGAACAGCCGTTCTGCTTTCTCCTCGTTCCAGATCACCCGGTTCGGGTCCCAGGGGGCGGGCCAGGACGGCACCGTGTAGAAGGTGATGTTCCGCGGTTCGACGTCGGCCAGGGTGAACGCGATCGACAGCATCGTGTCCAAGGTGAGGTCCGCGTCGGTCGCCGTGTACTGGGTCACCGACTCCAGCAGGGCGTGCATGGTCGTGGGGTTGGCGAGCACCTTGCTGTCGAGCATCTGCGAAGCGAGCGCGCCCAGGAACATCTGCTGGCGGTCGATACGGCCCAGGTCGCCCCCGTCGCCGATCTCGTAGCGGGCGCGGACGAAAGCCAGCGCCTGCTCCCCGTCGAGCACCTGGGTGCCCGCTTCTATGTCGAGTTTGGACCGCTCGTCGTGGAGGGGGACGGGGATGCACATTTCGACGCCGCCGAGGGCGTCCACCATCTCCCGGAACCCTACGAAGCTCAGGTGCACGAAGTGGTCGATGCGGATCTGGGTGAGCGATTCGATCGTCTTCACCACGCAGGGCGGTCCGCCGTGGAACAGGGCGGCGTTGATCATGCCGTAGTAGCCGTAGGTGCCTTCGGTCTCCCCGTACGGGTCGCAGGCCGGCAGGTCCACGAGCGAGTCGCGGGGAAAGCTCACCACGATGACCCTGTTCTCCGGGGAGATGTGCGCCAGCAGCAGGGAGTCGGAGCGTTCCCCGACGAAGTCCCGTCCGCCGTAGGCGGCGTTGCCTCCCTCGCGCCCGTCGGAGCCGATGAAGAGGATGTTGACGGCGTCGCCGATTTTAGGGGGCCGCTCTTCTTCGGGGAGCAGGGCGACGAGATCGTGCTGGACCATGTTGGCGCGCAGGGACCGGTAGTAGGCGTATGCCGTGCCGAGGCAGGCGATCAGGGCCGCGCTCAGAAGGATCGACGTCCACACCAGGACCCGGCGGAGGCTACGGCGGCGTGGTGGCGGGTCCTCGGGAGAGGGGGTGGACGGACGGGCGTCGTCGGACATGGAGACTTCCACTGGTGTGTGGGACTCGGCGGAGTCACGTGCCCGGGGGCGAGGCACAAAAGACACAAGGGGTGATAAGGGATGACCGAAAGCTGATCCTATGAGATTCCCCACCCGGAGTGCACGGGGCGGGTAGGCAGAGGTTGCTGATACCTCAGGTTACAGATCGGTACCGCACGAAAAACCCTGTTCCTCATGTGGTTTAGGGTGGTGGAGAATATTGGTGATCAGCTTTGTTTACCACTGGTCGCCCCGTGGACCCAGTGGGCCGACAACAACGGCGACTCAGCATGTGAAACCGGATTCTGGATGCCTGTCTCCCTCTTCTCTGCCCATGGTGAGCCCTTCAGGTTGCCGGCCGTCTCCCCAGACGAGCGGCAGCCCGACCTGGTCGAACGGATCGTTGACGGACTGCGGCACCATCCGCGCGTCATCTTGGATGCAGCCACCGAGCGGGACCAGCAGCGCACCATTGCCGCAGGCAAAGTCGCGGGCAAGTATCTGAAGCGCGCAACGAAGGCCGCGGTGACCAGCAGAGGCGTACTGATCGAGTTCGACGACGTCGACTTCGACGACTCTTACGCTCCGCTCTCCGATGAGCAGGAGCAGTGGGTGCCAGAACCCTCGGTGGAGTCCTCGGTGGAACGGAACGTCCAGGCCACGGCCCCTCTGGAACTGCCCGTGCACGACGACCTTCCGGACGGGCAGTTGCCTCGCCGGATTCCCGGGGCGGGTCCGCGGCCGGGCCCGCGCATTCCCCGGGGCATTGAGTGATGGAGGAACGGTCGCCTACGGCGCAGGACGTGCTGCCTGGACCGGTCCGCTGGGCCAGGATCCTGGTGTTCCTCCTGGCTGGGCTCAGCTTCGCCCACGGCCTGGTGCAGTTGCTGGGCATCGGCTCCGCTGCGGAAGCCACCGGCCCGCTGCTCGCTGCCGGCACCTCCGGCGGGGCACAGCTGATGCTGGGCCTGATGATGCGGCACCGTGGCCTGCCGGTCCTGGTGACGGTCCTGGCCGTCCAGGCGTTCACCATCGTTACCGTGCTGCTCACGGCCCACCAGGGGGCCATGCTCACCCACTTCGTGCTACCGCTCGCAGTGGTAGTTCTGGCGCTGTCCCGCACCTCGCGCGAGTACTACCGGGGGTCCTGACTGCTGCCCGCGGGCAGGGAAACAACGGAGACGGGCGGCAGCTCCTCCCCCGGGAAAGCCACCGCCCGCTTGCCATCCCCCCAGCGTCCTCTCTGACCGGGGAGGGACGGCCCAAACCTGGGGTGGCGGATCTTCCGCGGTGCCGGCAGGTAAGGAAGGTGTGCCGCGGCCGTCCCGCTAGCGGTTCAACGATTTCACGAGGGCGACCGCTTCAAGCTGGGACCGCACGTTGAGTTTGGCCAGGATCGACCGAATCTGGGAGCGGACCGTGGCGATCGAGACGTACGACTCTTCAGCGATCACCTTGGCACGCTTCCCTGCCACGAGCGCGTCGAGGACCTGCCGTTCCCGTTTGGTCAACTGGGCGAGCTTCTGGTTGGTGGCGCGCTGCTGCGCTTGCAGGGCGCGGTATTCGGCGATCAGCTCCTGTCGTTCCTTGGCGTCCATCATCGGACGGCCCGCGAAACCGTCGAGAATGGTGTAGATCAGCTCGTCGAACGGCACCGATTTCGACAGCCAGGCGGCAGCGCCCGCGGCGAGCGCTTCAGCGATCCGCTCTCGTTCCGTGCTTCCCGTGACCAGCAGCACCTGCCAGCCGGACCGGGTCAAGTCCCGGGCGAGCGGAACCCCGTCTCTGGGGCGGCCCTCCGCGTCGCGTCCCAGGTCCAGGTCGAGGAGGATCAGCGACGGCTGGAGCTGGGTGGCCTGGTCGAGGACCGCTGAGGGTTCCAGGGAGTGAGCGCGCACCGCATGGATTCCTCGATTGCAGAGCGTCATCTCGACCGACGCGCTGAAAAGCTCGTGGTCGTCAACGATGAGTACCGACGGGGAAACCGCGCGGTCAGGATTCGACATTGCCGCTCCCGATACTTCGTGGCCCTGGTGGACGTAGTGGACGGGTCAGCGGTGCGACCCGTGCTTTCTGACGAGGGGACTGTGGGGTCTCACACTCCTGGGGTGGACGACTGCTGTGCCCGTGATCTGAGGGGCAGGTCGATGAGGACGGTGAATCCGGGCCGTTCCGGATCGGCGGGGGCGATCTGCAGGCGGCCTCCGTGGCGGGTCACGAGTTCCTGGCAGACGGCCAGGCCGATCCCTTCTCCCACCGAGCCGCTGCCTTTGACTCCGCGCCGTATCACCTCCTGCTCCTGGCCGGGCGGGATTCCGGGCCCGTCGTCGTGGATCCGCACCCGCACCATGGTGTCGCTGATCCGGTACGTTTCCACCCACACGTGCGCTCCGGGGGCGTGCCGTTCGCAGTTCGCGAGGATGTTGGTGATGACTTGGGCGACAGCGTCCTGGGGCATGGCGACGACGGGGTCGCCGTCCACGGTGAGGTCGATCGCGGTGCCGTTGCTGCGCCGGATCAGCACCAGCTGCTTCAACAGGGACCGCAGCCGGGTGGTGTCGTTGCGGGTGTGCTCTGACTGCGGGGACAGCATGGCCCGCATCCGGTTCAGCTCTGCGGACAGTGCGGCGCGCAGAGCGGCACGGTCCACTTTTCCTTCCGGGTCGTCCATGGCGAGCACTTGGGCCGCGCCGTCCAGTCCGGCCAGGGCGTTGCGGAGTTCGTGCGCTTGGGTGGAGAGCCGTTGGCGTGCCTCCACTGCTTCGGCTTCTGCTTTGGCGAGCCGCTCCTGGTCGAGGTGGAACCGCTGGTAGGTACGGTAGGCGACTTGGAGGACCGCGAGCAGGACCAGGGTGGTGCCTAGGACGCGCATGCCGGGGGCGAGCAGCGGCGAGTACAAGGGGGGTGCGTAGAACAGGGAGTCGCCGCTCCAGAATCGGGGGGCGTGCGCCAGGACGATGGCGAGCTGCCCGAAGCTGAGCCACACCAGCATGCGGTTGCGCCGCAGCACGCCGATGACCAGGCAGGTCAATGCGACGTTCAGCCACAGCAGGGCGGTGCAGGAGAACAGGATGGGCGAGCGGACCACCAGGTAGGCGGCTTCCGGGAAGGCCGCGGCGAGTCCTCCTGAGGCCAGGGAGCACACGGCTGCCACGAGCAGGCCGCGCAGGCCGGTTGCCGGGTTCCGGAACGGGCGGATCGGCCACGGGTGGGGCCGGTCGAAGGGGACTACGGCGAGCAGCAGCAGGGTGATGGTGAGCAGGGTGGCGGTGTGGCGGATCGCTATGACCACGATGGTGTCGAGGGTGGTTGCGGCGAGCCCTGAAGCGGTGGTGGGGACCACCACCATGCCGTAGAGCATCATCGCGGCCGCGATCCGGCGCAGAGAGGACTGTTCAGAGAGCCGGGCGACCATTTCCGCGGCGAACCCGGCAGCAACCGAGGTGGCTGCGGCGAGCATCGCCATGGTCGCGACTGCCCCGGACGCCAGCGAGAGCTGGGATTCGAGGGCGGAGAGGGTGAACGCGCTGGCGATGACGAGCGCCAGCAGCACGGCTGATTCCACAACGAGTCTGCGCACAGTGGACCGTCCTTCACCCCGCGGCAGTGGTCGTGACCCGGCTCATCAGTTCCCGTCCCCTCCTTCTCCGACGGGTTGGGGTGACTGCTGGGTGTTCTCCGCGGGAGGCTCGTCGTCGCTGAGCGCCACGCTGAGCAGCCAGATACCGAAGACGAAGAGCAGGCCCGCCAGCACGTAGAGGGCGGTGGGGCCTTGCACCATGGCCTGCTGGGCGTAGCCGAAGTAGGGGATGTGGTACCACACTTTTCCGCGGACGTCGGCGGCGGGAACCGGGGGTTCGTCGGGGACCGTGTTGGCGTCCCCCTGGGTGTGGAAGACGATGCCTTCCTCGGTGGTTTCGATGTCGATCACGCGGTGGGTGACCAGGGGAAGGGTGGTGGTGTTGGCGACTTCCGTCTGGGCCGGGTCAGCGTGGGTGAACGTGATGATGTCGCCTACGTCGATCTCGTGGGGCTCGACGGGTCCGGCGATCACCACCGAGCCCACGGGGAGGGCGGGCTCCATGCTGCCGCTGAGCACGATCAGGGCTTGGGCGCCGGTGATGCGGGGCAGGACTGAGACCGAGAAGACGATGACCAGCGAGCCGAGGACGAGGACCACCACGGTGATCCGAAAAAGTGCTGAGAGGATGCGCAGGAGCACGGAGCGTTTTCTATGTCGCGGTTCCGGTTGTTCTTCTTCTTGGATGTTTTGTGAGGATTCACCGAGTGGCGGGGTGTCGTCGTTGAGCGGGCCGAGACGGTTGTCCATCACCATTTCCCCTTCACGTTCGCGTGCCCCGCGGGCCTGGTCATCGCCGGAGACCGGATTTTCTTTGCGAGGTCGGAAAGCCCTTCCCGCGTGACGCGTCGAACGCATGGAAGGAGCGACACCGGTTCGTGCCGCACTCCAGCGATTTTACGAAAATTAGATATAGAGCGGGATTAGGTGTCATAAATTCCGAATTTCCCGGGGCGCTGATGTTGTGCCGGGGATTCACTGCTCGACGGGACGGTCTGCCGACCGCCGTCCCGCCTCGCTTCCCACCGTGACCACAAGCAGAGCGCCTCCCGCGAGCAGGACCACCGCGGCCCCGGCCAGCAGCATGACGTGGGCTCCGGTGAGCGCCAGCGCAGCAGGACCGGGGGTGCCTGCCGCAGCCGTCTGGAGCGGCACCTCGTCCTCGGATTCCCACTGCGACGTGCTCGGGATCGCTTCGGCCCGCCAGACGAGGACGAAGCTCACCGAATCGGTTTGCACTTCGTTGCCGGTAGTGGCCGGAAGTTTGAGGCCGATCACGACCTCGGCTGTGCCCCGGGCGGGAACGGTGACGATCTGGCCGCTTCCGGAGACCGCCTCGTTCAGCGGGGCACTGAACATGCGGAGGTTGCCCGGTGTCCCCAGCCGCAACTGCACGTGCTCCCCTAGTTCTCCCGGGCTGTCGCAGGTGTCGTCCACCCGGGTCTCAGGGACGCTGCACCCGTTGTCGGCGTTGTGGAGCTCGTCCACCCGCACCCCGAGGGTCACCGGCTCGTTGCGCTGGTTGATCACGGTGACCAGCCAGGCCTCCTCATAGCCGGGAGCGATGTCGGCGACGTCGAGCACCCGCAGTTCGCTCACGTCTAACTGCTGGTCGATGTGGATCACTCCCCCGGGCTGGGGGGTGGCTGCTGCGAAGGCGGGAGCGCGGCAGACCAGCAGGGTGGAACACAGCACCAGCGCGGCCGTCCCCACGGTGATCGACCGGAGGATGGAGCGCTCACTCCTACTCAAGGCCGACACCTCTCGGTTCGTGTGCATGCCTTTCCACCTGGGATGAGGACGGGTCGCTGTACGGGCTGTACGGGGCGTGGGGGGAACGGCCCCCTTCGTGGGAATGGTCCGAGGATCCGGGAGGCCCGGGGTGCAGGAAGTCCGGATCGGTGCCTTCCTCTCGCTGCGAGACGGGCGGGGATGAAGGAGTAGCGGAAGGCGTGGGCTCCGCGGCGGGCGTGGCCGGGCTTGGCGACGCCGACGGGGTCGGGGAAGCTGTGGGCGTGGGCGCGATCACTTCGATGGGGGGAGTGGTGGCGCGCACCGTGAACGAGGCGCTCGCCTTTCCCAACTGCAGGAGCGACAGCGCGACCGCAGCCACCGCGGCAGCACCGATCACGGCCCAGGCCGCACGCTGGCCTGGAAGCGGCAGGCTGAGACGCCACGTCACCGCGTTGGTGCCGCGATCGGCGTGGTTCATGTTCATGCTGTCGTTCCTCGAACCGGGGCATCGTGGATGTTCACAACTTTCGTCCACGAGCACGGATAGTGCCACCCAGACTGCCCCGGAAGTGGTGCGGGCTCATCGCCAAAAAGTGGGAAACATACTTCGTTCACTTTGGGGATGACCAGAAACCGGAGAATCGGCAGAGTACTGGATGACAGAACCGGAAGAGTCGGTGGCGGAATGCGACCTCGCCGATGACGGCACTGTCGACCACCGGCGGGGAAGCAGCGGGAAGCTACGCCACATCCCCCTGACGGCCCCGCTGCGCTACCGCGGGAGGCCGCGGAGGCGGCAACGGGACTGTTCGGCGCGCACGCTTCCCTTTCCCGATGCACCCTCGGGACCACCATCTTCCGGTTCTGTCTGCGGTCTCCCCAACTCCCGCCGGCACGGCGTGAAAGGAAGGGCCTTTGTGGCCACCAGAATGAACAAAAGAAAAAGGCTTGTCGCAGGTTTAGGTGCCGCTGCGGTGATCGGCGCCGCAGTGGCGATCACCGGAGGCACCTACGCCTATTTCACGGACAGCGCGCAGACCACCGAGCAGGCAATCCAGGCAGGCGACCTGGAGGTCCGTATCGACCAGTCCGGCCAGGGAGTGTCGAACAAGCCGGTAAAGATCGCCAACGCCGCCCCCGGGCACGTCTACGTCGAAGACCTGGCTTTCCCGCACGCAGGGCACCGCTGGTACAGGATGCGGGTCACCAACACGGGAAGCATCGACGGGGAGATCAACTCCCTGGAAATCGTGGACCTGACCGGAAGCACCCCCAACCTGGCCGACCGGCTGCAGATCCGCGCCGTAGTCAAGCAGTTCGGTTTTGAGCCGGGCTCGTTCGGCAACCCCGGGTTCGAACCGCTGGACAACGGCAAGCTGGACAATCTTCCCGGAATCAAGCTTGTTCCGGCGGGCCAGTCCGTCTACATCTACTTCCAGATCGAGTGGCCCAACGGCAGCCCAGAAGAAGACAACCCGTACATGAACGCGACGACCTCCTTCAAGTTCCGGGTGAACCTGGACCAGGTCAACCAGGGGAACTAGGCGTGCCATCCCCGCACCGGCGCTGTGTCGGTGCGGGATTGGTCCATGGCCGTGGGCAGCCGGGGAGATTGAGACGCGAGCATGAGGAAAAAGACAGCACTGGTCCTGGGAGTGGCCACGGCCTGTGCCGCATTGCTGTTGACTCTCGGCGGTACGTACGCCTACTTCTCTGCGAGCGCAGTCTCCAAGCCCGGGCAGATCACCGCTGGAAACCTCTCGGTGGAAGTAGACGAACGTGATCCGAGCGGGGCCAGCGGTTTTGTCGGTCTTCGCGGCGCCGCTCCGGGAGGGCAGTGGCCGGCTTCCGACTCCGAGTCCTACACCCTGGTCATCACCAACACCGGTTCGCTTTCCGCGCTCATCGACTCCATCGACGTCGTCATCACTTCTGGCCGTCAGCCGGATCTCAGCGAAGCCCTGGAGATCCGGTACAGCTTTGCTGGGGGGCGTCACGGTCCGGACTGGTCCCAGGGCAGCGGCTGGGTGGATTTAGTTCCCGGACCTATCCTCGACCTCCTGCCCCGGCGTCCCGCCCCGATCCAGCCCGGCGAGTCCTGTGCGCTCCATTTCCAACTCCGCTGGCCTAACCGTGCTTCCGAGTACGACAATCTCTTCCAGGGTGCTGAGACCGAGTTCATGTTCGATGTCAGTCTCGGTCAGGCGTAGCGAGGGCTGGATGAAGAAGATGAGGCTGCGCAAGCCGGTGCTGGTGGCCGCTGCTGCCGCGGCCACGACGGCGGCGGTGTGGGGAGTCCTGATGACCACCCATGCCGCGTTCACTGCGCGGACTGCTACGGGACCCCTCGCAGTCGCCGCGGGCCGGCTCGACGTGGAGTTGACGACGTCGCGGACCGGTCAGAATCCGATCCGGGTGGACTTGTCGGAGGTGGGCCCGGACCGGATGTGGCCGCCGGACGGCGCGTTGACGGTGTCGCTGCGAAACACGGGGACCTTGGACGGGGTGATCAGCGCCCTGGAGACGGTGGAGGTTGTCGACGACAGCCCTGCCGGTTCCGCGGAGTTGAGCCGGGCATTGGAGATAGCGGTCAGCACCAACCCTGCGCAGAACTGGCATGATCCGGCGTTGACCTGGGAGCGTGTGGCAGGGGATGCCGCTCCTTCTGGTCGGGTTGTCGCTTCGGAGCTGGGGAGCCTTCCGGTCGGCGAGATGCGTGCCTTCCACGTCAAGCTGCGGTTCGTGGGTGAGGACGACGCAGCTTCCTATGCGGGAGCGACCACTTCGTTCCGTCTGGCGGCCACGGTGTCCCAGGCTTTGTGACTGGGGGACCCTGGGCGGGCAGGTCCCCCAGTGCTGGAGCGGCGGGCGGAGCGGCAGAGCACCGGTCACGGGCTGGCAGCCATTTGCAGTTCCGGGCGGAGCGCGAATTCCGCCCAGGTGATCATGGACCCGTGTCGGTGGTGGAAGGTGGGGGCGGCCGGGTGGACTTCCCCGTTGCTGGCTGGAAGACGCCCCCACGCGTAGGAGAGCGCTGAAGCGATGAACAAGCCCCGTCCGCTCTGTGCGTCCTCCGGCGGCAGCATGGCGCGTGCTACCTGTGCGGGCATGGGTTCGCGTCGGCCTTCGTCGGTGATTTCCAACCGCAGCAGGACGGGTGGGTCGCCTTCGGTCCGTACCGTGACCCGGACCGCTCCGCCTGGCTCCCCGGACGCCGTGTGTCTGATCGCGTTGGTGAAGAGCTCGCTGACCACCAGTTCCACCGAGTCGCGGATGCTCGGATATGCAAGGAGCAGAGAGCGGACCCAAGAACGCGCCCGGCCGCAGTTCTCGGCCGTTCCCGGAAAGGTCCGCGTCGCCTGGATTAGGCCTCGGGCGTCATCGCTCATGGGCATCACCATTCCTGGGCGTCGCACCGGATCATGGGGTGCGGCTACCCCGTAATCAGTTCACGACGCTCAGAAACGGCATTCCCGTCCTACTTTTTGTCTTTTGTCTACTGTGGGCTCACCCATGCCCCAAAAGAGCAACACAGGCCTGCCGGGTGGCAGCGGATCCGCAGGGCTGGTGCTTGCGTGGGACAGGGGTGCCCGCGCTGCGGTTCCTGATGGGGCGTCGCGGGGCAGCACGGCTGCCTCCTTGCGGCAATGGGCGCCTGCCCGGCCTGGGGATGCCCCCGCATGCGCCGCGGCTGCGGCGGACGCTGCCAGGACTGGGCGCTGTGGGAGGCCACGGCCCCGCTAGCTCCAGGTGTGGTGTCCGGTGCGAGCAGCAGCGGGGTCTTCCCACAGCAGCGGAGCCCGCAACCGGATGTGCGGGCTCGTGGAACGGTCGGGGGCAGGGTCCGGTTGTCAGGCGGGACTGTGCCCGCGGCGTCCGCCGCGTATCGCGGAGATGAGGTAGACGCCGATCGCTGCCAGCACCACCTGCACGATCAGGGTGAGCCAGAAGGACGTGGTGAAGCTCGCCATGATTGCGGTGCCGAGCAGTGCGGCGATGATGCCGATCACGATCGTCAACCAGATCGGCATGTCCTGTTTGCCGGGGACGATGAGGCGTCCCAGTGCCCCGATGATTAAACCGACCACTAAGGCACTGATGATCGTGCCGAAGAAACCGCCGCCGATTTCCATACTGACCTCCTGGATTTTCCGGATACCCCCTGACTGCCCGGCACGGGCAGAAAGATGCACGAGGAGGTCGACGAAGGAGGCGGGATGGGGCCATGCCGCGCCGGATAGCGCTGTGACGTGCCCTTATCCTGGCCGCCGTAGCCGAGGGAACGGGAAAAATCGTGCGGTTCGGGGGTGCTGCTCTGCCGCCCGCCACGTCGAGGCGGAGCCTTGTCGGCGGCCGAGGCCGTGCCCCTTCACCGCGGCGTTCTGTACGGCTTGCGGCGGAGCCGGGTCAGTCCAGGGGGTCGGCCTCGGCTGCCCGCCGGGTCGTGCGCGGTTTGGTGCGCACCTTACGCGAAGTGATCTTGGGGGCGGTTTCTGCCGGGGGTTCGTCGGCTCCGGACTCCGCACTCTCGGCGGAAGCCTCGGAGACACCGCCGGCGCGGATCTTCAACGCTTCCTCCTCGACACGGCGGATGTTGCGCACGGTCTCGGGCGGTTGCGGCAGCCGGTCGCCGCGGAGGTGTGCGCCTAGCACAGCCAGCCCGTAGTCGCACAGCAGCTGCCGGGCCTGCTGGGCGGGGACTCCGCTGAGCTGTTCCAGCTCCGGCATGGTGCATTCGCGGAGCAGCCGGATCACTTCCTGGACGGCTTCGCGGGGGCGGCGGGCCGTGATGGTCGCGGCGAGCAGTTCCGCCTCGGCCAGGGCGGCGGTGGACGGAGCCTCTTCCGCGGCGTCGCGTTGCGCGATGAGCAGTCTGGTCAACTGCCGGGTGGCGGTGTGCGAGGCCGCGCGGGTTTCAGCTTTGCGCGCGTAGCGCCCTTGCAGCCAGGTGACGGTGGCGCTCGTCACCAGGCTGACGGCGCCACCCGCGAGGACAAGCAGGAATTCGTTCACGACTACGCTCCGTGGAGGGGAGGAAACAGATGTTTGGTGAGCATTCGCTACTGGATGGTCACTTGTCAAGAATCATGCATAGCTGCTTTGCGGGGGAAGGGCCACTGTCCTGCCCGGTCAGCGTCGTCTGCGCGGTGGGACACCCCGGGTGAACCCCTCACCGGGGATACGGACCGAGCCTGAGGCAGACGGTTCGGCGGTGCCTTGGCCGTGCCTGCCGGTGGCGTCCGCTGCCCGGCCTACTCCACGAAGAGAAACGTGCAGTCCTCCGCAAAGGACGTTGCATCCCGCATAGAACGCCGGTGGGGGCGGTAGGGGACGTGGATGATGTCCACCGACCCGAGGGAAGCGGCATGACGTCGACCGAATCAGTTCCCCGCCAGGCTCTCACCGTCACCGAACTCCAGGAGATCGACCGCTACTGGCGGGCCGCCAACTATCTGTCTGTCGGCCAGATCTATCTCCAGGACAATCCGCTGCTCCGCGAACCGCTCGTCCCCGAGCACATCAAACCGCGGCTGCTCGGCCACTGGGGCACCACGCCCGGCCTCAACTTCATCTACGCCCACCTCAACCACCAGATCCGCAGCCGCGGCACGGAGATGATGTGGATCGTCGGCCCGGGGCACGGCGGGCCTTCCCCCGTCGCCACAGCATGGTTGGACGGCGTCTATTCGCAGATCTATCCGGACGTCGGCCGAAACGCGGAAGGCATGCGCCGGCTGTTCCGCCAGTTCTCCTTCCCCGGCGGAGTGCCCAGCCACGCTGCCCCGGAGACCCCCGGCTCCATCCACGAAGGCGGCGAGCTCGGCTACGCGCTCGCCCACGCTTTCGGTGCAGCCTTCGACAACCCCGACCTGGTTGTCGCCGCGGTCGTCGGGGACGGTGAAGCCGAAACCGGCGCCCTGTCCGGAAGCTGGCAGTCGATCCGTTTCCTCAACCCGGCGCGCGACGGCGCAGTCCTGCCGATCCTGCACCTCAACGGCTACAAGATCGCCGGGCCGACCGTGCTGGCCCGCATCCCCGAGGAAGACCTGCTGGCCCAGATGCGCGGGCACGGCTACGAACCGCATGTGGTTGCGGGCGACGACCCGGACACGGTCCACCAGTTGATGGCCGGGACTCTCGCGAGCTGCCTGGAACGCATCGACACGATCCGGTTCCGTGCCCGGCAGGAGGACGGGGACATCGCGAACGTGCGCTGGCCCATGATCATCCTGCGCACCCCTAAAGGCTGGACCGGTCCCCGCGCCGTGGACGGAAAACCCGTGGAAGACACGTGGCGTTCCCACCAGGTGCCGCTTGCTGCCACGCGGGAGAACCCGGAGCACTTGCGCCTGTTGGAGGAGTGGCTGCGCAGCTACCGTCCGGAGGAGCTGTTCGACGAGCACGGCGCACCCCGCCCGGAGACCACGGCGGTGGTGCCCCCGCCGGACCGCCGGATCAGCAGCAGCCCGCACGCCAACGGGGGCCTGCTGCTGCGTGACCTCCTCCTGCCGGACTTCCGGGACTACGCCGTCGAGGTAGAACGCCCCGGTGTGGACATGGTGGAAGCCACCCGGGTACTGGGCGGGTTCCTCCGCGATGTGGTCGCCGCGAACCCGCACAACTTCCGGATCATGGGCCCTGATGAGACCCAGTCCAACCGGCTCGGCGCGGTCTTCGAGTCCACTGACCGGGCGTGGACCACGGAACGCCTCCCTGTCGACCAGCAGCTCTCCCCCGATGGGCGGGTGATGGAGGTCCTCAACGAGCAGCTCTGCCAAGGCTGGCTGGAGGGCTACCTGCTGACCGGGCGGCACGGCCTGTTCAACTCCTATGAGGCGTTCATCCACATCGTGGACTCGATGGTCAACCAGCACGCCAAATGGTTGAAGGTGAGCCGCGAGCTGCCGTGGCGGCGTCCCATCTCTTCGCTGAATTACCTGCTCAGCTCGCACGTGTGGCGCCAGGACCACAACGGGTTCAGCCACCAGGACCCCGGCTTCATCGACCACGTCGTCAACAAGAAACCCGAGATCATCCGGGTCTATCTCCCGCCGGACTGCAACACGCTCCTGTGCACCATGGACCACTGTCTGCGGTCGCGGAACTTCATCAACGTGGTCATCGCCGGCAAGCAGCCGCAGCTCACCTACCTGCCGATGGAAGCGGCGATCGCGCACTGTACGCGGGGCGCGGGGATCTGGGAGTGGGCGAGCTCGGACGAGGGTGCAGAGCCTGACGTGGTGCTGGCCTGTGCGGGGGACGTGCCCACCCTGGAGACGCTGGCCGCAGCGGACCTGCTCCGCCGCCACCTGCCTGAGCTGCGGGTGCGTGTGGTCAACGTGGTGGACCTGATGCGGCTCAGCAACGAAGGCGAGCATCCGCACGCTATGACCGACCGCGAATACGACACCTTGTTCACCCGGGACAAGCCGGTGATCTTCGCGTTCCACGGCTACCCGTGGCTGATCCACCGGCTGACCTACCGCCGCGCCGGGCATCCCAACCTGCATGTGCGCGGCTACAAGGAGGAAGGCACGACGACCACCCCGTTCGACATGGTGATGCTCAATGACTTGGACCGCTTCCACCTGGTGATGGACGTGATCGACCGGGTGCCCGGGCTGGGGGTGCGCGCAGCCGGGCTCCGCCAGCACATGCAGGACGAGCGGCTGCGCTGCCGCGCCTACACCCGCCAGTACGGGGAGGACGCCCCGGACATCCGCAACTGGGTGTGGGAGCCCTGATGCGGGTCCTCATCGTCAACACCGGGTCCACGAGCGTCAAACTCCGGCTCCTAGGCTCGGACGACGCGCTGCTGGGCCGGTGCGACTTCCCTGTCGTCGACGGCACGATCCCGGTGGACGCGATGACCGGGGCGTTGGAGCAGCTCGGTGCTTTCGACGCGGTGGGGCACCGGGTGGTGCACGGCGGGACGGTCTACCGGTCGGCGGTGCGGGTCGACGACACTGTGCTGCAGCAGCTCCAGGCGCTGGTGGAACTGGCTCCGCTGCACCAGCCGCAGGCGCTGGCCGCGATCGACCTGCTCCGCACGCTGCTCCCTGGCGTGCCGCAGGTGGCGTGCTTCGACACTACGTTCCACACCACCGTGCCGGAGGTGGCGGCCACTTATGCGCTGCCTGCCTCGTGGCGGGACCGGTTCCAGTTGCGCCGCTACGGGTTCCACGGCTTGTCGCACGCGTATGCGTCCCGGCGGGCCGCCGAACTGGTGGGGGGCGACCCGGGCCGGGTGGTGACCGCCCATCTGGGCGCGGGTGCGTCCTTGGCCGCGGTGCGCCACGGGCAGTGCGTGGACACCACTATGGGGTTCACCCCGTTGGAGGGCCTGGTGATGGCCACCCGTCCCGGGGACGTCGACCCGGGCCTGGTGCTGTGGCTGCTGCGGGACGGGCGGCTCAGTTTTGCTGAGGTGGACCGCGGGCTCACCTATTACAGCGGGCTGGCCGGGCTGGGGGGAGCCGCCGACATCCGGACGGTGGTAGCACAGGCTGAGGCGGGTGACGCCGCGGCGCGCTTGGCGCTCGACGTCTACGTGTACCGGCTGCGCAGCAAGATCGCGGCGATGGCCGCGGCGTTGGGGGGCCTCGACACGCTGGTGTTCACCGGGGGTGTGGGCGAGAACCAGCCGCTGGTGCGCTCCGGGGCGGCGGCTGGGCTCGGTTTTCTCGGCGTGCGCGTGGATGAGGACGCCGATCGGGGCGCGGAACCGGACGCCGAGGTAACCGGGGACGGTTCCCGCGTCCGGGTCTTCGTGGTTGCGGCGCGAGAGGATCTTCAGATCGCCGCGGAGACCCGGAACGTTGTGGCGTGACGGGAAAATTTCGCCGCTGTCATCCGTGATTCGCCCGCTGTCGGGTAGCGGTGTTAACAACAGTGATCCCGAATCCGACAGGGGGAGAACCGTGAAGCACATGCTCATCATGCGCGCCACTGACCAGGCGATGGCGGAAGCCGCGAACCGGGACTTCGAAGAGATCCTCAACGAGATGGGCGCGTACAACGAGTCGATGATCGACGCCGGTGTGCTGGTCGCTGGTGAAGGGCTTGCCGAACCGGAGGAAGGCGCTGTGGTGGACTTCAGCACCGACAGCCCTCAGGTCACTGACGGCCCGTACGGCGACACCGAGAAGCTGTTCAACGGTTTCTGGATCATCCAGACGTCGAGCCGGGAGGAGGCCATTGAATGGGCGCGTCGTGCCCCGCTCGGCCCCGGCACCGAGCTGGAGGTGCGGCGCGTGCAGGAAGTGGAGGACTTCGCTGACTACGCCGACAACGAGTACCTCCAGAAGGAGGCGGAGTGGCGTCAGCGGCTCGGCACCGGGTGACCGCTGGCTGACGCCCTGGGACAGGGCTTGGCGGGCCGGTTCAGGGCCGCAGGATCAGCGGTGGGCTGGCCCGCCTCCTCACCCGAGGTAGGGGGTGGTGCGGTCTTCGAGGGCGTGGGTGATCCGCAGCCGCATGGATGGGTGGATCCGGTAGTGGTCGATCTGGTCCGGTGCCACCCAGCGCACGTGGGTGGATTCGCTGCTGGGGGTGGGGGCGCCCGCAACAGCCCGGGCGGCCAGCACGATAGAGAACTCTTGGCGGACCTCATTGTTGCTGGTGTAGTGGATGACGTGGCCCGGGTCGGTGTAGATCCCGACCAGCCCGGTGATTGCGCAGCGGATCCCGGTTTCTTCCAGGGTTTCGCGGACCCCGGCTTCGGTGAGGCGTTCCCCTACGTCTACGGCTCCGCCGGGAAGCGCCCAGTTGCCGTTGTCGCTGCGGCAGATCAGCAGCAGCCGTCCCGTGTCGTCCCGGACAGCGATGTTGACGGACGGCACGATGCTGTTGGCTTTCGGCGCATTCGGATCGTTGAGGTAGTCGATGCGGCGGGCCATAGGGTCTCCCTGTTCAGGGTGGCGGCAGGGTCCGGGCGCTGACGATTCCCCGGGGCTGGTCCCCGTACGGCGGGGTGATCGTTGCGCCCTGGTATCGCCTGTCGATATCTGCCGGGGATGGTCTCCCGGGCAGAACGGTTCAGGTTCGGTCGGCGAGGCTAGCCGGGTGTTCGAAGAATTCCGCTCCGCAGGCGGTGCACTGCCATTCTGTCGCTCTCTTGAAGCAGCCGCCCAGGATGATCTCGCCGGCGTCGACGGCCTGCTTGATCTCGTCGGTGGCGGGCACTCTCCCGTACACCACCCGTGCGATCTGTCTCTGCCCGCATTCGGGGCACACTGCGTGCTTCTGGTGTTTCATCAGGCCTTTCTCCTGGGGGTGCTGTGCCGCCGGGAGGTGTGTGGCGGTGGAGCTCTGCGCGACTGTTCGGCCGAGCAGCATCCTGGCGGTGGTATCGCGGTGTTTCAAGGGAGTTTCTGCCCGGGGAACCGGTTCACAGACCTTTCTGTCGTGGTGCAGGGCTCTGCGTTGTTCGCGGCCCGCCACGGGTCGGAAAAAGGGCCGTGTTCTCGAAGGGGTTTCCGCGGTCCGCATCACGTCGGGGAATAGGGAGTACGGACGGACTGGTCGACTGCCTCGGGGATCGCGGTTCGGCAGCGGACGCTTTCCCGCTGGTCGGCATTGACGCAGAAAACGGAGAGGCGGGAGGCACCGGAAAGCTGACGGAGCGGGCGGCAAGAGCTCCGCCGCGACATTCCCGTGGGATAAGCGGCGGGAATAGCCCTGTACACCGCTCTACGGTCCTTTTCTTTCGTCCACTCTCGCCGGACGGCGATCTGCTGCCCGACCTCGGGGATCGCTACTCATTCGGCGTTGACCTGCACAAACATGAGGGAACCGCGTCCGCGGCACCCCTTCCACGGCACCGGACACTCCGTTATCTATTTTTCGGACGCATCAATTCGCACTTAGGGGCAAAGCAGACAAACAGCACTCTTCAACCACATTTTCTCCCCGTATCGTGCAACAAAGACAATCACGGAAACGACCCCTATCGAGCATCACGAGAAAACTCCAGCGAAAAACTTCTGATTTCCCCACTTTTCACCATTCCATGGCTTATGATCCATTATTCGAATGACCGGAGCGCAGTAAGGAGTTCTTCACAAAGAGACCATCTCGCACCAATCGGCTTCCGTATCCCTGCCTACCGCGCAACAACGTCCCGCGGTATCCACGAGCACACCGACTTTCCCCATCACCCCTTCTATCCGCGCCGAGAAATAGTGCTATGACCCGCTCTCCCTCCCCACCCATCCGCCTCTACCAGGCTGCCGACCCCACCGCCCTGTGGCCCGCATTGCTCGCCGAATACGGGGAGATCGCGCCGGTCGAGCTCGAGCCGGGCATCAACGGCTGGCTCCTGCTGTCGTGGCGACTCAATTGGGAAGTGATGCGCGATGCCGAAACCTACGCGCGCGACCCCGACCGCTGGGCGGACATGGCCAACGGCCGGATCGGCCCACGCTCCCCGCTCCGCGTCCTCTACGGCAAATACCAGTCCGCCCTGTACTCCGACGGAGCCGACCACAAGCGCTACCGCGCCGCGCTCACCGCTGCTCTGGACTCGCTGAGCCTGCGCCAGGTCACCGGGCACATCACCGCGGCAGCAGACCAGCTCATCGACGCCTTCTGCCTCCACGGCAAAGCTGACCTGGTCACCCAGTACACCCGGCAGCTCACCGTCACCGTGCTCGCCCGTCTCTTCGGCCTGGGACCGGCCGAAACCATGCGCATCTGCCTCGAGATGCAGGCCATGTGGGACGAGGGCCCCAACGCTTTTCCCGCCCTCATGCGCATCGCGGAGATGCTCACCGAGCTGGCCCGGAAGCGGCGCCGCACCCCCGGCAAAGACCTGGCTTCAGTCCTCGTCGCCCAAGGACTCAGCGACGTCGAGGTCCGCGACAATCTGCTGCTGATCATCGCCGCAGCCGACGACCCGGTCACCCACCTCACCGGCAACACCATCCGGATGCTGCTCACCACCCCGGAGAGCCGCGCCGCACTCACCACCTCGCCAGGGCTGATCTCCGAGGCCGTCAACACGGCGCTGTGGACCACCCCGCCGCTGCAAACCCTCGTCGGCCGCTACCCCGTCCGGGACGTGGAACTGGCCGGGGTTCCCATCCGGGCGGGAGAGTGCCTCGTGCTGGGCTTCGCCGCGGCCAGCCTCGACCTGGCGCAGCACAGCGACACGGACACGATGTCCACGAACCGCGCCCACCTGACCTGGGGGGTGGGCCCGCACAGTTGTCCCCTCCGCGGTCAAGACATGGCTCTGGCGATTGCCGAAACCGCCGTGGAACGGCTGCTCCGCCGGCTCCCTGACGTGGCCTTGGCTGTTCCGCCCGAGCAGTTGCGCTGGCGCCCTTCACTAGCCGTCCGTGGCCTGGAGTCGCTGCCTGTCCGCTTCACCCCTACCCCCGTCAGCAACCCAGGAGGAACTGAATGGGACAGTCCCGCCGACCCCACACCGTCTACCTCGATCCGGCTAAAGGAGTCGACATCCCCGCGCAGCGACGCGAACTCCTCGACAAAGGCCCGGTGGTACGCGTGGCTTTTCCCGGGAACCTGGAAGTCTGGGCGCTGACCCACGACGCCCCGCTCCGCAACGCCCTCGCTGACGAATCGGTCTTCGTCCGCGGCTGGCGGAACTGGCGCGCCCTGATGGCGGGCGAAGTCGACCCCACCCATCCGGTCGCCAACATGCTGCGCGTGGAATCCATGCTGGCCCGCTCCGGAGCGGACCACAAACGCATGCGCGGCCTGGTCCAAGCCGCTTTCACCCGCCGTCGCGTCGAAGCCCTCCGTCCGCGCATCGAGGAGATCACGAACGAGCTCCTCGACCGGATGGCCGAGAGCGACGGGGTGGTCGACCTCAAAGCCGCCTATTCTTTCCCGCTGCCGATCCGTGTCATCAGCGAACTGCTCGGCCTCAACGAGGAAGACCACCTCACGTTGCAGACGCTGGTGACGCGCACCCTCTCCGGCACGGACCCTGAGGCCAACGCCGACGCGTTCACCTTCGTCGCCTCGCTGATCGAGGCTAAACGGAAGAACTTGGACGACGGCCTGATCAGCGCGATGATCGAGGCGCGTGCGGAGGACGGCGACCGGCTGAGCGAAACCGAGCTGATCCACAACACGCTGCTGCTCATCATCGGCGGGTTCGAAACCACCATGGGCATGATCAGCAACTCGGTGCAGCTCCTGCTCACCCACCCCGACCAGCTGCACCTGCTCCGCACCGGTCAGGCGTCGTGGGAGAACGCCATCGAGGAGTGCCTGCGCTTCGAATCAGCGGTGGTCATGCTGCCGTTCCTGTACACCACGCGGGACGTGGAGATCGACGGCATCACGATCCCGGCTGGGGACGCCGTGCTCATCGGCTTCGGCCCGGCCAACCGGGACCCGCAGGCCTATGACGACCCCGACCGTTTCGACATCACCCGCCCCAGGCCCCGCCATTTGGCGTTCGGCCACGGCGCCCACCTCTGTCTCGGGGCGGCGCTTGCCCGCTTGGAGCTCTTGATCGCGCTCCCCGCGTTGTTTGAGCGCTTCCCCGACATCACCCTGGTCGGTGAGGCCCCGCCGACGCCGACCGTGTTCATGAACCATCCGCTGAGCCGACCGGTGCTCTTGCGCCCGAAACCCTGATCTGCACTGCGCACAGCACGAGGGCCGGGAAGCTTTCTGCAGCGGTTCGTCCGCCGCTGCCTCCCGGCCCTCACCGTGTCCTATCCGCGGGTGCGGTGCGGATCAGCCCTGCTGTGTCGCGAAGTATTCGTCTACGATCGCCTGAGGAATGCGGCCTCGGTCGCTGATCTGCTTTCCCGCAGCCTTGGCCCACGCCCGGATTTCGGCGCTGCGGTCCTTGGCCGAGGTGGTGCGCTGCTTTCCCCGGGCGGCGGGGCGCTTCGCGGGTGCCCGGCGGGCCACTTCGACGTACGGGGCGAGGGCCGCGCGGAGCTTTGCCGCGTTGTCGCTGCTGAGATCGATCTCGTAGGTGGAGCCGTCGAGTCCGAACGAGACCGTCTCCTCGGCCTCGCCACCATCGAGGTCGTCAATGAGAAGCACCTGAACCTTCTGTGCCATAGGGACGGTCTCCATCCATGGGTAAGAGAGACTTCGGGTAACCAGACAAGCTATCTGGATAACTCCAACAGAATGTCAGGTCTTTCCTGAAGAAGCGGCACCTCGTATTACGATCTTTATCTTTTCTATAAGATTTCGATAGAATCAGGAGCCGCTTTGGCCTCCGTTTAGAAAACCAGCTTCATTTTACCTAATGAAGCGAGGCAAGAAAACACACTGAGGCATCCGTTCACCGCAGAGCTGCCACCGCTAATCGCGGCGGAACGGCCAGTTTTCCGAGTTGTCCACAAATGCGAATAACGGGGCTTGTCGGCTAGCACTCGTTCCTGCTGGGGACGTCGCCGACCACTGTGCGGTCTCACCCTGACACTCAGAAGACAACGGCTGTCAATAATACATCCTTTCAGCCGGACTCCTTACGGAAAAACAGCTCCTTCCTGCCACTTCTTTCTGCCCGGGTCCCCTCTTCCCTGCCGCCGTCGCCCGCTTCCCAGGGCGGCCCTCCCGGGACAGCACTGCGTGCCGAGAAGGAATGCGCAGTCCTTCATATCTCCAACGGCCTGATCACCGCTATGCCGGACACCGCTTTTAGCTCTTCTGCGGCAGGCTGCGCCCAGAGCCACGCGGAAGCGACCGGCCGCGACGCCCCGCTGCGGGGTGGCTGGCTCTGCCGGCCTCGACCGAAACGCGCCCGTGGTGCCGCGCGAAGAGAACAGGAAACCCATCGCCAACCGTTCCCGCCCGCGCCGCTCAGATAGGAGGAGAAAAGCAGGCCACCACGCTCCGAAGAAGTGTTCCTCCCGCCCTCTCTCCCTTTGACCTGTGCTGATGTCACGCAAGCCTTCGGGTGCCCGCCGGGTTTCTGCGCAGGTATCTCGAAACCCTCCGGGGACATCCGCGGGTTTCCTCCGATGCCGATAGTGCTGCTGTTCTTCTGGCCCGCCGTGGCAAAGAGACAGCGTTTTCCCTGGTAGACCTTGCACTAGCTGCAAGAAAAACGCCCTCTCGATACCGGAGGGCGCGCGGCCGCGCCATTGCCGGGGATCCCGATCAAGAAACACCTTTCCCAACGGCCCCGGGGAATGTGCGGTCAGCGGGCCCCGGAGAACTGCGGCACCGCTCTTAGGTGAAGCACGGAATAGTAGGCCCGTTCATAGTTCCGCGCCATCGTCTCCCCACTGAAGTTGCGCTGCACGTGCTCCCGGCAGGCGTGGGGGTCCAACTGGGCGGCGTGATCCACTGCCGCGGCGAGTTCGGCCTCCCGGGAAACCAGCACGCCGGTGACCCCGCCGCGCACGGTTTCCTGAATCCCTCCGCGGCTGAATCCAACCACCGGGGTGCCGCACGCCATTGCTTCTACGGCCACCATGCCGAACGGTTCTTCCCAGCGGACCGGGAAGAGCAGGCAGCGGGCCCTAGCGAGCAGGGTCAGCTTCTCCTCTTGGGAGACCTCCCCCACGTATTCGGTGGTGGGCCCGAGCAGAGGGCGGATCACTTCGTCGAAGTAGGCCCGCTCGTCGGGCTGGCTGCGTTTGAGCGCGATCACCAGTCGGCGCCCCGCCTCCCGGGCCGCGCGGATCGCGATATCGATCCCTTTCTCCGGGGTGCTGCGGCCCAGCACCAGCGCATAGTCCTCTTTGTCTGCGCGGAACGGAAACCGGTAGGGGTTGATCCCGTTGTGCACGGTCGCGGCCCACGGCAGATCCGGCGCCAACCGCCGTTGGGTATCGGAGACCGCGACAAGCTGCACGCTCTCCCGCACCGCCCGGTAGTACCGGGCGAGGTCCGGGGTGACGATCGAGTGGACGGTCGCCACAGTGGGCGCCGGGCGGACCGCTGCCGTGAGCGCTCCGATCATCGTGTGGTCGTGCACGAGGTCCGGTTGCAGTTCCGCTATGACCTGCTGTGCTTCCGCGGCGTGCGCGATCTCAACGGTGCGGTCGCCGATCCGCTCGCCCTGCGGCTCGTCGTAGGTCGTCCGGAGCTTCGCCCGGGTCCTTTTCCTCCCTACTCCGACAATGGTCACGTCGTGGCCACGGGCGACCAGTTGCTCTGCGAGCTCCCCCATGACCTCTTCGACGCCTCCGTAGGCGACGGGCGGGATCTCGTACCAGGGCGGTGCCAGCAGGGCGAGCCGCAGCCGGGGGCGTTCGAGAGTGGTTGCTTGGTCCATGACCCGATCAACTCCCACACGGATATCGAGCCGGTCGTGGCGGCATCCCTCCCGGTCACTCCACCAAGGACAGGGAGTCCAGCTCACGCGGTTCTGAGACGAGCCGCAGCCCTTCCGGCAGGCCCTCCACTGAGACCTCGTCGCCGGTGACGTCAACGGTCAATTGGCTTCCCGCAATGGGGAGGCGTTCGATCCGCAGCCGGGTGTATCCCGGCGGCAGGCTGGGGGCGAGGCGCAGTTCCCCGCGCGGCACCCACGGGTCGAAGCGGAGCAGGGTCCGCAGCAGGTGGATCGGTGTTGCGGCCGCCCAAGCCTGCGGAGAGCAGGAAGTGGGATAGGGCACGGGTTTGGGATAGTCGGTGCGGTCGAAGCCGCAGAACAGTTCAGGGAGCCGGTATCCGAAGTGTTCGGCTGCTTCGAACAGGGCGGTGGCGACGCGCTGGGCGTGCTCGGTGAAGCCGTAGCGCATGAGCCCGGACGCGATGATCGCGTTGTCGTGCGGCCATACCGACCCGTTGTGGTAGCTCACCGGGTCGTAGGCGCCCATATCGGTGGCGAGGGTGCGGATCCCCCACCCGGAGAACATGGTCGGGCTGAGCAGCCGGTCGGCCACGTAAGGCGCTTTGTCCTCGTCGACGATGCCGCTCCACAGGCAGTGGCCCATGTTCGACGTGCACGCGTCGACCGGTTTCTTCTCGTGGTCCAACGCCACGGCGTAGTAGCCGAGCTCCGGCTGCCAGAACCGTTCGTTGAACGCTTTTTTGAGGTCGGCGGCCCGTTCCGTCCAGTACCGGGCACGTTGGTCGTCTCCTGTCTGGTGGGCCAGGTAGGCGCGGGCGAGGTAGGCAGCATAAACGTAGCCCTGCACCTCGCAGAGGGCGATCGGTGCTTCGGCGATCCGCCCGTCAGCGAAGTTGATACCGTCCCACGAGTCTTTCCACCCCTGGTTGACCAGCCCCTGGTCGGTGCGCCGCCGGTATTCCACGAACCCGTCCCCGTCGCGGTCGCCGTAGCGTTCGATCCATTCCAGGGCGCGGTCGGCGTGGGGGAGCAGTTTTTCGATCTCGGCTGGGTCTGCGCCCCACCGGGACAGTTCACCGAGGAGGATGACGAACAGCGGGGTCGCATCGGCGGTGCCGTAGTAGACGGTGCCGTCGCCCAGCCAGAGGCCGCTCTCCTTGCCCAACCGTGATTCGTGCAGGATACGGCCGGGTTCTTCCTCGGTCAGGATGTTCTCTTCAACTCCTTGCCGGTCGGCAAGAGTCTGCAGGGTGCCGAGCGCGAGTGACGGGTCGAGAGGCAGCGCCATGTAGGCGGTGAGCAGCGAGTCCCGTCCGAACAGGGCCATGAACCAGGGGGCTCCCGCGGCGACGATGGACCGCTGCGGGTGCCGGGAGTCGAAGATGCGGAGGGCGCCCACATCCTGCTGGCTGCGACGCAGGACCGCGAGCAGCGCGTCGTTGTCGGTGGAGACGACCGGGGTGTTGCTCTGCCATTCCCGGAGCCGGCGGGCCGGCTCGGACTCGTCCACCGGCTGCTCTTTCGGGAAGCGGGGTCTCAGGTCCTCCCCGTCGACGACGGGACGCACCAGGACGGTGGTCGACCATTGGCCGCGTTCGGGGACGACGGCGCGGAAGGTGATCCGGTCGTGGGCGACCGAGGTGGCGTCGTCTGCCTGGATGATGACGCCGCGCTGCATGCCGCGCCACCAGCGTTCCACGATGATGCGGGTGCCTTCGCTGCGGAAGACGTAGTGGCCGTCGTTCTGGGGTTCGCCTTTCTTCACCTCGAACAGGTCGGCGAAGTCCGCGTCGACGACGAGGGTTACCGTGCAGGCCGCGGGTTCCCGGCCCATGTTGCGCAGGGTGATGTCTTCGCGCATGCCGGTGCCTACCCGCCGTTCCCGTTCGACGAAGATGGTGTTGCTGGTTCTGCCGCCGCGTCGGGCGCGGGCGAGGAACACGGCCTGGTAGGGCTGGTCGTGGACGATGACGGTGAGCGGCTCAAGCGCCTGGTTGTCGACGGAGAACTCCCATTTCGACACGATACGGATGTCGTCGTAGAAGACTCCGTGCGGGTGGTCGGGGAGCATGCTGCCGTCGCCTGCCGAAATGGCGAAGGAGGTCCCCTCGACAATGGTGACCGCGCCGCTTCCTTCCCCGCTCGTACCAGTGCTGATATTCCAGACCTTCATGCGTGCGCCTCTTCCCCTTTTGTGCGGTTTCAGCCGTAGTAGTCGGGGCTATTGCCGAAGGTTTCCACCGAGCGCCCCGCAGCGCGGCCGCGGTTGTCGGCGCGCGGCAGCATGCTCGGCCTAGGGGTGTCACGCGGGATCGCGCGGCGCGGCCGCGGCGGGCATACCGCGGATTCCGCCCGCAGTCGCCCGCCGGTTTCCCGCAGGGGAGCAGACCGGCGGGCAGTCACGGACTGTGCGGTCGCGACGGTGGGGCTGCTGCCGGAGCGGTACTACTTCTTTTTCCGGGCTGCCGGCACTTTCCCATCCGTCATGGGGATGGTGAACCCTTCCGGGATGACCAGGTCGTTCGGGCTCAGTTCGCGGATCGACTTGTGGCCCAGCCCGATGAGGGCCTCGTCGATGCCGGAACGCAGGATCTCCAGCACCTGGCGGACCCCTTCCTCTCCGCCGGCGGCAAGCCCCCACAGCCATACGCGGCCCACAAGCACGGCTTTCGCGCCCATGGCCAGGGCTTTGACGACGTCGCTGCCGCGGCGGATCCCGCCGTCCATCAGCACTTCGACCTGGTCGCCCACGGCTTCGACTACGGCAGGCAGCGCACGCAGGGAGGCGGGGATACCGTCGAGGTTGTTGCCTCCGTGGTTGGAAACGGAGATCGCTGTGGCCCCGCAGTCGACGGCCCGCCGCGCGTCGTCGGGGTAGAAGACGCCTTTGACCATGAACTCGCCGCCCCACAGCTCCCGCAGCCATCGCACGTCGTCCCAGGTGGGCAGCGGGGTCTGCGTCCATTCCACGTACGCCTGTTTGAAGGTTGGGGTGCCTTTGGCCCGGGTCCGCAGGTTGGGGGCTTTGAGGTCGGGGATTCCGCCGAGCAGGAACCGCAGCGCCCATCCCGGCCGGGAAAGCCCCATGGGAAGGAACTCCACCAGGGTGGAGAGGGTCACCCGCTCCGGAATGGTCGGGCTTCCCCAGTCGCGGCGGCTGGCGAACGACCAGTCCAGGGTGAGGATGAGTCCTTTCGCCCCGGCCTGGCGGGCGTGTTCCACGCGTTCCGCGATGTCGTCTCGGGTTCCCACCCAGTACAGCTGGAAGAACGCTTTAGGGTTGGCCGCAGCCACGTCTTCGAACGGCATGCTCGCGAACGAGCTGAGCCCGATCGCGGTGCCCGCTGCTGCGGCGGCCCGTGCCACGGCCACTTCCCCGCCGGGGTCGACGGCCTGGGCTCCCGCTGGGGAGACGATGACGGGGAAGGAGATCTCCTGCCCCATGACGGTGGTGCTCATCTCCCGTTGAGGGGGCAGGTCCGCGGCGATACGCGGGATCAACCCGATCTCGTCGAACGCTTGGATGTTGTCGTGGAGTGTGAGGCCTTTCTCTGTCCCGGCGATGAGTGACGCGTAGACCGCCGTGGGCAGCCGTTTTTTGGCGCGCCGCTGTGCTTCGGCGACAGACTCCAGTGGAGCACTCGTAAACAGCACTGGGACACCCTCCTCGTTGGCTCGGCACGGCAGCCCACCGCCCTCCACATCCAGTCACCGATGGGCTGCCCACGATGTGTGCGTCCTTCTAACCGTGAGTGACTAGGGCAAACGCCGGATAAGCGGTGTCCTGTCGCTGGGCGCGCCTCCGGGATGCCGCCGTTCGGGTGTCGAATACTCGAGGCATGGCGACCCTACGACGCAGTGTTGAGGTGGCTGCTCCGGCCGCGGACGTCTGGACTCTTGTCGGTGACTTTTCCGCGATCCACCGCTGGCATCCGCAGGTCAGCGCGCCGACCCTGCGCGGCGCATCCCCGCACACCCCGGGGGCGGAGCGCGTCTTCGGTGCGGGTACCGAGGAGGAGCTGGTGGAGCGGCTGGTGGAGCGGGACGAGTCGGCGCGTCGTCTCGTGTACACGATGCCGGATCCGCCGTTTCCGATCACCAACCATCGAGCGGTGCTGGAGGTGGTGCCGCGCGACGACCGGCACTGCACGGTGGTGTGGACGGCGATGTTCGACTGTTCTCCGGAGACCGCGCGGGAGCTGGAGTCGGTGATAGGCGACGGCGTGTTCGCGGTAGGGCTCAACGCGCTCGCCGAGCGTTACGGCCGTGGAGCATCCGCATCAGGCTGAGGGAACGCAACACTCCGTCCTTTGCAAAGTCATTGCCTTGCTGCATGAACCTTTGTCCGCTTTCGGGGGAGTTGGCGAAGAGGGGCGGAACGACAGGGGAGGGACAGTCCCCCTCTGTTCGCCTCCGGCCTAGGACAAGCCCGTGACGGGAAAGGGAAGGCAATGAACCGGACACGTTCCCGCGGCTGGATGCTCTTCGCCGCGACCCTGTTGTTCCTGACAGGGGCGATCAACCTCATCCAGGGGGTCGCTGCCCTGTTCATGACCGACAACCTGTTCAGCTTCGGTGGGGAGGCCTTTTTCTTCAACTTGACGCCGTGGGGCATCCTGCTGGGCCTGTGGGGCCTGCTCCTCTTGGGGACGGGGTTCGCCCTCGTCACGCGTAAGGGGTGGGCACGTGCCCTCGGCGTGGTCCTGCTCGCGATCAACATCGTGGCGCAGTTGGCGTTCTTCGCCGCCAACCCGCTGTGGTCGCTGGTCGTCACCGGTGTCAACCTGCTCGCGATCTACGCGTTGACGGCGGGCTGGTCGTCTGCTGCCGCGGTGGAAGAGGAGCAGGAGGCGATCCAGGAGGCCGAGGAGTCCTACCAGTCGGGTTATGAAGCCGGACTCCGGGAGGCCCGGGAGACCCAGGATGCCCGGAAGGTTTCCTCCTCAGGCGCGCACATCCCGCAGCCGACGCGCGGCGAGCACGCGCGCTGACTGTTCTCCAGCAGAACACCAACCGGAAATCGAGAACCCCACGGCGGTGGTCTCGTCCTCTGGCTCGCCCTTCGTGACAGGCGGGCCGAGGGCAGGGACACCGTCTTCTGCTGTGGTGGCGCCGTCCGGGTGCGGCGGCGGTTGCTGCAGGGCTGTGTCGGGGAAGGGAACGGCCCCGGCGGCAGCGCGGTCGGGGCCGTTCCCCGGTGCGGTGCTCAGCGGGGCCGCACGAGCAGCGGTTGGCTGACTTCCCCGAGGTAGCCGTCGGTGTCGCTCAGGGTGGCGTGGGAGACGCCGAGCCCGTCGGGGGACAGGTGGGAACGGCAGGCCATGTGCACCCATTCGGTGTCGGGGAAGCGGGCCAGGGTGACGGTGATGGACGGCGGGATGAACAGCCAGTGCTCCATCGGCAGGGCCGCGGAGACGCCGTTGGCGGAGTCCGCGACTACGAGGGTGCGGGCCAGTCCGGTGAGTTTTTCTCCCGCGATCAGGGGGATCCGGACCCGGGTCCAGACGTCTGCGGCACTGTCGGCGGTGCCGTAGCCGCCCCGGGTGTACCGCCATTCGATGGCTTCCCCGTAGCCCCACCCGGTGAGGTCGAGGGCCGGATCGGCGTCGGCGAGGGCGGGCGGGTGGAGCTGTTCCCCAGTGGCAGGCGGGGTCGGTCCGGTTTCGATGGCCCAAGCCCGGGCGACGACTGCTGGACGGTCGTCGAAGACCATCCGTGCTTCCAGGAGGGCGATCCGTCGGCCTGGCCGTATCTCGACGGTGTCGACGCGGAAGGGGCGGCGCGGGATGGCACCGAGAAAGTCTGCGGTGATGCGGGCCAAGCGTTTGTCGGGGCCGGCGGCGGTGTCGAGGAGGTGTCCGAGGAGCGCGGTGGGCGGGCCACCGTGCTGGGCTTGGGAGTCCCACGGGCTTTCGGTTGCGCGGGTCGGTTCGTATCGGTTGTCCCCGAGGGGGAGGTAGAAGGCTTCCGCGGGTTCACTCATGGTTTCGTCCTCGATGAGACGGCGCAGTTGAGAGCGGAGGTCACGACAACCGACACTACCGAATCGGATTCGGTTTTGCGGGAGGTGGATCCCGCCTTTAGAACGCCCGCCCCGCCCGCGGAGCGCCAGGGATGCGGTCCGTCTCCCGACGACTACTGCCAGAACCACCGAAAGCCCCGCCACACCATGTGCAGCCTGGGCTTTCAGGGCGAGTAGCGGGCGATCCCGACGGCCAGGGGCCGGGCGTAATCCGCTCCGCTGCCGGCGAAGTCCACAGCCAGTGGGGGTCAGGGAACCCTTGAGCCGAGGTTCTTCTGCGCCACATCCCACTCAGGGTGGGTGCACAAGCCGCAGTGGGGTCCGACGAACTGCTGGCGGGCATTCTGGTCGCCTTTGAGCTGCCACTTCAGCCATTGGACACCGACCCGGCCGTACTCGCCGCCGTTGGGCTGGCCGAAAGTGCCGTAGTGGCCGACGTCCAGGTGGCCCATGAAGGCCGGGAGTCCGGCGGGCAGGCGCCCCCAGTCGTCGACGGCGTTGGCGTAGGCAATGTCGCTGGGGCCGCCGGTGAAGTAGGCGATGGGGGCGTGCAGGTGGGTCAGCAGGTGGTTGTCACGGTCGCTGAGCAGGCCGCTGTTCCACAGGACGGTCGTGGTGATCCGCGGGTCGTCGGCGATCTCGTAGACTTCGAGGCCGCCGCAGGACTGCCCCATGGCCGCGATCTTGGTGGTGTCGAGTTTGCCGCGGTACGGGCTGAGCAGGCGGCTGTTCTCTTCGATCGCCCAGTCGATCGCCTCGGTCAGCATGGCGGCATCGGTCCGGCCGAAGCCGTTCGGGCGGCCGTTCGCGATGACGAGGAAGCCGTGGGAGGCGAACTCGAGGAGGATGTTCTCGAACATCGTGCCGTTGGCTAGGCAGGCGCCGTTCCCCCACACGACGATGGGCAGCTTCTCGTTGCTGGGCAAAGTGGCCGGCCGGAAGATGGTGTGGTTCCGCAGCCGCAGGGTGGTCACGTATTCCGCCGGGTAGGGGCCGGTGCCGGAGGCGGCAACGGCTGTGCTCGAAGTGACGGGTATCAGGAGGGCTGCCGCCAGCAGACCGGCGAGGAGGGTTGCTGCACGGCGCTCCAGGGCGCGCGCTCTCATCTCTCCACTCCAATAACCATTGCGGACTTTTCTGGATTTTCCGATCTGCGGTCAAATATTCGATTGGATTATTGGAGTGTCAACACCGGGCTAAGGAGACTGGTGATTCCACTGATCCCCAATCTGATCAATGGTTCCCAAAGTCAGACATATCAATAGATGGCGTATTTTTCACAGAATTCACCAGCCGGAAGGCCGTGTAGATGCCCGGACCTTCTGGGCAAACATCGAGACAATTCCCTTCTCTATTCCGAAATATGACGGGCCCTCCTGCCCCGTTGGACGGAACTACGGAGCAAGAGGGCCCTACCGTCATCGAAAGAGTGTGTGTCTGGGCGAACACCTCCTTTGTCTGGCTTTGCCGAGGGCACGCCGCACCGGGGAGTGAGCGGTGCGGACACCTGTATCGCCGATCAGTCCCGGGCCGGGGCGCTGAGCCGCTTCCGTCGCACTACCAGGGCCAACGCCACGGTAAACACCGCGAACATCAGGGCTGCAGCGACGACGTACCACGTCAGATCGCTCCAGGCACGCAGGAGGGTGAGGCTGACGACGCTTCCCGGTTCTGGGAAGACCACCTCGGCGGCAGCCGTGCGCTCCACCTTGCCGCTTCGGAGGAGGAGTTCCGCGCGCCACGGTCCATCCGGCAGCTCTTCGGTGAGCGGCACGGCGACCTTCCCGGTCTCGCCGGGTTGCAGGGTGACGGCAGTCCCAGTCGGATACGGTCCCGCGCTCAACCCCCCGGGGCCTTCGGTGAGGCGAAGTTCGCCACGCAGGTCCAAAGCCCGACCACCCGTGTTGCGGACCTGAGCGATGATGCTGGGGCGGCCTTCATCGTCGCGTTGTGCGGTGAGATCGGTGATCTCGAAATCTGAGGGAGGCTCCCCGCCTGGCCCGACGCTCAGGTAGATCCGCACTCCCACTCGGTGGGTGTGCCCGACATTGTGCTTCTCGTCGGGCGGGACGCTGCTCTGCGCCCACACCACGGCGTAGCGTTCCCCTTCCGCCGCATCCTCGGGAACCGCGATGGTGACGGTCGCTTCGATGCTCTCGTGGGGGTCGAGGACCGGTTTCTCAGGAGCGACACTGGTCCATTCCGCCAGTTCGTTGGCGGTGCGGCCCGGGGCGAAAGTGAACGCGCCGTTCTTGATCTCCGCGGAGGCGGGGTAGAGCTCGAACTGGCGGCGCTCCCCAGTGTCGTTGCTGACCTTCACCCGCCGTTCGATGGTGGTTCCCGGTTTGACATGGTCGACGATGTAGAGGTGCGCCCTCGGGTCGTCCCTGCGGTTGACCGGGGCTTCCAGCAGCTGAATGCCGATGTTTCCCTGACCGTCCGCGGGGCGGGCCGGCGTGGCCGCCGCGCTGGCGTGGACAGGAACGAGCAGCGCAGCGGCCAGGCCGAGCAGTGCGGCGAGGACGGTCATCACACCGGCTCGCACGGGGCTACGCAACCGAGTGCACCACCGTGCCGGTGTAGGTGCCCGCAACAGCCCCGCTGGGGACTGCGATGGTCAGTGTCGGATTCCAGGACACCGAGTTGGCTCCCGAGCCGGTGGTGTGGCTCATCGCGGTGACAGGGGAGTCCAGGGTCCCCGGGCTTCCAGGAGTGAACTCCCCGGGCGGAGTGGGGTCGATCGCGGCCCCGGGATCGTAGGTGACGTTCGCCGCGGGGATCGTCTCCGGCGTTGTTCCCGTTCCGGTGGTGAACGGCGCGTCCAGGGTGGCAGTAGCGACCCAGCTCGCGTCGAGCGCGGCGCGGCCGTCAGTCACGCTGACCGTGCCCAGGGCACCGGAGGTGGAGCCTCCAGGGGTCGCGTCGGGCAGGGTCGCGGTCGTGGGAGCGGTGATGGCCAGCTCCGCAGCGGTCACCGCAAAGGTCGTCGTCGTGCTCGCCGTGGTGTCTGCGGCTGCCGGAACTGCCGCGGCGGCAACGAGGGCGGTGGTCGCTGCTGCGATGCCAGCCATTCTGGAAATGCGCATCGGTGCTCCTTGCAAGAGATCGGTGGTACCCCAGCGACCTCTTTACATCACTATCCGTAACTGATATTTCACTTACGGAAACCGTGTCGGTGACACTTCTTCTCGCAGCCGCAGAGGAAAACTGACCGACGGAAACACCGCGGGCCAGCAGCATGCGCCCAGCAGCCATTCGCGCCCACCTGTTCCGCGCTTCAGACTTTGAGGCAGTACTCGGCACTTTCCGCGCCCGCCTGGGCGCTGGTCTGCACCGCCCTGAAAAAGCCCTCATCCCGGACTTGTTGCGCAGTTGCCTCCCGGTGATTGAGCGCAAGAGCCACGGACAACGGTCAACGAGACCTGCACCTCAGCGGACCTGCCCGTAGGGGTTTCCCATAGCGGAACAACTGTGACCGGATGTGCTGCGGTGCACTCCACGCGCCGGCATGATCGACTGCTCCCCCACGCCAGCACCCTGGCGTCCCAGGGACGCCTACCGCACTGGAGAGCCGACACCGCCTGGAAGACCCCACGCACCAGCGGATTCCCCTGTGTCCCCCGAGGCTGCGCTGCTGTGCCTGCAGACCAAAGCCGTATCGGGAGCATCACACCACTGAGGGTGATTTTTGCAGACATGCATCATTGCTCAGGTGTAAGATTGCATTCATGCAATTTTTTGTGAGTGACAAACTACCCCCATGAGTGAGGCAAAGACGGCACGGTCCAGCGGCGAAACCCTTCGAGCGCGCAAACAGCGGCAGACCAGGGAAGCGATCCACCGGGCAGCCCTCCGCCGCGCCCTGGAATACGGGATCGACAACGTCACCGTCGCGGAGGTCAGCGCCGAAGCCAACGTCTCCCCACGGACGTTCTTCAACTACTTCCCCACCAAGGAAGACGCGATCTTGGGCCTCCGGGACGTCCAGGACAGCGTCGCCGAGGACGCGGCAATGGAGTCCCTCATGGACCGCGAACCCACGGGCGACCTCCTCGCGGACGTGACCAACCTGGTCCGCTCGGTGTTCTCGGCGACGCTCAGCGGAAACACCCGCGACCAGATCCGGGAAGCCGTGATCCGCTACCCGCAGCTCCGGCGCCGCCAGCTTGAACGCTTCTCCCTCGTCGAACAGCGGCTAGGCCGCATCGTGGCCCGGCATTTGGAGTCGGACCCCCGGTTCAGCGACGGCTCCCTCGACATCGAAGACGCGGCCCGCATGATCGTCGCGATCTGCGCTGGCGCCATCCGCTTCGCCATCCACAAGTCCGCGGACCACCACGCCGCATCCCTCGAGGAAACCGAACACCACTTCGACCAGACGGTGGAATTACTGAGAAAGGTGATACAGAAGCTCCAATGACCGTGCCTGCCCGCTCGGACTCCTCCGAGACAAGCCCGGCCCCTATCACCCGGCGCAGCGTCGTCCTGATCTTCCTCGCCTTGATGCTGGCGATGCTGCTGGCCTCGCTCAACCAGACCGTGTTGAGTACCGCCCTGCCCACCATGGTCGGCGAGCTCAACGGTGTCGACCAGATGCTGTGGGTGATGACGGCCTTCATCTTGGCGTCGACCATCATGATGCCGATCTACGGCAAACTCGGCGACCTCATCGGCCGCAAAGGCCTTTTCCTCGCCGCCATCTCCCTCTTCATCGCGGGCTCGGTGATCGGCGGTCTGGCCCCCACCATGGACTGGCTGATCGCGGGCCGGGTCGTGCAAGGGCTCGGCGGCGGCGGTCTGATGATCATGTCCCAGGCCATCATCGCCGACATCGTCCCGGCCCGGCAGCGCGGCAGGTATGCGGGGTTCATCGGAGCGGTATTCGCGGTCTCCTCGGTTGCCGGTCCGCTCCTCGGCGGCTGGTTCACCGAAGGGATCGGCTGGCGTTGGGCGTTCTGGATCAACATTCCCCTCGGCCTGCTCGCCTTGGCCGCCGCAGCTTTTCTCCTGCGCCTGCCCCGGCCGCGTCCGGAACGGCTGCACGTGGATGCGTGGGGCATGGCGTTCCTGGCCGCTGCCACCACCTGCCTGATCCTGACCAGCACGTGGGGCGGCAGTCAGTACGCCTGGAACTCCCCGGTGATCATCGGCCTCATCCTCGGCACCGTGGTCTCCTCCGCCCTGTTCATCCTGGCCGAGCACCGCGCCGCTGAACCCATCATCCCGCTCCACCTGTTCCGCGACCGCACCTTTGTCCTCACCACGGTTGCCGGGCTGCTCACCGGCCTCATGATGTTCGGCATCCTCGGCTACGTCCCGACCTATGTGCAGATGGCCACCGGGACCGAGGCCACCGTGGCGGGCCTGCTCATGACCCCCATGATGGGCGGCCTGCTGGTCACCTCGATCGGCACAGGACAGTTCGTCAGCCGCACCGGGCGCTACAAGTGGATCCCCGTGGGCGGGTCCTTGATCGTCACCGCAGGGCTCCTGCTCCTGTCGACCGTCACCCCCACCACGCCGATCTGGGCCATCTGCGGCTACCTTGTCGTCGTCGGCATCGGACTGGGGTCGAGCATGCAACTGCTCGTCCTGATGGTGCAGAACGCGTTCCCGCTCTCCCAGGTGGGGACGGCGACCGCCGCCAACAACTTCTTCCGCCAGATCGGGGCGTCCCTGGGCTCGGCGATCGTGGGCAGCCTCTTCACCGTGCGCCTCATGGACTTCCTGACGGAACGCCTTCCCGGGGGAGCCGCACTCCCCTCCGGGGGCACCACGTCGTCCCTCACCCCCGAGCTGGTGCACAGACTGCCCGATTCTCTCCGCCAGGTCGTCATCGACTCGTACAATGACGCTCTCATCCCCTTGTTCCTGGTGCTCTCCCCGCTGGGTCTCGTCGCGGCCGCCCTGTTGACCCTGGTCAAAGAGAAACCACTGGCCACGACCATCGAACGCGACTAGTCCCCCGCTGTCCGGCGCAGGCTCCCTCTGGTCCCGCGGGCAGCGGGCACGTTTGCGTTCGACGCGGGCGGGGCAGCAGACACACAGCCGTTGCGGTGCGCCCGGCACGGCTGGTTGAACAACGGTGCAGTCCCAAACGGACTTTGAGAAGACAGGAGTCCGGATGGCGTCGTCGCAGCGGGCCCTGCGCCACCGGGCGCGTGGGGCCCTGGTCATAGTGGTGCTTGTCCTTTTCGCCGCAGGGCTGGTGGGGAGCGGCAAACCCCACATCGCGGCGAGTCTACTCCTCGCGTCACTCTGGCTTTTCCTTGCCTTCCGGCACCGGCCCTATCGGCCGCTGCCGTCGCTTTCCCGCAAACCCGTGCTGCACGACGAAGCCGAAGAGCCCTAATTGCCGGGGTGCTCCCTCACGTTCGCTTTGCCCGTTCTTTACACCGCGAGCTACCGGCCATTAGCATTCACAGCGGGTATCGACACCTGCACTCACGGTGCTTTCCAATCCTGGAGGAGGGAGGGGAAGCGACCTTGAGGAGTCTTTCATGTCCCGTACCTGGGCACGTGCGGTCACCGGCGCGTGCAGCGCACTGGTGGTAGCAGCGGCCACGCTCGTCATCGGCGGCGCCCCGGCAGCCTCGGCAGCCGACGGCTGCTCTGCGGAATACACGGTTGCCAGCGACTGGGGAAGCGGTTTCGTCGGCAACGTCACCGTCACCAACACCAGCGGAACGCCCGCCACCGGGTGGACGGTCCAGTGGACCCTGCCGTCCGGTCACACCATCACCAACACGTGGAACGCCGAACTGTCCGTGAACGGCTCCACAGTGACCGCCACCAACGCCTCGTGGAACGGGTCGCTCCCCGTGGGCGGCAGCGCGTCCTTCGGTTTCCAGGGCACGGGGTCGGGCGCCTCCTCCCTCCCCACCGACATCGCGTGCTTCCTCGCCGCCCCGGGCGGCGGCACCCCGGGCGGCCCTGACGAGCCCGGTGGCCCCGATGAGCCCGGCGGTCCTGGAACCCCGGGCGAACCGGTGCGGATCATGCCGCTGGGCGACTCGATCACCGGCTCCCCCGGCTGCTGGCGGGCCCTCCTGTGGCGTGACCTGACCGACGCCGGATACACCAACATCGACTTCGTCGGCTCCCGCGCCGGCGACGGCTGCGGCTTCCCCTACGACCACGAAAACGAAGGCCACGGGGGCATGCTGGTCACCAACCTGGCTCGCAGCGGACAACTGTCCACCTGGCTGTCCGCCACCAACCCCGACATCGTGCTCATGCACTTCGGCACCAACGACGTCTGGAGCTCTCTGCCCACCCAGACGATCCTCGACGCCTACAGCACGCTGGTCAGTCAGATGCGGGCCAACAACCCGAACATGACGATCCTCGTGGCCCAGATCATCCCCATGGACTCGGCGCGAAGCTGCGCCACCTGCGCCCAGGGCGTGCAAGCCCTCAACGCTGCGATCCCCGCGTGGGCGGCCAGCGAAAGCACCGCCCAGTCCCCCGTCATCGTCGTGGACCAGTGGACCGGATTCGACACTGGCACCGACACCTACGACGGGGTGCACCCCAACGCTTCCGGGGACGCCAAGATCGCGCAGAACTGGCTGGAGGCGCTGATCCCGCTGCTTGACTAACCGTCTCCGCCAGCCGGGGGTGCGGCCCAGTGCCGCGCCCCCTCTTTTTCCACTCGGGAAACGCCGCCCGCGGGAGTTACGGCACGTCCGCTCCGCAACCGGTCTACTGGACGTGCTCCCGGGCCCGCTGGGCTTCCCGCTGAGCGGTGTCCCGGGCCGCCTGCCCGCCGTGCGCCGCGGACTCCTTCACCTGCTGGGCGGCCTGCCGCGTGGACTCCTGGGCTTCTTCCCCGACCCGCTGCGCGGACTCCGTCAGCGACTGCTTGACCGGTTCCACTGCGCCGCCCATCCGTTCCTTGATCCGGCGGGCCGCTTCGCGTTCCGTCTGGCTGTCGGAGATCACCGACGCCGCGAGCAGTCCGGCGCCGAACGCGATGAGTCCAGCGGTCAGCGGATACCCCTGGGTGCGTTCCACAGTCCGGCCCGGCATCGACTTCACCGCTTCCGACGCCTGGCCCGTCCCGCTGCGGACGCTCTCTTTAGCTGAGGCAGCGTACTCCTGGGCCCGCTGCCCAGCCTCCTGTGCTTCTGCCTGGTCCGGGGAGGTTCCCATCACCCGCTCCTTGAGAGTGCGGAATGCGCCGCGGAGCTGGTCGATGCGCCGCCGCACCATCCCCCGAGGGCTGGCACGCTGGGCGATCCGGTCCACGTCGTCGCGGAGCTCCGCGCGGGTCACTTCGATGTCGTTCCTTATCTCCTCGGGTGTTTGGCCCACTGCGCGTCCTCCTTCAGCGTCTCAATAGTCCGTTCCGGCTTCGGGGAGACGTCGCGCATCTTGGCGCGGCCCACGAAGGCCAGCGCTCCGGCGGCGATCCCCCACAGCACGGCCACGATCAGCGCCGCCCACCCGGCGTCCATCACATTCGCCAGCGCATACACCAGGGCAAGGCTGGCGAAGCCGAGGAAGAGCAGTGCTGCCACGCCTGCTCCGGCGAGCATCCCCGCGGCCTTTCCTGCTTTGACCCCTTCTTCCCGGAATTCGGCTTTGGCCAGGTTCAGTTCCTGGCGGAACAGGGTCTGCAGGTCGTTCATCACCTCACTGATCAACTCGCCCAGCGAGGCTTCGTCCCGCTGCTGCGGTGCGCTGACACGCGAGCCAGTGCTCTGTTGCGGAATCTGCGGTGAAGCCATGTCACGTCCTCTCTGCGTGCTCGCCTGTGTGCGGGGGAGCCCTACGGCTCCTCGGCAGAGGGTGCGGACTCCTCCTGGCGGGGCGGAGGGGTCCGCACCGGTCCAGGGCCGGAACTCTCGACGGCCGAAGACTCCGCTGTTTCCTCCTGCGACTCCTTGGTGACCGCCTTGGCCAGCCGCCCCACCGCGAATCCGGCGAGGGCAGCCCCGGCGAGGAAGAGTCCCGGCCGTCGCCGTGCAAACCCCCGGATCTCATCGGCGACTCCGTAGAGGCCGCGCTGGTCCAGGAAGTCAGCGGTGCGGTGTCCCCGCTCGGCGACCTGCCGCACCACATCCCGTACCGGCGAGTCGACCTCGGTCTGGTCTGCCATCGCCGCCAGGTCGTCCGACCATTCACGCACCATCTCCGCGACCCGCTGGGCCTGGGTCCACGTCTCTTCGTCGAGCTGGTCGCGTATCCTCGTGGCTACGTGCCGGGCTTGGGTGCGCGACTCGCCAGCGACTTCACGGGCCTGCTCTTTGACCGTCGCGGCGACTTCTCCCGTGGACTGGCGGGCCTGGTCGGCAACCTCCCCTGCTTTCTCTTTCGCTCCGCTGGACCGTTCACCTGCCTCGGAAGGCGCGGTCTCATAGGCCATTGCCGCCCACCTCTTCGTCTCGGGTCTGTGCGGTTGCTGGTAGTCGCAGCTACCCACAGCTCCCCCGGCCATGCCCGCACCGCCGACGAATCACGGCAGCACCACCGCTCACCCCGGTGCGTCTCCGGTTGCGTCCACCCAGTACCAAGGAGCCATGGCTTTTTTCCTCCTGCGGAAGCGCGAAGGCAGCGACGTCCGGTCCCGTGGTCCGCTCGCTGACCGGGACTTCCTTCTCCTGCTGGCGGCGACCGTCGGTGTGTTCACCAACTACGCGCCCCTGCTGTCCGTGGTCCCGCTGTGGGCCGCGGTGGGCGGCTCGGACCACAGCGGGGTGGGCACCACGACCGCGGTGACCATGGCGACAACCGTCGGCATCCAGGTGTGTATGAGCCGCCTGCTGCGCTGGTGGGGGCCGTACCGGCTCTTCGTCGCCGGGGCGCTGCTGCTCGGCGTGCCGACGTTCGGTTACCCACTCTCCGCGGACCTGGGGTGGATCTTGGCGGTGTGTGCGGTGCGGGGCCTCGGCTTCGGCATCGTCACCGTGGTGGGAAGCGCGCTCGTCGCCGAGCTCACCACTCCTGACCAGCGCGGCAGGGCTGTGGGGTGGCACGGGGTCGCCGTCGGCATCCCCCAGATCGGGTTTCTTCCGCTAGGAGTGTGGGCGGCGGACACGTTCGGTTTTCCCGCCGTCTTCCTGGTCACAGGGCTGTCCAGTTCCTTGGCTGCTCTCCTCGTCGGCGGGATGACCCGGCGGAGCACGGCCTACGGCAGCCGACCGGAAGCCGACCAGCCGAGTTCCCGCCGCGTTCCGCTCCGCCCGCTCACCGCGCCCTGCCTGGTCATGCTCGTCTCCGCGTGCGCCCTGGGCGGCGCCACCGCGTTCCTGCCGCTGGCAGTGGACACCGTGATCGTCTCGGCCTCCCTGTTCGCGCTCTCTGCCGCGATGACCACGGGACGGTGGTGCGCGGGGGCGTGGAGCGACCGCTACGGCGCGGGACGCCTCCTCGTTCCCGGCGCGATCCTGTGCGCCGCGGGAATGGCGGGCCTCGCGGTCGCGGTCGCCGCGTTCCCGGTCCTGGCTGTCGCCGCCGCGGCGCTCTACGGGTTCGGTTTCGGCACCGTGCAGAACGACGCCATGGTCGTGATGTTCCACCGCGCTGGCCCGCAGAACCACGGCACGGCCAGCGCGGCCTGGAACGTCTCCTTCGACGCGGGCACCGGGGCGGGGTCGGTCTCGGCCGGGCTCATCGCGCAGGCCGTGTCCATTCCCGGCGCCTACGGTGCTGCCGCGTTCCTCATCACCGCCGCGGTCCCCTTCGCGTGGCGTGATGCCGGACGCAGGCGCGGCAGCGCACCCGCCCGTTGACGGACGGTCACCACTGGGCGGGGATGCGTTCCGCTTCTGGGGGAGGTCCCGGCGGGGTGCCGTCCCCGAACGGGCGGCCGCCCAGTTCTTCCCGGCCGTGCGGGGTGAGCCAGCCGGACAGGTCCGGTCCCAACGGCACGATCCCCGACGGGTTGATGTCGCGGTGGACCACGTAGTAGTGCCGTTTGATGTGGTCGAAGTCCACGGTGTCGCCGATGCCCGGTGTCTGGAACAGGTCGCGGGCGTAGGCCCACAGCACCGGCATTTCCGTGAGTTTGTTCCGATTGCACTTGAAGTGGCCGTGGTAGACCGCGTCAAAGCGGACGAGGGTCACGAAAAGCGCGATGTCGGCGACGGTGATGCTGTCGCCGACCAAGTACCGCTGCCGCGACAGGCGCTCTGAGAGAGCGTCGAGCCGGGTGAACAGGGCGGTGAACGCCCGCTCGTAGGTCTGCTGTGTGCGGGCGAAACCGCACACGTAGACGCCGTTGTTCACGTCCCGGAAGATCACTTCGCTGATCTCGTCGATCTCGTCCCGCAGCGGCTCGGGGTACAGGTCGGGTGCGCCTTCACGGTGGAGGCTCCGCCACTCGGTGGCGAAATTCGCGGGGATATGCAGGTAGTCGTTGGTGACGAGTTTTCCGCTCGGAATGTCGACGATCGCGGGAACGCTGATCCCGCCGGTGTACTCGGGGTCGCGGGCGTAGTAGGCCTCGGCGAGGAAGCGGATGCCGAGCACCGGGTCGCGGCCGTCCGGGTCGAGGGTGAACCGCCAGCTGCGTTCGTCCTGGATAGGGTCGGCCACGGCGAGGGAGATCGCGGATTCCAACCCTAGGAGGCGGCGGGCGATCATCGCCCGGTTGGCCCACGGGCAGGCCCGGCTGACGATCAGCCGGTACCGTCCCGCCTCTACCGGCCACCCTTCGGAGCCGTCCGCGGTAATACGGTCGACGAAGTGGCTCGGCGACCGTTTGAACTCGGGTTTGTTTGACGTGTCGGCTCCCATATCCACCCTTTCCGTCTGCGCTGTCGGGAGCGCATCCGCCTCTGGTTGATGCCCAGAGAACCATTCCCCGCTCCTTCCGGGATTTTCCGCTATCCCGCTTTTCGGCTGGGTAGAGGGGGCCTGTCAGGAGGGAGAGGGATGAGGCTTGACACGAGTCGGGCGGTTGACCGCCGGCTTGACGCCGTCTACCGCTGGGGTGCTGTGGCGGTCGCCGTGCCGTTGATCATCACCGGTCTCCTCGGGGCAGCGGGCCACGGTGTCGGGTTCGCCGTCGACCACGAGGTGGTCCCGGGGGTCTCGGCTGCGGAAGCACTGGGGTTCCTCATGGTGGCTGTCGGGTCGTTTCTCGTCGGCGGAGCGATCGTCGGCGGCACGGTCGCTTCCACGGTCAACATCGCGGTGGGCGCGGTGCTCGTGCTGGGCGGGCTGGGCGCGCTGCTGGTACTGGACACCCCGCACAACCTGCTCGCTTTGCGCATCTCGGACGTGATCTGCGGCTTTGTGGCCGGAATGGTGCTGTTGACGTCCGGCATGTACGGGAGGTTCAGCGGCCGCCTGCCCTACGACAACCCGTACTGGAGGTCCCGGAACCCGCGGTGGGTGCCGGAACCGCCGCGGCGGGCGCGCCCGTTCTTTGTCGGCCGGGGATGAGCGGAACCGCGGGATGCTTCCCGGCCGCGGCCTGCCCGTGCCGCAGTGGAAAAGCGGGCCCGGACAGCGGTGTCCACCCGCGGTTCCCCCGAGTGGCAGGTGTTCCACGGTGGGTAGATTGGTCCGGCTGTGCCGGTAGTGCGGCCGCGCTGTCGGAGGAGGGGGACACGCGGCGGGCTGGCGAGACGGTGATCGTGACGGGGGGACAGCAAGGGCGTGTGCGGTCCTGACGCCGCAGCACACCCCGCCGACCGATGTGGCCCGTATCACGCGGGAGGGGATGTGGTGTGATGTCCCCCGCGTCCGGTCGCAGCCAGCGGCGGCATGCACCGGATCCCGCACTGGCATAGCCCTTGTTTTCCCGTTGGTGCTACATGTGAGGAGCCACCCTTGCCGCAACACACGAGCCGGTCGGCGGCTGGTGACACCCCGCCCGGGCCTGCTGCTTCCGGGCAGCGTTCACTGTTACGCCGCCGCGCCTGGTATGGCGCGGCAATTCTGCTCATCCTGGTCTGGTTGTTCGGCGCGGGCCCGCTAGGCGCCTTCATGGGTCGGCTCACCGAAGTGCAGACCAACGACGAATCCTCTTTCCTCCCGGTCAGCGCCGAGTCCACCGAGGTCAGCCGGATCCAAGAGGAGTTCGCCCAAGAGCAGCGGGTTCCAGCGATCATCGCCTACTCTGCTGACCGCACGCTGACCGACGAGCAGTTGGCTGCCATCGGCGAGCACATCGCGGTGATCCAAGACCACCCGGAGATCTCCGACGGCGCGGCGATCGGCCCGATGGTGGGCACCGAAGACGACTCTGTCGCCCAGGTCGTCGTCCCGTTGCGCGAGGACGCGGACGTCGGGGACGCGGTCGAAGAGCTGCGGGAGCTCCTCGCCGAGCAGCCCATCGACGGGGTGGACGTCTACGTGGCCGGCCCCGCCGGGCTTGTCGCCGATCTGTCTGCTGCGTTCGGGGGGATCGACAGCACCCTGCTGTTCGTGGCGCTCGGCGCGGTGCTCATCATCCTCATCACCGTCTACCGGTCCCCGATCCTGCCGATCGTGGTCATCCTCACCGCGATGCTTGCCCTGGTGCTGGCCGCGGCGCTCGTCTACGTCGCTGCGGCAGAGGAGTGGGTGCAGCTCAACGGGCAGAGCCAAGGCATCCTGTTCATCCTGGTCGTAGGGGCGTGCACGGACTATGCGCTGCTGCTGGTCTCCCGCTACCGGGAAACCCTGCAGGAGAACGCCCGCCCGTTGGAGGCGATCCGCACGGCTGTGCGCGGGACGGTGGAACCGATCCTCGCCTCCGGCGGCACGGTCATCCTCGGGGTGCTGTGCCTGCTCGCCAGCGACTTGGCATCCAACCGTGGACTGGGACCGGTGGCTGCGATCGGGATCGCCGCCGCGCTGATCGCGGCGCTCACCTTCCTGCCGGCGGTGCTTCTCCTGCTGGGTCGGGTCGCGTTCTGGCCGTTCCGTCCCGTGTTCGAAGGGGAGGCGAGCGAAGACACGGAGCCTACGGAGACGGTGCTGCGTCGCCACCGGCTGTGGGGTGCGATCGCGACTTCGGTGTCGCGCCACCCTCGCCGCTACTGGGTGGCGACGGCGGTTGCTCTGCTGGCCGCGGCCGCGTTCGTGCCGCAGTTCCGTGCCGAAGGCACATCGGACTTCGACATCTTCCGCACCGAAGTGGATTCGGTGGTCGGGCAGGAAGTGCTGGAAGACGGGTTCGGGCACGCGGTGACCGCCCAGCCCGCGGTGATCATCGCAGACGCCGACCACATGGACGAGGTCATCAAAGCCGCGGAGGGCGTGGACGGGGTGACCGAGGTGACGCCGCTCACCGAAGCACCAGAGATGCCGGGCGGACCGCCCGCCGGGGAAGACGGTGCTCCGGGCGGGCCGCCTGCCGGTGAGGACGGGGCCCAGGGTGGGCCGCCCCCAGGAGTTGCAGGCGGTTCGGAGGGCGGCGCGGACGGTCCCCCGCCCGGGGTCGCAGGCGGGCAGGACACAGCAGCCGAGCCGAAGGTTGTGGACGGCCGGGTGCTGCTCGAAGCGTCGCTGAGCGAGCCTGCTGAATCCACTGAAGCCGTGGAGATCACCCGGGAGCTGCGGGACGCCGTGCACGCGGTGGACGGCGCCAACGCTCTCGTGGGCGGCCCGTCCGCGGAGTCCCTCGACACCTTGGACACGGCGACCCGGGACCTCTACGTCGTGGTGCCGCTGGTGCTGGCCGTCGTGCTGCTGGTGCTGATCGTGCTGCTGCGGTCGCTGGTCGCCCCGGTGCTCCTCATCATCACCACGGTGGTGTCGTTCGGCTCGGCCCTGGGGGTGGGCGCGCTCGTCTTCAACCACCTGCTGGACCTGCCGGGCGCCGACCCCGGGGTGCCGCTGTTCGCCTTCGCGTTCCTGGTGGCTTTGGGCATCGACTACAACATCTTCCTCGTCACCCGGGTGCGGGAAGAGGCGGTCAACTTCGGCCACCGGGAAGGGGTGTTGCGCGGTCTCACCGTCACCGGCGGGGTCATCACCTCGGCCGGTGTGGTGCTGGCCGCTACCTTCGCCGCGTTGACCGTGGTGCCGCTGCTCTTCCTGCTGCAGTTGGCGTTCCTGGTGGCGTTCGGCGTGCTCTTGGACGCGCTGATCGTACGGTCCCTCCTGGTGCCCGCGCTCAGCATCGACGTGGGCCGGGCGATGTGGTGGCCGAGCCGCCTGGCCCGCGGCGCGCACTAGCCGCCGCAGCGAGCGGAGTACCGGGCCCGTGGTCCGCACCACTGGTGGGGGCCACGGGTCACTCCCACGGCCAGACCACGTGTGCCTGGCTGCGCCACAGGCCCAGCACTGAGACGTCCCCCGCCACGGTGAGCCCGTGGGGGTCGCGCCGGTTCCACAGCAGGGCGTACAGGTCGCTGGCGTTACCGGTGACCGTGCAGTCGGCTGTGCCGTAGCCGCGCACGGTCGACACTCCTTCTGGTCCGATGGTGGCCAGCCATGCGTCCCCGGTGTCTACGGCGCGGACGGCGAGAGTCCGCGGCGGTTCCGCGGTGACGACCGGGTTGCGGGACGTGAAGAAGTTGCGGAGGATCTCGTCGATCCCGTCAGCAGCGAGCCCTGCGGAGACGGGGGTGGGGGCGCGGTTCGCTGTCTCAGCGTCGATGCGGTGGATGGTGGTTTCGTGGGCTTGGCGGCGCGCCCAGAACTCCACTGGGGAGGGTGCGGGGTGAAAAGTCCAGCACTGGGTGGCCGGGTCCGCGTTCTTCAGCACGTCGACGAGCCGCGCGTGCCCTTCCCGGAACCAGTCGAGGAGTTCGTCGTCGCTGTCCGGCCAGTTCCAGATCTGCGCCGCGTATTGTTCTCCCCGCGGGCGCTGGGGTAGTTGCTCGCTGACCACGAGCGCAGCGAAACGGTGGACTTTGCCCGTGTGCTGGAGGAGGTCGCGCACCCGCCAGTCAGGGCAGGTGGGGACCTTCGCGTCCATGCCCGCCGCCGCGGCAGCCTCCGCCATCCGTGCGCCTTCCACGCGAAGCCAGCGGACATGGTCATCCCGTCGTGTCCTCACCGTTGCTCACCTCCAGAGGGGAATCTTTTCCAGGCAACCACACGGCGGTCACGCGCGCATCAGGGGATTGACCTATCGTGGACGGCCCCGTATCCGGGTGGCACGGCTGGGGCGGCTGCTGTCCCAGGGGTAGGAGCGGATGCCGGGTGGTGGCTGCGGCCGAGGGCGGTTCGGGCGGACAACGGTCAGGCGATCCTGCGGACCAGGTGCTCGTAGTCGACGACGATCCCGTTGCGGTCCACGGTCAGGTCGAAGGTCCCGTAGCCGGAGTCGCGGTACTGGTAGCGGTCCAGGCCTTCCGCGGAGGGGAGGCGCGTGTAGCGCTGCCGCATGCGGATCACTTTCAACGTGGGCACGTCCACCCAGGCGACGTGGATGTCGCGGTGTTCTCCGGGGGCCAGGCCCAGGCGGCGGATGGGAAGCGTGTTGGTGAGCGGTGCGGCAGCCACGTCGACGTCGACGCAGCCGTCCAGTTCGGGGGCTGCCTCACCGTTGACCGTCCACTGTCCGGAGCGGTTCACCAGTTCGAGGACGCGTGCTCCTTGCGCGTCGATGACGTCTACCCGGGCGGTGCGCGTGTGCCATGCCAGGTCGGTGGAGACACTGAACCGGCACGAGTAGCGTTCCCGGGCGCCCGCGACGACTTCGCCGGCTTCCAGCCGGAATCCGCACCGTTCGGTGATCAGGGTGCCAACACAGAGCCCCTCGGCGACGTCAAGCCGGGACCAGACGACAGGGAGCGTGTTCGTGGGGCTCATATCGACCGTTCTACCGGTATTTCCCGCTTGACCGCCATACCCGGCGCCCCGTTCGCGGTGTTGCGAGAGGAATGCGGAGAGTGGTGCGGGCCAGGACGTGCGGAGGCTTGCCCCGTCCGTCCTGGCCCGCTTTCAACCGACCGCCACATCGGCATTCGCCGTGGAGTGGACGACCGCGGCATCGGGGAGGACCCGCGTAGTCCGACACCGCGGCTGCCATCACCGCAGGCAGACACCACTCACCGAGAGAAAAGTAATCTACGTCACATAGTGGTCGACTGCGGGCCCCCGATCAACCCCTGTCTCGCCCGCGTTTTCCTCGCTGACCGGGGAACCCGCACGGAAACGGTCACTCTCCGCGACGCGGAGTGATGTTGACCGCGCCTCCCTGCGGCACGGGCACCACTTCGATCTTCCCGTCCTTCAACGCCTCGTAGAGGATGTAGCCCTCGGGGCCGAGCACGTCGACGAGCTGCTTGATCGCTTCCAGCTCCATTTCGACCCGCTTGTTCTCCTCCTCTTGGGCAGCGGTCTCCTCAATCGCCGTCTGCGCCCGGGTAAGGGCTTGACGCACGTCTTCCGGCGGAATCGGCTGCTGGATCGTCAACTGCGGGGTGCCGCATTCCTGGTCTTCCGCCCCCGTGTAGTTGGGGGCGCAGAAGAAGTCACCGCCGCCGCTCTGCTCCGCGATGTAGACCGAGAGCAGCTCCCCGACCTTCTGCTCCCACTCGGCTTTCGCTTCCGCCGAGGTGTAGAGGTCGCGCCAGGAGTACTCTTTCGTGGCGTCGTCGAGGGCACGGTTGAGCGGCTGGCCGATGTAGGTGACCAGCATCTCCACCCACCCTTCCGGGGTGTCGGCCTCGTACTTCAGGCCGATGCGCTCATGCCATTCGCGCAGGACCTCGCAGGTCGGGTTGAGGGTGAAGGTGACCACTCCCTCGACCGTCAGCTCCAGGTCGTCGTTGGACACCACCACAGCTTGGGACATCTCCGCGTGCTCCGCAGAGCTGAAGGTGAGCGTGCGCTGGCCTCCCGGGTAGATGTAGACCAGGTCACCCGGCCCGTAGTACTCGCGTTGCCCCGGGCCGATGCAGTTGTCGAACGTGGTGGAGGAGAACGGACCGGCGTCGTACTCCAATCCGATCTGGTCCGGTCCGGTCGACACCGAGCAAGCGGTGAGTCCGAGGACGAGCAGGGCTGCGGCAGCAATGCGGGGGGTTTTCACGAACTGTCCATCTCCCTGGTGATCTCTTCCGACGGTGGTGTCCCACCGGGAAACATTGAGCACCGAGAGCAGCAATCTCACAGATAATCACAGATTGACTACAAACCGTGCGGGACAACCACCAACCAGTTGTACGGTTCCGTTCTTTGTGAGTCCTGGACCGCCGCTGTGGTTCCCTCATCACAAATTTTTTCTCTTTGTCCCCGTCCGCCACGCGGATAACCGACCGGAGTCTCCGGCAGCGGACGCAGCCGGAAAGCCCGACGCGGCCTGCAGTCCGCCAGGGCTCGGACCGCCTCCTGACACGCCGCACGGTTCTGTCCCGCCATCCGGATCCTCCTGCCCCTCCTGTCCTCCTGCCGCCCGGGCCCAGCGGGCTCGACGGCCGGGCCTGGGCGGCGCGGTGTGAAGAACACGACGCCGCACTGCCAAGCGGGACCGCCCAGCCCTGCCAGGCGAGCGCACACACCGGCTCTGGTCAGCACGATCACCGGGAAACACCCCGGCCTGCCGAGGGCATTCTACGGCCGCCAACCCCACAACACACCATCATGTTGTGGCTAGAATGGACAACCACCACTAGATGATGTGGTGTAAAGTCATGCCCCGCCGACGGTTCGCCGCGGAAATCCATGGCCGCGGCAGCGGGGGAACAGCGTGTTTTGGGCTGCCAAAGTTGTGGGCAGAAAGCCCCCGCCAGGACCACGTCAGCACCACACCCCACGCCCCGGGGAGCACTACGTCCCGGTCCGCCGTCGGTATGCGCCCACGCCCATCCAGGGGCGCGGAAACCGTCGCGCAGCAGCATCCCGACAGTCGCATGCCCTGCGTTCTGTTGGCGTGCGCGGTTTTCCCACCCCGACCGGTTGTCACCTAGCAGGTTGGAGCCGCCTTGACCATCGACACGGACGTCGATTCCGCCGCAATCCCGGCCAGCATCCCCATGGAGCGGATCAGAAAGGTGGTAGCCGAGGCGTGCCAAGGGCTGCCCGGCGCGTCAGCAGAGACGGTGATCGCGGAAGCCACGCGCGGGTTCTACCCGGGCATCACCCCCGCTGAGCTTGAACTCGCCCTGATCATGGCGGCGCGCACGTTCGTTGAAACCGACCCCGACTACTCCTATGTCAGCGCCCGGCTCCTGTTGGACAAGCTGCGCCGGGAAGCCCTGACGTTCCTCAGCGGACACCCGGATGAGGCCACCCACGCCGACATGGCTCGGCGCTACCCCGAATACCTGCGCGCCTTCATCACGCGCGGTATCGAACTGGAGCACCTCACGCCCGAGCTCGCCGACTTCGACCTGGACCGGCTCGGTGCCGCGCTCCGCCCCGAACGCGACCTGAACTTCACCTACCTGGGCCTGCAGACCCTCTACGACCGCTACTTCCTGCACCACGAAGGCACCCGCTACGAACTGCCGCAGGCGTTCCTCATGCGGGTCGCTATGGGCGTGGCGCTCCACGAAGACGACCGGAACGCGCGGGCCATCGAGTTCTATGAACTGCTGTCGTCGTTCGACTTCATGTGCTCCACGCCCACCCTGTTCAACGCAGGCACCCGGCGTCCGCAGCTCTCCTCCTGCTTCCTCACCACTGTCGGCGACGACCTCGCGGAGATCTTCCGCGCCATCAGCAACAACGCCCTGCTGTCCAAGTACTCGGGCGGTCTCGGCAACGACTGGACCCCGGTGCGCGGCCTAGGCGCCCACATCAAAGGCACCAACGGCAAAAGCCAGGGCGTCGTCCCGTTCCTCAAGATCGCCAACGACACAGCGGTGGCGGTGAACCAGGGCGGCAAACGCAAAGGAGCGGTCTGCGCCTACCTGGAGACCTGGCACATCGACATCGAGGAATTCCTCGACCTGCGGAAGAACACCGGTGACGAGCGCCGCCGCACCCACGACATGAACACCGCCAACTGGGTGCCCGACCTGTTCCTCGAACGGGTGGAGAGCGACGCCCAGTGGACCCTGTTCTCCCCCGACGAAGTGCCGGACCTGCACGACCGCTACGGCGAGGACTTCGCCCGCGCCTACGTCGCCTATGAGCGTGCCGCGGACCGAGGGGAGATCCGCGTGTTTCGCCGGGTGCGCGCCGTGGACTTGTGGCGGCGCATGCTCACCATGCTGTTCGAGACCGGGCACCCGTGGATCACCTTCAAAGACCCGTGCAACCTGCGGTCCCCGCAGCAGCACGCCGGGGTCGTCCACTCGTCCAACCTGTGCACCGAGATCACCCTCAACACCAGCCTCGACGAGGTCGCTGTCTGCAACTTGGGCTCGGTGAACCTGGCCAACCACGTCGGCCCCGACGGGTTGGACGCGGAACGGCTGCGCCGCACCGTGCGCACCGCGGTGCGCATGCTCGACAACGTCATCGACGTGAACCTGTACACCATCCCCGAGGCGGAACGCGCCAACATGCGGCACCGCCCGATCGGCCTGGGGCTGATGGGCTACCAGGACGCGCTGTTCACGCTGCGGCTGCCCGTCGCCTCCCCCGAGGCCGTGGAGTTCGCGGATGAGAGCATGGAGCTGCTCAGCTACTACGCCATCGAAGCGTCCGCGGACCTGGCGGCGGAACGCGGCAGCTACTCCTCGTTTGAAGGGTCGTTGTGGAGCAGAGGCATCCTGCCGATCGACTCGCTGGAGCTGCTCGCTGAGGCGCGCCGCGGCGACCTGGATGTGGACCGCACCCAGCGGCTGGACTGGGACACGCTGCGGGAGAAGGTGCGCACCACGGGGATGCGCAACTCCAACGTGATGGCGATCGCGCCCACCGCCACCATCGCCAACATCGTCGGAGTCAACCCGTCGATCGAGCCGCTCTACCGCAACCTCTACGTCAAAGCGAACATGTCCGGCGACTTCACCGTCGTCAACCCTTCCCTGGTGCGCGACCTGAAAGAGCGCGGCCTGTGGGACGAGGAGATGGTGACGGCGTTGAAGCTCCACGACGGCAGCCTCGGCCCGATCGACCGGGTGCCCGAGGACTTGAAGAACCTGTACGCCACCGCTTTCGAAATCGACCCGATCTGGCTGGTCGACGCCGCATCCCGGCGGCAGAAGTGGATCGACCAGGCGCAGTCGTTGAACCTCTACATGGCTGAGCCGAGCGGCCGCAAGCTCGACGAGCTGTACCGGCGGGCCTGGCGCAAAGGCTTGAAGACCACCTACTACCTGCGGTCGCAGGGGGCGACGCACGTGGAGAAGAGCACGCTGCGGGGCACGGACGGCAGGCTCAACGCGGTCACCCCGGTGGCGGTCTCCGCTCCCAGCCCTTCGCCGACCCCTGCCCCACGCCCGGCGGCTGCACCGCCGCGGTCCGCCGCCGGACCGGCTCCGGACCTCACCGCCGAGGCTGCCGCGTTCTGCGCGGTGGACGACCCCGAGTGCGAAGCCTGCCAGTAGCCGCCCTCTTTTCCGGTCGCGTCCGCGAGAGCGGGCGCGACCTCGCCCACCACACAGGGAAAGGAATTCATGACCACCGTCAACACCACCGGTCTTGGCGAAATCCAGAGCGGAGCTGCCCGCGTCGACGTCGAAGACAAGCGGATGATCAACTCTCGCGCCGACGTCAACCAGCTGCTGCCACTCAAATACCGCTGGGCGTGGGAAAAGTACTTGGCTGCCTGCAACAACCACTGGATGCCGACCGAGGTCAGCATGCAGGCCGACATCGCCCTGTGGAAGTCCAAGGACGGGCTCACCGAGGACGAGCGGCTGATGGTCAAACGCAACCTCGGTTTCTTCGCCACCGCGGAGTCTCTGGTAGCGAACAACATCGTGCTCGCGGTCTACCGGCACCTGACCAACCCGGAATGCCGGCAGTACCTGCTGCGGCAGGCGTTCGAGGAGGCCGTGCACACGCACACCTTCCAGTACATCTGCGAAAGCCTCGGCTTGGACGAGGGCGAGCTGTTCAACATGTACCGGGAGGTGCCGTCGATCACCGCGAAGGACGCGTGGGCGCTGCGCTACACCCGCAACCTGGAGAACCCGAACTTCACGACCGGCACCCCAGAAGCCGACCAGGCGTTCCTGCGGGACCTTGTCGCGTTCTACGTCGTGCTCGAAGGGATGTGGTTCTACACCGGGTTCGCGCAGATCCTGTCGCTGGGGCGGCGCAACAAGATGGTGGGGATCGCCGAGCAGTACCAGTACATCCTGCGCGACGAAAGCATCCACCTGAACTTCGGCATCGACGTCATCAACCAGATCAAGATCGAAAACCCGCACCTGTGGACCGAGGAGTTCCAAGACGAGGTGCGGACCATGCTCATCGAGGCGTGCGAGCTTGAAGCCGCTTACGGGCGCGAGACCATGCCGCGCGGCATCCTCGGCCTCAACGCCAAGCTCTGCGAACAGTACATGCGGTTCATCACCGACCGCCGCGCCGAGCAGCTCGGGCTGGCACCGATTTTCGGAGAGACGGAAAACCCCTTCCCCTGGATGTCGGAAATGATGGACCTGAAGAAGGAGAAGAACTTCTTCGAGACGCGGGTCATCGAATACCAGACGGGGAGCGGTCTTTCCTGGGACTGACGTAGCGCTTGGCAGGGATTCTCCCCTCGCGAGGGGAGAATCCCTGCGCTGCCGGGGCAGGCCGCGGCAGTCCCGCTGTCTTCGCGGAGGTCAGACTACGTGCTGCCATGAGGGGCCGTCGGGGGATTCGAGCCACACCACATGGCCCTGCGGTCCCACCGTCAGCCCGAACTCTGACACTTCCGGGCGGCCACGCTGGACCCACCAGGCGTGGGCCTGCTCGAGTTCCTCCCACAGCCTGCGAGGGCCGCCCTGCTCGACGCGGTCTGGGTAGACGCGCGCCCAGGAGGGCGAATCCGTGGCTGACAGCAACATCACCAGGCCGTCCGCGCTGCTCCGCAAGCCGTAGTTCCAGTGCGGGACCATCAGCGTCAACGGCAGCATGACCGTGGTGTCGGCGAGCAGCTCCTGCCCACCGTCGACCATCCGGGTCTCCTCGGGGTCCGCTTCTAGATCGTGCGGCGGGCCCCCTGACCAGCGTTGGGAGCGCAGCCACATGAACGCCGCCTCTTGGAGGAACCGTCCTTCTGCGGCACCGTCCCGCACCTGGAGGCGGGCCAGGGCCCCGTGCGGCCCGAACCGCTGCGGCGACCACGGGGTGACGATAATCCCGCCGTCCCGCACCTGGGTGAGCCACGCGTGCGGCACTTCCCATACCGCGCAGGTGGCGATGATCCGGTCGTAGGGGGCGAGCGCGGGGAATCCTTCAGCACCGTCGCCAACAACCACCCGGACCTCGTACCCCGCGGCGCCCAGGGCTTTGCGGGCCTGCGCGGCGACCACCGGGTCAACTTCGATGGTGGTGACCCGGTCTGCGTCCCCCACCAGTTCACACAAAAGTGCGGCGTTCCACCCGGTTCCGGTGCCGATCTCCAACACCTGCTGGCCGGGCTGCACGTCGAGCGCGTCCAGCATGGCGGCCACCACACTGGGGGCGCTCGATGAGGAGGTGGGCACGCCCATCCCCCCGACGCGTCCCTCGTCGATCTGGGTGACGACCGCGGTGTCCGCGTCGACCAGCTGCCACCACCGGTCCGGGGTCTGGGTGCGGTCCACCGGTTCGGTACCGTCCCAGATCCGGTCGGGGATGAACCGGTGGCGGGGAACCTGTTCGACCACGGTGGAGACGAGAGTTTCGGTCACCGCTGTTCTCCTGTTCCGTTGCATGCCTGACACGCCACCCAGCGCACGAGGTTCTTGCCTGGCGACGCACCGTCCTGGGTCACCCACGTACCTCCCTTGCCGTGGCAGGCCCCGCAGGGCTGTTGTCCCTTTCCGCTGCCGGGGCTGCTGTCTTTCTTTCCCCAGGTCATCCGCCCTCCTTCGGTGCCTTAGGGATGCTGTTCACCCAGTTCCCTCAGACTCCGTGCGGTCACCGCTAGGCGGGATTCGTTCTTTTCGGGGCGGCGGAAGGAGGAGTGGGGCGGCTGCACTGTGGCCGATGGGCAGTGGGATCGGGACTGGTTCTTCCGGGTATGCCGCGCCTGCTGGGCTTCTCCGCTGTGCTGTAGCTGTCTGCGAGCGGTCAGCCGCGGCGCGTGTCACCGCTGGGCACGGTAGAAAATCGCGGCGCCCACGGGCAGGAAAACCACAGAGCGGGCTACGGTCGCCGCGTTCTGGACAGCACACAAGGCCACTTCCGTCGCGGCAGGCGTACGCGTCCCGTCCGCCCGCTCGGCGCCGACACGCACCGGCCAGCCGTGCAACGGCTGACCGGGGAAGTCGCTGGTCTTCTCGGGGTCTGCGGGAGGTTCCCGACGCTGGGGGTTATGCGTCGAGCAGCTTGTCCAAGTGGTCTTCGTCCAGTCCCAGGTCGACGCGGATGCGGTAGCGGATACGCAGCAGTTCGAGCAGCAGGTCGTGCATGTAGGGGGAGACGTCTTGGTGCTGGAAGCACTCCACGCCCCGGGTCGCCCAGGCGAGCGCGTTCTCCAGGTCGGAGTGGGCCATCAGGGTTTCCGTGACGTGGATATAGGTGGGGAGGTTGCGGACCCCCACCGCTTTGAGACGTTCCAGGTAGGCGTAGGCCTCGTCGACCCGGTTGAGTTCTAACAGCGCTCCAGCGAGCAGCGCGCGGGCGTCGATGATGGTCTCACCGCCGTCGTCGATCGCCCGCTGGTAGGCGCGTGCTGCCCGTTCCGCGTCCTGGGCCATCTCCCACTGTTCGCCCGCACGCACGAACAGCTCCGCCCGACAGACCTCACTGTCGGCTTCCACTCGGTTGGCCAGGTCAAGCAGCTGCTCGGCGACCGCACTGTGGTCCCCTGACTGCACTGCTTGGAATTCCAACCGGTCGAGGTCGGCTGTCGTCACACGGGTCATCGCGGTCCTTCCTGCTGCTCGCGGCCCCGGTGGTTATGTGCGGGAACGTTCCAAAGCATCCCAGAAGCCTTGGCGTAACGCGTGCCTGACTTCGTCTCGGAGCAGGTAGTCGACTGGCAGCGTGGAACCCTGGAGCAGACGGGCTTCCAGGTCGGAGGGCATGCGGGGTTTACGTGCCAGCACCGCTTCAAGCCACAGTGCGGGAGCATCTCGGGCGATCGATTCGGCGAAGTCGTTGCCCTCCTTGTGGGCAATGCTGACGGCTTCTTCAATGGTACGACCGCCGGGCTGCTGGTGGCCGAGGCGTGGTGCGGGACCGGCGTGGTGCGGTACCTCGTTGTGCTGGAGGCGGGGGCCAGTAGCGGATCCGAACCCGTGGCGGGCTCGTTGAGCGCTCTGGTGTCGAGAGTCAGCTCCCGTACTGGCCCCAAAAGTAGGGTTTGCGCTGGTATTACCCCCATATCCCGGATTCTCGCCGGTGTTGCTTCCGAACCGTGGCTCAGGGGGAGCTTCCCGTGGTGGTGGTGAGGCTTCCCGTTCATAGGCGCTGCCCATGGCCGTCTGTTCTCGAGGCTGGGCTGGAGGCTGTTGCGGGGGTTGGCCCTGGCCCGGGGTGGGATAGCCCTGGTGGTGCATGGCCGGGTGCGCACCGGTAGGAGCGTTGCCGACCAGGCCCGCCATCCCGGGGTGGGCCCCCGTGGCGTGCTGGGCCGGATAGCCCCCGGTCTGGGCCTGTCGCAGGGAGGGCTGCCCGTCGGTGCGGGGTTCCATGGCGGCGGTGTCCTGGGCTACCAGGTGGTCGCCGCGCTGCTGAGCGAGGCTCTGCCGCATCGCGCGCAACTGTTCCATCGCGCTTCCCGGGACCGCCTGCTGTGCTCCTGTCGCCGCGAACACCGTGTCTAGGGCCCCCTCGGGTTCCACCCGTGACGAGCCCGGGTGGGCGGCCGCGGGCTGGCGGACCGTGGACCCGGTGGAGGGGCGCGCTTGACCGTTCGCGAGCGGACCGGACTGCCCGGAAGGAATAGTGTCGTCAGCCGACCCGGCGCCGGCCTCCAGCAGGTTGACGTGCGGCCGCAGGTGGCCCGCACCGATCTCGATCAGGTCGTCGCACTCGTGGCGGAGGGCACGCGAGACCGTCCAATTCCCTTCGATCGAAATATGGACCACGGTGACCCGGACCCCGTATTCCTGGGCCTCCGCGATCACCGGAGCCATGTCCTCGTCGCCGCAGACGAGCACGGCGTCGCAGATAGCGCGGTTGCGGGCTAGGGGGATCAGGTCTTTTTGGACGTAGTTCTCGACGCCTTCCCTCCGGCCTGGGCGGATGCGGGCGGCACGGAACTTCACACCGGGGATTTCCGCGATACCTTCCTGCTCTTGGGAGCGGCGGCTGTCAGTCACCGCCTCATACCAGTAGCAGCGAAGCGGTGGGAGTCCCGTGCGGTCGCGGGCGACCTCGTTGAGGAGCTGCACGAGTGCCGCATAGTCCCATGACACCGAGTCGCGGTCGCGTGTTCCGTGCACCGCCATCGCGCCCTCGGCCAGGAGGTAGCCGGCGTCGACGAACAGCGCGCAGCGATCCACGTGACACCGTCCCTTCCTTGGTTTTTGTGGCTTCGGACGCGTAAGCGCGACCGAACTGGTCCAAACATCGGTTTATGCCGGATAGGGACCAGGGCAAAGCCTAGCCAAGTCTGGGTGCGTTGTGTGGCGACTCTGGATCCTAGGCTTGGCTGCTCTCCGGCCACACCTGGGTGACCAGCACTGTCAACGCATCGACGAGCGGCATATCGGTGATGTGGCAGACCGGCCACGACCGCAGCTCTGCCAGGCGGGCGGGGTGGGCGTAGGCGTCCCCGGTCCGCAGGTAGCCGCACGGCGCGTCCGGCCAGTCCGCGGTCATGGGCAGCGGTTCGGTGAAGAAGTCGGGCGGCCGCACCGGCGGATCCTCGTGCTGCTGCGCGGCGGCGAGCTCGGCCCGGGTCGGGGTGCCGGACTGCGGGAGCAGCGCGTCGACCAAGAGGTATCCGGCGACCTGGCGGTGCGCGGCGCGCTGGGCGGCAGCGACTGCGGGCACCAGAGGTCCGGCCGCACCGGCTGCGACGAGCAGCAGGGGCCGCTGCGGGGCGGCGGCTGCGACCTCCAGTGCAGCGCGGGCGACGTAGCGGGCGGCGTACGGGGGCCGGTCGTCGTCGGTGACCGTGACGGCCACGGTCTCGACTCCGCGGTCGGCCAGGTCGTCGGGCAGGCTCCCCCAGTCTGCGACCGTGCCCAGCGGGCTGTGCAGGAGCACCACGCAGAACTGTGCTAGCGCGGTCACTGCGCGGGCCGTGTGGACTCGGTGACCCAATCGAGGTACTCGGGGTTGCCGCCCTCGATGGGGACCGCGATGATCTCGGGGACTTCGTAAGAGTGCCGGTCGATGAGGAGTTCGGTCAGCTCCGCCAGCCGGTCGTCCGCGGTTTTGAACACGACCCGCCACTCTTCATCGGCCTGGATGCTGCCCTGCCAGTGGTAGACGCTGGTGATGGGGCCGCTGATCTGAGCGCACGCCGCCAGACGGGCCTCGACCGCGGCGTCGGCCAGCCTCCGGGCTTCCTCACTGCTTCCTGCGGTGATCTCCACCCGCACATGACCAACAGCACTGTCGACGTGCGTCATACGCGCTCCCTTGGCTGCCTGGCGGTGTCCGGGACGCTCTAGGCTCTTCACCCATGAGCGACCGCGACGATCTTCTCCGACAGATCAACGATAAGGCCGTTGTCCGCGGCAGGGTGATCCTCTCCTCCGGAGCCGAGGCGGACTACTACGTGGACCTGCGGAAAATCACCCTGGACGGGCAGAGCGCACCGCTGGTGGGACGCGTGATGCTGGACTTGACCGCCGACCTGGACTACGAGGCGGTGGGCGGATTGACCCTGGGTGCGGACCCGGTGGCCACAGCCATGATGCACGCGGCAGCGGCGCAAGGGCGGCGCCTGGACGCGTTCGTGGTGCGCAAGGAGAGCAAGACGCACGGCTTGCAGCGCCGGATCGAAGGCCCCGACGTCCGCGGCCGTCGCGTCCTCGCGGTGGAAGACACGTCAACCACCGGGGGGTCGGTGCTGACCGCAGTCTCCGCGCTGCGCGAAGCCGGTGCTGACGTCGTGGGCGTGGCCGTGATTGTGGACCGGGGCGCCCGGGACCGGATCGTCAGTGAAGGGCTGACCTATCGGGCCGCCTACACACTCGACGATCTGGAAATCTGAAGGCCCGCCGTGCCCTGCCGGGCCGGCGGGGCCTACTCAGATTCAGACTCGGATTCAACAGTGAAGGTGTATCCAGGTTCCTCGTTGCTGACGTCCTTCGGTTCTCCGTTGACGTACACCTCGACTGCGGAGGGGTCTCCCAAGGTCACGTCCATTCGGGGTTTGTCATAGGAGACGTACTCGCCCTGGGTCATGGTCGTGTCGATGAGTACTTCCCCGCCAGGGACCCGGACGAGAACGTCGCTGGACTCCCCAACGACCCGGATGTACAGCGCCTTCTGCTTCTCTGTCGCGGAAGCATCGAGCTGCTGCGGGGCGGAGAGGGAGCCGCCGGATTCGTTGGGCACCAAGACTTCGCTGTTGCCCGGAAGAGAGCGGTAGAAGAAATATCCGCCCAACACGACGAGGATGACCAGTAGCGCGATCGCTCCGGCGATCGCCAATGCCTGGCCTATACCTCTCGGATCACTGCGGTGTCGTCCCACGGTGCTGAATGTAGCGCGAATCACCCATAACAATCGACAGGGAGGTGCTTCTTCCTTCCTGCCTGGTGGGATGTTGGGTGTGGGGGTAGTGCTACCGCTGAGCGTACCAACACTCTCCGCATCGGTTCGGCTCGCTGTTGCGCAAGAAGGACGTTACCGGCATTGTGGTCTAGACCTTTAGACCCTCGCGGCGGACACACCCGCCGGAGCACCATGTCGGTGACCGTCGGAAAACCGTCATGGAAAAATCAAGGTGGCGGAACTTCTTGACCGAGAGTGTTCCGGCACCACTCCAGGCCAATCAGGGGAGTCAACACTATGCCTATCGCAACGCCTGAGGTCTACGCAGAGATGCTGGGCCGCGCGAAGTCTGAGGGCTTCGCCTACCCGGCTATCAACGTCACGTCCAGCCAGACCCTGCACGCGGCCCTGCGCGGTTTCGCCGAGGCTGAAAGCGACGGCATCGTGCAGATCTCCACCGGCGGCGCCGAGTTCCTGTCCGGTACCACCATCAAGGACATGGTCACCGGTGCGGTGGCTTTCGCCGAGTACGCCCGGGTCGTCGCCGAGAAGTACCCGGTGAACATCGCGCTGCACACCGACCACTGCCCCAAGGAGAAGCTCGACACCTTCGTGCGTCCGCTGCTGGCGATCTCCAAGGAGCGTGTCGCCAAGGGGCAGGAGCCGCTATTCCAGTCCCACATGTGGGACGGCTCCGCCGTGGAGCTCGAGGAGAACCTGCAGATCGCCGAGGAGCTGCTGAAGGAGTCCAAGGAGGCCCGCACCATCCTCGAGATCGAGGTCGGCGTGGTCGGCGGTGAAGAGGACGGCATCGTCGGCGAGATCAACGAGAAGCTGTACACCACCCCGGAAGACGGCCTGCGCACCGCTGAAGTGCTCGGCCTCGGCGAGAAGGGCTACTACATCGCCGCCCTGACCTTCGGTAACGTGCACGGCGTGTACAAGCCGGGCCACGTGAAGCTGCGCCCCTCCGTGCTCAAGGAGATCCAGGACGTGGTGGGCGCCAAGTACGGCAAGGAGAAGCCGTTCGACCTGGTCTTCCACGGCGGCTCGGGCTCCAGCCTCGAGGAGATCCACGAGGCGATCTCCTACGGTGTCGTGAAGATGAACATCGACACCGACACCCAGTACGCCTTCACCCGGCCCATCGTCGACCACATCATGAAGAACTACGACGGTGTGCTGAAGGTCGACGGCGACGTCGGCAACAAGAAGGCCTACGACCCGCGCTCCTACGGAAAGGCCGCCGAAGCCGGCATGGCCGCCCGGGTCGTCGAGGCTGCCCAGCAGCTCAAGTCCGCTGGCAAGAAGCTCAAGTAAGCGACAGCCAAGCGGCGTTCTACGCTCCTTGGGCCCCCGGTTTTCCCGGGGGCCCAAGTGTTCATACCGGTCATCCCCGCACCACCCTGGCAGGATGGGAGGTATGGAGCTGCATCAGAACCTGTTGGGCGACCCGCCGCCCACCAAGCTGCCCGACCTGCCTGAAGCGCGCGAAGCCCTGGCTTCGGGCACCGACCCGGCCGAGGTCGCGGCGCGTTTCCCCGCGTATTCGGCTGCCTGGGCCGCACTCGCCGAACGCGCCTACAACGCGGGGGACGACATCGCCGCCTACGCCTACGCGCGCACCGGCTACCACCGGGGCCTGGACCAGTTGCGCCGCAACGGGTGGAAGGGGCACGGCCCGATTCCGTGGGAGCACGAGCCCAACCGCGGTTTCCTGCGTTCGCTGTACTACCTTGGCAAAGCGGCCGAAGCGATCGAGGAGGCCGACGAAGCGCAGCGGTGCGCCGCATTCCTGCGGGAGAGCAGCGAGACCGCGGCCCGGGAACTCGAGGGCTGACCGCTGGGTGGGCACCCCTCCCACTGGGCACGACGGCCGCTTCGGCCCTCAACCGGCAGGAGTCGGTCATGTAACCTCGTTGTGCAAGAGCCCCTGCCGCTTCTTGCGCCAGGGGCTTCGGCACGTTCGGGACAGATTGTGGTCCAGATTTCGAGGAATGAAGAGGTAGACGGCGATGCCGGCGATCGCGCTCGTTGGGGCTCAGTGGGGTGATGAGGGGAAGGGGAAGGCAACCGACCTTGTCGGTGACCGCGTCGATTACGTGGTCCGTTACCAGGGCGGCAACAACGCGGGGCACACGGTCGTCATCGGCGACCAGGAGTACGCCCTGCACCTTCTGCCGTCGGGCATCCTCACCCCCGGTGTCATTCCGGTGATCGCCAATGGCGTGGTCATCGACCCGGCGGTGCTGTTCGAAGAGCTCGACGCGCTCACCGCGCGCGGCGTCGACGTGTCACGCCTGCTGATCTCCGCCAACGCGCACCTGATCATGCCCTACCACCGGGCTCTGGACAAGGTCAGCGAACGCTTCTTGGGCAAGGGCCGGATCGGGACCACCGGTCGCGGCATCGGCCCGACCTACGCTGACAAGACCGCCCGTGCCGGGGTGCGGGTCCAGGACATGTTCGACCCCAAGATCCTGCGTAAGAAGCTGGAGCTGGCGCTCAACGACAAGAACCAGATCCTCACCAAGGTGTACAACCGGCGCGCCCTGGAAGTGGATCGGATCCTCGACGAATACTTGGGCTACGCCGAGAAGATCCGGCCTTACGTGGTGGACACTTCCCTGGTGTTGAACCGGGCGCTCGACGAAGGCAAGACCGTGTTCTTGGAGGGGTCGCAGGGCACCCTGCTGGACATCGACCACGGCACTTACCCTTTCGTCACCTCCTCGTCTCCTACCGCGGGTGGCGCCTGCTCGGGTTCCGGGATCGGCCCCACCCGTATCACCAAGGTCATCGGCATCCTCAAGGCCTACACCACCCGGGTCGGTTCGGGACCGTTCCCCACCGAGCTGGAAGACGAGTGGGGGGAGTGGCTGCGCTCCCGGGGCCACGAGTACGGCACTACCACGGGCCGCAACCGCCGCTGCGGCTGGTTCGACGCGCCGATCGCCCGCTACGCCACCCGGATCAACGGCATCACCGACTTCTTCCTCACCAAGCTGGACGTGCTGTCCGGGCTGGAGCGCATCCCGGTCTGTGTCGCCTACGACATCGACGGGGTGCGGCACGACGAGATCCCCATGACCCAGACGGAGTTCCACCACGCCACACCGATCTACGAGTACTTGGACGGCTGGAACGAGGACATCAGCCAGGCGCGCTCCTTCGACGACCTGCCGAAGAACGCGCAGGCGTATGTGCGGGCGATCGAGGAGATGTCCGGGGCGCCGATTTCAGCGATCGGTGTCGGCCCGGGCCGGGAGCAGACCCTGGAGCTGCGTCCTCTCGTGTAGCCGTCTGCCGTGGGACGGGTGCGGCGCCCGTTCCACGGAGCGGTGCAGGGCCGTAAAACCCTGTGCACAACTGTGCCGTTGTCCCTGTCCTCCCATCGAAACCTATTAGGGTCCATTGCTGTGAAAGCCCTCGTGATCGGCGGCGGAGGCCGCGAACATGCGCTGGTACGCGCGCTATCCCTCGACCCCGGCGTGACCAGCCTGCACTGTGCCCCCGGCAACGCTGGAACCGCTGAACTGGCGGAGAACCACGTCATCAACATCACTGACGGCCTGGCGGTCACTGAGCTCGCCGCGCGGATCGGCGCGGAACTGGTGGTCATCGGCCCGGAAGCCCCGCTGGTTGCCGGTGTCGCCGACGAACTGCGGCGACGCGGTATCCCCGTGTTCGGCCCGGACCAGGCGGCGGCGCGGATCGAAGGATCCAAAGCGTTCGCTAAAGAGGTCATGGCCGCGGCGGGCGTCCCCACGGCGGAGGCGCGGGTCTGCCGCTCCGCCTCCCAGGTCTCCCAGGCCTTGGACTTGTTCGGCCCGCCCTACGTGGTGAAGGACGACGGACTGGCCGCGGGCAAGGGCGTGGTGGTCACCGAGGACCGGGCGGTGGCGGAACGGCACGCCCAGGCGTGCGGGCGGGTCGTCATTGAGGAGTACTTGGACGGCCCCGAGGTGTCGCTTTTCGCGCTGAGCGACGGCCGCAACGCCGTGCCGCTGCTTCCCGCGCAGGACTTCAAACGCGCCTACGACGGCGACCAGGGCCCCAACACCGGCGGTATGGGAGCGTACGCGCCGCTGCCGTGGGCGCCGTCCGACCTGGTGGACGAGGTCATGGAGACCGTGGTGCGGCCCACGATCGCGGAGCTCGCCCGGCGCGGCACCCCCTACCAGGGGCTCTTGTACGCGGGGCTGGCGCTCACCTCGCGCGGAGTCCGGGTGGTGGAGTTCAACGCTCGCTTCGGCGACCCGGAGACCCAAGTGGTGCTGGACCGCCTGGCTACGCCGCTGGGGGCGCTGCTGCAGGCCACCGACACCGGGAACCTGGGCGGGGTGACCTCGCTGGAGTGGCGTCCGGGGGCTGCTGTCACCGTGGTGATCGCCGCGGAAGGCTACCCGGAGGACCCGGTGAAGGGCGACCTGATCAGCGGCCTGGCGGAGGCCAACGCCGTGGAAGGCGCCTACGTGCTCCACGCGGGCACCGCGTGGACCGGCATCAACGATGTGAAGGCCAACGGCGGCCGGGTGCTGAGCGTGGTGGGCTCGGGCGCCGACTTGGCGGAGGCGCGGCAGCGCGCCTACGAAGCGGCGAGCCGGATTAAGCTGCGCGGCTCGTTCTACCGCACGGACATCGCGGAGAAAGCGGTGCTCGGCCAGGTCTCCTGGGAGCGGCCCGCCCAGTAGGCCCGGAGGCGCGCTCGGCTCGGATGCGGGGCGGCTGCCTGCCGGTCTCGGGGTGCCACGGTGCACTCCGGGATGCTGTCGGGCGGGTCGCCCCGGGCAGTCTGGGCCTTCCTCGGGTTGGTGCGCGGGAACGGTCGGGTGCCCGGGGCAGCGGACTGGTCTGACAAGGCGGGCAGAGCGCTCGGATCACTGTACGGAATACGCGGTGTCCCGGGCGGGGCGTGGTCCCGAGCGTGCCGAGTGCGTCGCTGTCTGAACGGTTTTCCTGCGCCCTGAGACAATGGGAGGGTGATCGAGCGCTACACCCTTCCGGAAATGGGCCGCATCTTCAGCGACGCCCACAAGTACGAACTCTGGTGCCAGGTGGAAACCCTGGTGATGGAAGCCCATGCGGCGGCCGGGACGATTCCCGCCGACGCGGTGGAGCCGGTCCGCCAGGCTCCTCCGCCGACACCGGAGCAGGTGGCCGAGATCGAAGCGGTGACCCAGCACGACGTCATCGCGTTCCTCACCGCGTGGGCCGACAACACGACGCCTCGCGAGGCGGCCAAGTGGGTGCACTTCGGCATGACCTCGTCCGACCTGCTGGACACGGCGCTGGCAAAGCAGCTGGTGGAGGCCACCGACGTTCTGCTGGCCAAGGCGGACGAACTGGTGGCGGTGCTGCGCGACCACGCTCTGGAGCACCGGGGGACGCTGCGGGTGGGCCGGACGCACGGCATCCACGCCGAACCTGACGTGTGGGGCCACCGGGTGGCGGACTTCGCGTTCGCTATGGCGCGGTCCCGGGACCGGCTGCGCCGCGCCCGCGAGGCTGTGGGTGTGATGGCGATCTCCGGTCCGGTGGGCACCTATTCGAACATCGACCCGGCGGTGGAGGACTACGTCGCCGAGAAGCTGGGGCTGCGCCCTGCAGACGTGTCCACCCAGGTGGTGCTGCGCGACGGGATCGCCGAGTGGGTCAGCACGCTGGCGGTCATCGCCACGGTGTGCGAAGCGATCGCGCTGGAGATCCGGCACGGCCAGCGCACCGAGGTGCGGGAGCTGTGGGAGCCGTTCGGCAAGGGGCAGAAGGGCTCCAGCGCTATGCCGCACAAGAAGAACCCGATCCTCTCGGAGCGCATCTGCGGTCTGGCGCGGATCGTGCGCGCCCAGATCGTGCCGGTCATGGAGGGGATCCCGCTGTGGCATGAGCGGGACATCTCGCACTCTTCCACCGAGCGGATCGCGCTGCCGGACGCGGCTATCGCCACGGACTACCTGCTCCATTTGACGACTCGGCTGATGCGGGGACTGGTGGTGGACGCCGAGCGGATGCGGCAGAACCTGGAGTCCACCAACGGCTTGATCTACTCCTCCACGGTGGTCTCCGAGCTGATCGAGACGGGCATGTCCCGGGAGGACGTCTACGCGCTGGTGCAGGCGGCGGCGATGCGCACGTGGGAGACGGGTGTGGCGTTCCGACAGACCCTGCGGGAGCAGGCCGCTGAGCACGGTGTGGAGCTGGACGAAGCCCGGTTGGACGAGGTGTGCCGCCCGGAGCGGTTTGTCAGCCGCCTGGACCGGGTGTTTGACCGGTTGAAGAACCTGAGCTGAGTCGTTTCCCGTCCGGTTCGTGCTGTCGGCGGTGGGCCGCCGGCAGCACGTTCCCACGCAGATCGGAAAGCCACCATGAGCGGTTTTGTCGACAAGCCGGTGCCTGTCGAGGTGCCGGGCCTCACCCACCTGCACACCGGCAAGGTGCGGGACCTGTATGCCACCGAGTCGGGAGAGCTGGTCATGGTGGCCAGTGATCGCGTCTCGGCTTTCGACTGGGTCCTTCCCACAGAGATTCCGGACAAGGGGCGGCTGCTTACTCAGTTGTCGCTGTGGTGGTTCGACCAGTTGTCCGACATCATCGACAACCATGTGATATCGGACACACCTCCTCCGGGTGCTCCGGACGACTGGGCGGGCCGCACTCTCGTCTGCCGCCGGCTCGACATGGTGCCGGTGGAGTGCGTAGCCCGCGGCTATCTGACGGGGTCCGGGCTGGCCGAGTACACCGCCACGGGCGCGGTGTGCGGGGTTCGGCTGCCGGAAGGGCTGGTGGACGGGTCCCGGCTCGATCCGCCGATCTTCACCCCGGCGACCAAGGCCGAGGTGGGGGAGCATGACGAGAACGTCTCGCTGGAGACCGTGGCGGAGCGGCACGGTCCAGCGTTGGCGGAGCGCCTGCGGGAGGTGACGCTGGCGCTGTACGAGCGGGGCCGGGAGATTGCGGAGGAGCGCGGCATCCTGCTCGCCGACACCAAATTCGAGTTCGGGTGGGACTCCGACGGTTCGCTGGTCCTTGCGGACGAAGTGCTCACTCCGGATTCTTCGCGGTTCTGGCCGAAGGAGGAATGGCGCCCGGGCCGGCCGCAGCCGTCATTCGACAAGCAGATCATCCGGGACTGGCTGTCATCTGCGGAATCGGGGTGGGATCGTACCTCAGAGACGCCTCCTCCTCCACTGCCGGACACTGTGGTGGAACACACCCGCGCCCGATACATCGAAGTATTTGAGCGGCTGACGGGACAGACCGCCGATTTTGTCGGGATTTCACGGAGTTGACGCAGGTGGGGCGCGCTTGTGTGGTTAATCGCGCAACGCCGCCCCACTGAGGTTGTGCCCGTTTCGCACCGGTGCGACGTAAAGTGGTGCACGGCGCCCAAGCACCCTGAACAGGTGCAAAGTTTCTGACGCGGCGTCAGGAAACCTGCAGAGTAACTCACAACCAGAAATCGGCCACAGGTGGTGTGACCATGCCGTTAAGCCTGTGATCACCGTAGTGTTCGCGGCCAGGAGAGTGCGCTGCTCTCTGTCATACCGCGGAAAACGGCTGAGATCTGCCCGCTTTCTTGCCGGAACTTGCCGCGTACTTTCCTCATCAGATATCTCGGACTAGGTCACACCGAGAAGACCACCCTTGAATTTTCTGCCTCACGAAGGAGCCAAGGAGCATGGGCCAGGAGGTTCGCTACCGCGTCCGCGGCGGTCATGCCTTGCACGGAACCGCGTTCATCCAAGGTGCGAAAAACGCTGTCTTGCCGATGATCGGAGCGGCCCTGCTCGCATCCAAGGGCAGGACCGTTCTGCGGAACGTCCCCGTGATCGAAGATGTCCGTCGCGCTTTGGAGCTCGCCGAGTACGTGGGGGCCAAAGTCGAGTTCCACGAAGCGGAGCGGACCATCGTCATTGATGCCACCGGGCTGAACGATCCCAACCGGGCGGTGCTGCCCGCCTCCATCGCCTCCCGCTTCCGCGGCTCCGTGCTGTTCATCCCCGCGCTCATGCACCGTATGGGCCGCGCCCGGATCGAGGGGGTGGGCGGATGCAACCTCGGCAGCCGCAACCTTGACTTCCACTACCGGGGTTTTGCGCGGCTGGGCGCCGAGGTCACCGAGGACCCGGAGCGCAAGCACATCAACGTGAAGGCGGACAATCTCAAGGGCGGACGCCTCTACCTGGACACCCCGTCGCACACGGGAACCGAGAACCTGATCATGGCCGCGGCCCTCACCCCGGGCACCACGGTGATCGAGCACGCGGCCCTCGAGCCCGAAGTGCTGGACGTCATCGAGTTCTTGGGCAGCATGGGCGCCAAGATCAGCGGCGGCGGCACCGGGTTCATCAAGGTCGAAGGCGTCTCCGAGCTCACCGCGGTGGAGCACACGGTGATGCCGGACCGTATCGACACGGGCGTGTTCGCGATGATGACGGCCGCGACCGGCGGTGACGTGAGCCTCGTCGGCGCGAACCTGGACCACCTGGGCGTGGCCCGCTGGAAACTGGAGCAGATGGGCGTCCAGTTCACCCAGCAGGGCGCTGTACTGCGGGTACGCCGCGACCCGAACGTCCCGCTGCGGCCTATCAACGCCGTCACTTCGCCCTTCCCCGGTTTCGCCACGGACCTGCAGCCTCCGCTGATGGCGTTGGCCACCCTGGCCGAGGGGGAGAGCTACATCCGCGAGGCCATCTTCGACGGCCGGTTCGCCCTCGCCGACGAGCTGAACAAGATGGGCGCCAAGATCGAGGTCGAGGGTAACCGGGCGATCGTGCACGGTCCCAGCGAACTGCACGGCACCAAGGTCACCGCCCACGACCTGCGCTGCGGTGCAGGGGCGATCATGGCGGGCCTGGTTGCCAAAGGCGAGACGATCGTGAGCCCCGCCTACCAAGTGGACCGCGGCCATTCCCACTTCGCGACCCGCTTGTCGGCTCTGGGCGCCGATGTTGTCAGGGAAGAAGTCTCCTAGTCCGAAAAGTCGGATTCGCTGCGGGCGGGAAGAACGTCTTCCCGCCCGCGTATTTTGACGTTCTGGAGAAAACGATCTTCACTGGCTTTCAACAATGGGTACGATCGCGGCAATGCTGCGATGGAAAGAACATGGGTCGGGACCGGTGGGCGCACAAAGTACAAGGCGTGAGACGGTAGCGGGGAGCAACCCGAGGTGAGTGCGCAGCGTACTGGCGATTTGACGATCGGTGTCATCGGGCCGCACGAGGTTGTCGAGCGAGTCATGTTGATGGGCCCGGGATCGACCGGCCCTTTGAACGCCAGACTCATTGCGGCTGCCTATCGGGACGAGCAGGAGGCCGCCGAGAAGGTACTCCGCCTAGGGTCGGCTATCGACGCATACCTGTTTGCGAGCCCTGTGCCCTACGAGTTCGCCCGGAAAGCCGGTGTGCTCACGATGCCGGCAACCTACGTCCCGCTCAACGGCGCGAGCCTGCACGAAGCGCTGCTCCGCGCCACCCTCGACGAGCGGTTCGACCCCACTCGGGCGAGTTTAGACGTCCTCAGCCGCGCGGACGTGGTTGAGGCGTACTCCGAAGTGGACCTTCCGGTTGACGGGCTCCACGTGCACGAGGAGCTGGCAGGGACGGCGGCGCTCACGGCCTTCCACGAAGGCCTGTGGCGGCGCAAGATCACCAAGATGGCCATCACCTGTGTGCGGGGTGTCGCGGAACGGCTGGACGCCATCGGCGTGCCGAATCTGCGGCTGCGTCCGACCACGGCGGGGGTGCGGAGCGCGCTGCAGACCGCGGGTCTGCTGGGCGCCCACCACCGCTTGGAGGAGGCCCAGCTCGGCGTGGTGATCGTGGATGTGCCCACACTGCGGGATTCCAGCCGCCGGTCCACTCCGCGCTACTGGCGGGAGGAGCTGCGGCTGTCGCTGTACCGGCTCCTCACGCAGGAGGCGCATCGGATGAACGCTACCGCGCATCAGATCGACGACCACACCTTCATGATCACCGCGACGCGGGGATCGCTGGTGGCCGCCACCGAAGGCTTCCGCAAGCCGCCGTTCGTGGAGCGGGCCAAGGCGGAACTGGGAATCACCATCGAAGTCGGTATCGGCATGGGTCGCACCACCCAGGACGCGGAGACGCACGCGCGGGCGGCGCTGACCCGCTCCCAGGCCACGACCCGGCAGAGCTTCGCGGTGGACCGGGAGGGCCGCTCTCTGGTGCCCGCGCAGCGAGCCCCGCAGCGCCAGCAGAGCGAGCCGCTGCGGACCAAGGGCCGGGAGACCCTGGCTCGGCTGGCGGAGAAGATCGCCGAAGAGAACGCTCCGCTGGTGGTGGACGCGGAGACCGCGGGCCGCATGCTGGGGGTGACCCCGCGTACTGCCAGGCGGCTGCTGCGCACCCTGGTGGAGGAGGGCTTGGCCTGGCCGCTTCCCCCCAATCGCACCCTGCAGCCGGGACGGCCCCGCCAGTTGTACCGGCTCATTGTGGAGAAGCTGGACCGGGACAGGGCAGACAACAGGTAGCCGCCGGACGGCCGTCAGCTCCGGCGGCTGGCCTGCCACAGCCCGGAGGCTAGTTCCGTTTCGGATAGGTCCGGGCCACCGTCAGGAAAGCATCGTTGTCGTCGGGAAGGCCGATGCTGACGCGGACGCCTTCCCCGGCGAACGGGCGGACCGCGATCCCGGCTTGTTCACACGCGGCCGCGAAGTCGAGCGTGTCCTCGCCGAGCCGCAGCCAGACGAAGTTGGCTTCGGTTTCCGGCACGGTCCATCCGTCGGCGAGCAGCGCGGCGCGGACCCTCTCGCGTTCCTTGACGGTGACAGCCACCCGCTCCAAGAGTTCCTGTTCGGCCGCGAGCGACGCGACAGCCGCGGCTTGGGCGAGGTGGTTGACCGCAAAAGGCACGAGGGTTTTGCGGACTGCGTCCACAACCTGTGGATGGCCGATGAGGAAACCCACCCGCAGTGCAGCAAGCCCGTAGGCCTTGGAGAAGGTGCGGAGCACGGCGACGTTAGGCCGGTCCCGGTAGAGCTGCACCCCGTCGGGCACCCGGGGGTCTTGGACGTATTCGCGGTAGGCCTCGTCGAGAACCACCAGCACGTGCTCGGGGACCGTGTCGAGGAACTCGGCGAGTTCGGTCTCCCGCACCGCGGTGCCGGTGGGGTTGTTCGGGTTGCAGACGAACACCATGCGGGTGCGGTCGGTGACTGCCGCGGCGAGCGCCTCCAGGTCGTGGGTCTCCTCGCGCAGCGGGACGTGGATCGGGGTCGCCCCGGCAAGACCGGTCAGCAGCGGGTACGCCTCGAAGGACCGCCAGGCGTAGACGACTTCCGCCCCCGGCTCGGCGGTGGCTTCCAGCAGCTGCTGGAGGAGGCCCACGGATCCTGCGCCGAGCGCCACGTGCTCTTCGGGGACGTGGAAGCGGCGGGCGAGGGCAGCGGTCAGCTCGGCTGCCGCGGGATCGGGGTAGCGGTTGAGGTCTGCCGCGGCGTCCGCGATGGCCTGGCGCACCGAGGGCAGCGGACCGAACGGGCTCTCGTTGGAGGAGAGTTTCGCTGACCGACCGTCCGGCCCGACGACCTTGCGTCCCGGCCGGTAGGGCGGGATCGAGTCGAGCGCTGACCTCAGGTAAGGGGGTTTCCGCTCCGACACCGTCATCCTCTCTCAATACTTTGTGCAATCATTTGATTACTCTTAATGACCAGTGTTTGCCTCCCAGGGGAGGAACACCGCCCTCATTTCACTGAGCAAACCGCATGGGCGTCCGTTCTCGGGGTCCGCACACCCCGTCGCGGTCGCTGCCCGGTACCGCCTCCGGCGGAACACCAGAACAGGAATGACGTTTCATGAACTTTCCCCAAAAGCTGTCTACTGCCGTTGCAGTCGTGGGAGCCGCCGCGCTGGTCTGCGGACTGGCGGGCTGCGGAAGCGAGTCGGAGACCGCATCGGAGGCCTCCAACAGCCACTCCCTGTCCGCTGAGGAAGCCGCGGCTCGGCTGCACGAAGCCCAGTTGAGCGAGTTCCAAGGCTTCGAACGCGTCGAAGAGGAGAGCCGCACCGGCATCTACAGCGAGCTCGACGTGGTGCGCCAAGCCGCGGAAGAGCGCGAGGCATTGACGCTGGACAAGCCGCAGTGCGCGGACGCCGTGAACGAGTGGGAGCAGCTTCCCGACGTGCAGGAGGCGCCGGCTTCGCTGGCCCTCTTCCGCGGCGCGGAGGGCGCGCTCACCCACGTGCTGCTGGAACTCCCCGAAGACCTGGCCATTCAAGCGGTCGAGACCGTTCCCTCGGACGAGTGCGCGACCTACGAGGCGACCACGGAGGACGGCTCCTCCCACTCGTACCGGGTGCGCCAGTTCCACGTGGAGACGGTCGGCGACCAGTCCCGCGGCGTGGTCGTCGAAATGGAGTCCGCGGAAGGGGCTCCGATAGCGCTCTACAGCCTCCTCTACCGGGAGGACGGGCGTCTGGGGTCGGTGTCCATGATCGGGGGCCCGGAGACAGAGCAGCGGCTCACCGAGTTCGCCATCGCCGCCCTGGAGCACCAGCACCAGGTCCTGGGGTAAGGCACCGCCCCCTTCACGTAGCCCCCACTGTCGCGTTCCACCCTCATCGGTGGTGAGGCGAGCGGAGGTTCCCCAGCGGCGGGGGACGGACACCGGCCGGTCGTGCAGGCCGTGGCGGGTCGGGCAGCCGCCCGGTCCGCTACGGCAGGGCCGTCTCCGCCCCCGCCCCCTCGCCTCCCACAACCGTCCGCGGGCCGCCACTATCAGCACCCCCTATTCCGCCGGAGGTTCCACGACCAGGGACCGCACGTCGGGGCGGCGCCGCCCCACCTCAACCGCGAAAACCACGGAGAACTCCCGATCCCCTTCCTGACCGGCGAAGCGGGCGAACCACCAGCAGCCGTGCCGCCACGTGTCCACGGGCTCCGGGGAGGCCAAGAGGGGACGCTGCTTGTGCCACTCCCGGCTGGCGTGCAGCCGCCGCACCATCTGCTTTCGGGACACTTCGCGCAGCTCGCACGGGACCGGGGAGCGCAACCGGACTACGGCTTCCCGCAGTTCCGGGGAGAGCACCGCCACGACAGCGACTTCTGCAGCGCACAGCACCCCATGCCAGGGCGTGGCATGGACGAGGGCCGCCCATCCGGAGTGCGGCAGGCCGAACGTGGCGACCGCTGCCGCAAGGAACAGCCCGCTGCGGGTCAGTGCCCGCCAGCCGATGGGCTCCGTGCTCAACCCGCCGAAACAGCCGCACCCCATCTCCGGGTCGCGCTGCCGCAACCGGACGAGCGCCACCAGGCCGACCGCGAAAAGAACCGCAGTCGCCCCTCTGACGGCATATGCCGCGCCCCCGGAGCAGAAGAGCAGCCCCGCCGCTAAACCCGCTTCAACGGCCGCGTGAGCCACGGTGAACGGCCGCCGCAGCGAGACCGGGAGCAGCACTGCCGGTCCTTGGGCGGTGCGGTCCACCGCCTTGGTTCCTGCGCCGAGCAGCAGGACAGCGGTCAGGATCCACAACTGGACGTCTTGGAGGGTTTCGCTCACAGTCCACCTACGGTCAGGGTCGCGCTCCAGCAGCCGGATTCCGGCTGTCCCCCCAACGCCACGAAGGCGGCAAGGGTCAGTTCCGCGATCCGACCGCTGGCCGGGGCGTCGCACACCGTGCAGCGGTCACAGAAGTGGCTGGCTGCCGCCCCGCAGGCCACGACAGGCAGGACCGCGAAAACACGCGTGCACTCGTTGACCACGCGGACTGTCGCCCCGAGGGACAGCAGCGGCAGCGGTGCGCACGGGGTTGCCCGGTCGCAGGCAGGGCCGCAGTCGCCCGTCCGGTCCAGGGCCGGGTAGGCCACCCCCATGAGCATGCCGTCCGGGTCGGTGTCCGTGTCCTGTCCACGCACCGGGTCGTACCAGGAGGCGATTCCTGCCACCTGCGCGCTGGAGCGGTGCTGCGGGGGCCGCCGCGGAGTCTCCACTACGGGGTAGGGCGGCTGGGTGGTGGCGGGGATGAGGGCCCGGACCGTGTCCCCGTCGCGCACGCCCACCGCGTCGAACAGGTATCCCGGTTCCAGGCGGGGGTGCCGGACCCGCATCCGCCCGGATGCCCGGTAGGGGATGACCGCGGTGACCGGGGCACGGTCGTGTCCCGTGGCGACGGTCACCGTGTCGCCGTCGACCGCGGTGATCACCCCGGTGGCCCGGGCGAGGTCCGCCCAGACCCGTTCCACGACGAGTTCGGCCCCTGGAGTGCAGCGGAGGAGGACGTCCTGTCCGGGGCGCAGTTCACGGGGCGCGCATTCGCCCCCGTACCAGAAGGTGGTCTGCGGGGTGAGGATGAAACGCCGCTCGCCTTCGGGGGTGGCGAGGCCGAGCATGTGCGGGCTGATGTCCGTGAGCGTCCCCCGGACGACGTGGGCGGGGGCCGGATGGGGGTCGGGGGCTGCCTCCGGGCCGAGGAGGGCAGCGGTCAGCCGACGACGGTCGTGAATGTACCCTGTCCGGTCCGCTGCCACCGTGTGTCCTTTCCACTGGGGACCAGCGCGTCCCGCTGTCCACACGCTGGGGAAAAGCCCTCCCATTGTCCCCTAGTGCCGTGCCCAGCAACGGCACGGCGGCTGTTCTCGAGGCGTGCGCCGCCACGCGAGCCCGTCCAGCCCTGACATACCGAACCAATGTCCTCATCTCGGCAGCTTCGGACCATGGGGCGCATATCCTCCCTTTTTACCAAAGAATGCCCCTGAGCAGGGAAAACACGGACATCGTCCATGCCACAGTGAGAACACTATGGCTATGTGACGGAAAACACTCTCCCCAGGGATCGGTGGTCATGTGGACAGAGCGACGCAGGCCACGCACGACGAGTTCGCCGAATACGTGCGGCGCCGTGGCCCTGCCCTGCGGCGCATGGCGCAGTCGCTCGTGGGCAACCACGCTGACGCCGAAGACCTCCTCCAGAACGCGCTACTCAAAACGTTTTTCGCCTGGGACCGCATCACGAGCCCGAACGCCAGGGACCAGTATGTGCGCCGCGCGATGGTCAACACGCAGATCTCCGAGTGGCGACGCCGCCGTCTCGACGTCTACCCCACCGACGAGATCCCCGAGCAGCGGGTCGACGATCCGAGCTGGCGCACCGACCTGACCGACACGGTCAGCCGCGCCATCAACCGGCTGCCGCACCGGCAGCGCCTCGCCGTGATCCTGCGCTACTACGAGGACATGTCCGAAGCAGAGATCGCCTCAGTGCTGGGAATCAGCGTGGGCACGGTGAAAAGCACGGTCTCCCGCGCCGTGGCGAAGCTGCGGCACGACGCCGACCTGGTGCGGGAACAGCCCTCCCGCCCACGATCCGGCTGACGCTACGCCTGCCCCCGCTGGGCCCCGCCCCACCCCAGCAACCTGCGCGTTCCCGGCCACAGGAGCCGTCTCCCGTCCCACTGTCCCCAACCGCAGAACCCCGCTAAAGTATCAGTAGGTGGACGGGTGCTCAGTTTTGTTTTGCACCTTGGCCCCTTCTCTCTGTACCCTTGTCCCAGCCAGGAGGATTCGCCTAGTCCGGTCTATGGCGCCGCACTGCTAATGCGGTTAGGGCGTAAGCCCTTCCGGGGTTCAAATCCCCGATCCTCCGCGACAGAGCCGGGACCTCGACACGAGGTCCCGGCTCACTGCTTTTCCCGCTCTTTGCCTCACCCGGGTCAAGCCGACCCCCTGGCACAGGCCCGCCCCGGCTTACCTGGTGACCATGGTCAACTGGGCAGCGATGCTCTCCGCCCAGTCGTCCACCTCTGCCCAGTCCCGGAAGTCGCCGTAACGTCCCCCCATCGCCTTGTAGAGGAAGCGGCCGAACACCGGCAGATGGCTGGGCTGGATCGCCCCCGCGAACAAGTGGTGGTCGCGCGCCCCGGTGTCGCGGATCACCTCCGGCACTCCTTTAGGCACGTCCCCGGCGGAAGCGAACCGGCCGCCGAGGACCCGCGCCAATCCGACACTGAACAGCCACACGGGCCGCCGCGACAGGATCTCCGCCTCCCGCTCAGCAAAGCCGGTGGCCTGCCGCAGCCACGACCCGCCGTGCACGGCACTGCCCAGGATGAACGCGTCGTAGAGGACGAGCGCATCCATGGGCTTGTCCAACGGCCGGACGTCCACGCTGTGGCCGTAGGCGCGGAGACGGTCGGCTAACCGCCGCGCAATCCCCTCCGTGGAACCGTGCACGCTCGCGTATCCGATCATCACCAGCATGTCGTGCCTCCCGAAACCGTGTCCGGTGTCCCCTACCCGGCGTCGGCCGGTTGTGACCTGGTACGACGGCACGGGACAGGCCGACCGCGCCAGTGGGCTCGCGCACCCGCTCTTTGCCGCGCCCCGCCCAGCGCCTGCTTTCCGGAGTGTTGGCTGCTTGCTTGGACTGCGCGGACCGGGAGTGGTGAATCGTTGTCATCCGGCTGGGTAGCCGCGTGCCTACCGCACAACCTCGAGGAGGTGGCGAGGTGTCCGAGTTCGCGGTTCCTACCCGGCACTATCCGCTCCATGTCAGCGGCACTCTCGACCCCGGGGTCAGCCGGTGGCTGTGGCTTGTCAAATGGCTGCTGGCGATCCCGCACTACATCGTGCTGTTCTTCCTGTGGATCGCGTTCGCTGTCCTGACCGTGGTCGCTTTCTTCGCGATCCTGTTCACCGGCCGCTATCCGCGCGGCATCTTCGACTTCAACGTGGGCGTGCTGCGCTGGAGCTGGCGGGTCACGTTCTACGCCTACGGGGTACTGGGCACCGACCGCTATCCGCCGTTCTCGCTCTCCGCCGACGTGGACTATCCAGCACAACTGGATGTGGCCTATCCCCAGCGGCTGTCCCGAGGGCTGGTCCTCGTCAAGTGGTGGCTGCTGGCGATCCCGCACTACCTGGTGGTCTCAGCGTTCTCTTCCGGCGGGTTCCGGAAGTCCGGAGGCATGGACTGGTTCAGCGACAGCACCACCACCGTGTCGGAGAACGGCCAGTGGATGATGCAGGGCTGGTTCATGCCCAGCCTGATGAGCCTGCTCGTCCTGATCGCCGCGCTCGCGCTGCTGTTCACCGGCGGATACCCGCGCGGCATCTTCAACTTCCTGCTGGGCCTGCACCGCTGGGCGCTGCGGGTCGTCGCCTACGCCGCGCTGATGACCGACCAGTATCCGCCGTTCCGCCTCGACCAGGGCGGCCCGGACCCGACCTCGAACACCGGACCGCAACCTACCCGGCAAGCCACGTGACCGGGGCATAGGGGGCAGCGACCGCGGGTAGCCGGCCCCCAACCGGCAACGGCGTGAGGAGGAACTGTGAAAGCGGTCGTGTACAAGGAGCCGTTCACTGTCGCAGTGGAAGAGGTGGCCGATCCGCGGATCGAGGATCCCAACGACGTGATCATCCGCGTGACCACGTCCGCGATCTGCGGCTCCGACCTGCACATGTACGAGGGGCGCACCGGCGCCACCCCCGGCATGGTGTTCGGTCACGAGAACATGGGGATCGTCGAAGAGGTCGGCTCCGGGGTGGCGAGCATCCGCAAAGGCGACCGGGTGGTTCTCCCGTTCAACGTGGCGTGCGGGTTCTGCAAGAACTGCCTTGCGGGCAAGACCGGGTTCTGCCTCACCGTCAACCCGGGCTTCGCGGGCGGCGCGTACGGCTACGTGGCGATGGGCCCCTACCAAGGCGGCCAGTCCGAATACCTGCGGGTGCCGTTCGCGGACTTCAACTGCCTGAAGCTGCCGCCGGGCACCGAGTTCGAAGACGATTTCGCGCTGCTGGCCGACATCTTCCCCACCGGCTACCACGCCACAGAGTTGGCGCAGGTCAGCCCGGGGGAGACGGTGAGCGTGTTCGGTGCGGGACCGGTGGGGCTCATGGCGGCCTACTCCGCGATCCTGCGCGGCGCTTCCCGCGTGTTCGTGGTGGACCGGGTGCCGAGCAGGCTGTCTTTGGCCGAGCGGATCGGAGCCATCCCCATCGACTACTCCAAGGGGGACCCGGTCGCCCAGATCAAGGAGCACACCAACGGCGAGGGCACGGACAAAGGCATCGACGCGGTTGGCTACCAGGCGACGGCCCCGGAAGGCGAAGAGCAGCCCGCGCTCGTCCTCAACACGCTGGTCGACACGGTCCGTCCCACGGGCGCTCTCGGGGTGGTGGGCCTGTACGTCACCGAGGACCCGGGCGCCCCGTCGGAGAGCGCGAAGCAGGGCGAGCTGCTGTTCGCGATGGGCAAGCTGTTCGAGAAAGGCCAGCGGATGGGCACCGGGCAGGCCAACGTCAAGGCCTACAACCGGCAGTTGCGCGACCTGATCATCGCTGGGCGGGCCAAGCCGAGCTTCGTGGTTTCGCAGCGGATCCCGCTCCAGCGGGCTCCCGAAGCCTACGAGAAGTTCGACAAGCGGGAGGAAGGCTGGACGAAGGTCCTGCTCAAACCGCAGCAGGAGAGCTGAGGGGGAGTACGGTGAGTGTGACGTTGGCGGAGGCCCGCCGGGTCATCGAAGCTGGCGAGGCCAAGGCAGCCGAGATCGGGCAGCCGATGAACATCGCGGTCGTGGACGCGGGCGGCAACCTGGTGGCGCATGTCCGGATGGACGGCGCGTGGATCGGCAGTATCGACATTTCGATCAACAAGGCGTACACGTCGCGAGCGTTCGACATCTCCACCAAGGAGCTGGCCGAGCACTCTCAGAGCGGAGGGCAGTTCTTCGGCATCCACGCCTCCAACGGGGGCCGCGTGATGATCTTCGCGGGCGGGGTCCCGCTGCGGCGCAACGGCACGGTCGTGGGTGCGGTCGGGGTGAGCGGCGGAACCGGGGAGCAGGACCAGGCGGTGGCGGAGGCCGCCGCAGCCGCGTTCTGACCGCTGCCGCACCTGAGGCCGACGAGGGCGCCCCGCCGGGTGGGGCGCCCTCTGCTGTCGGCTGGGAGGCTGCTGCCTGCCCTCACGCGTCCCACCCGCTGCTTCTCGGCAGGCAGCGCCTCCGGCTGCGGGGTGTCCGAGCGCTGCTCAGATGGGGGTGAGGATTTTCAACCCGGTGTTCCAGTTGAAGTCCTGTTTCGCCAGATCGGCTTGGAGCGTCATCATCAGGAACTGGAACCCTTCCAGCTCCTGGGCGCGGCGCAGCGGTCCCACGTCGATGGGTCGCAGCCCCATCTCCTCGACCAGGTTCGCGACCGCGCGTTTGGCTTCTGCGTCATCCCCCGCGATGAAGACGTCGAGCGGCTGGCCCGCCACTTTCCCTTCGGTCAGGGTCTCGGCGAACGTGGTGTTGAACGCTTTGACGACGGAAGCACTGTCGGGGGCGAGGTCGGCAATGATTTCGGCTGCGGAAGTGCCCGGTGGGACGACCAGCGAGTCGAACGTGGCGAAGTCGACGGGGTTGGAGATGTCCACGATGGTCCGTCCGGCCAGGGCGTCCCCGTAGGAGCGCACCACGGCTTTCGCTGATTCGAAGGGCACCGCCAGCACGACGATGTCCCCGTCGGGGGCGTCGCCGACAGCTCCGGTGAGGATGTCTCCTCCTAGCTGGACGGCGAGGCTCCGCGCCTTGTCCGGGTCCCGGTCGAGGAGTTGGATTCTGCGGCCCGCCGCGACAGCACGGGTGCCGATTGCCCGGCCCATACTGCCAGCGCCGATGATCGTGATACCGGTCATGGTTGGCCTTCCTCGCGCAAGGTGACAGGGACAGGGCCTGCGGTTCGACAGCGCCCAGCACGGGCGCTGGGCGTGGGAACCGCGCGGCCGTGACTGCCGACTACCCGGGAAGGCAGTCCGGTAACGGCGGCCGCGGCTGTGCAGCAGGGCTCAGCGGCTGTCTCGGCTCGGCTGGCCGGTGCCGGACGCAGCCTCCCGAGGGGGTTCCTGGTCTCGGCACACCAGGTGGGCGAGCACGGTCTCGCTGATCTCGGTGAGCGCGTCGAGCTGTGCGGGGGTGAGCAGGTCGAGGAAGTCGGCGCGGAGCCGCGCCAGATATTCGGGGGTGGCTTTCTCGATGGCTCGGCGGCCTTTGTCGAGCAGGCAGACGACGGCGCTGCGCGCGTCGGCGGGGTTGGGTTCCCGGCACAGCAGTCCGCGTTCGGCCATACGGCGGACCTGGTGGGAGAGGCGGCTCTTCTCCCAGCCGAGAGCGCAGCGCAGGTCCAGGGCCGGGAGTCGGCCCTCCGGGCTGGAGTGCAGGGCGCGCAGCACTTCGTAGTCGGCCCAGGACAGTCCTGTGTCCCGGTGGAGGGTCTGCTGCAGGTGCGCGTACAGCGCGGCGCTCATGCGCTGGTAGCTGGTCCACGCGCGGAGTTCCCGCGGTCGGAGGGGGGTGCTGTCGCCCATGCCCCCAGAATAGTTGACAGATCATCCAGTGCCTGGGGCTGCGCGGTCACCGCAGGAACCAGCCGACCGCAGCCATACCGAGCACTGCCGCGCCAACCCCTGCGGCGAGGTTCGCCCCGATGTTGCCCAGCGCGTGCGTCCACTTCCTCTCGGCGAGCAGCCGCACCGTTTCGTAGCTGAACGTGGAGTAGGTGGTGAGTCCCCGCACAGCCCGGGACCCGCCAGAGCCGCTACCGCTGCAGGCAGCGGCAGCGCGGCCAGCGCCCCGGCGAGCAGGCAGCCGAGAGTGTTGACACACCACGTGCCCCAGGGAAAACCGGTGGTGCCGCGGGCTGCTGCGGCACAGTTGAGGCAGTAGCGCAGTAGGGCGCCGAAAGCCGCTCCTACTGCGGTGAGCAGCGCTGTCATCACGTCTTCTTCCGTTGCGCGGCCCGGTCGAGGAGCGTCGCGGTTGCGCCCGCCGCGGCACTGACGGCGAGGAGGGCGCCGATCAGGTTGGCGGCGATGGCGAGCAGCGCCTCTCCTGGCTGGTGGGCAGCGAAAGCGTCCGTGGCGTCGGTTATGGCAGCGGAAAACGTGGTGAAACCGCCGAGGACGCCTACGCCAAGAAAGGGGCGGAGCAGCGGATGGGGGTTCGGGCGGCGGGTAAGGGTCTCCATGAGCACGCCGATCAGCGCGCATCCGAGCACGTTGACCAGGACTGTTCCCCAGTCCGCGGTGGCCGGATGCTGCGGGGTGGCGGCGAGGAGCCCTGCGCGGGCGAGTGCGCCCAGTGCGCCGCCTGCGGCCACAGCCGCCAGCACCGGCCAGGACATCGCGGTCTGCCCGGGTCTGGGCGTGGCGGGGGCGGCAGGCGAGGTTTGACCCCGGTCAGCCATGGGTTTCCTTTCCGCGGGTTGTCGCGGGCGTGCCGGTGCCTGGCACCACACCCACCCTAGGTTGATAGATCACCCACGTCGGATAAGGTTGATTAATCAACGATATGGACGACGGTGTCGGGGCATGCGACGCCCCGGCCGCTTCCTCGGGGGACCGCTCTTGACCGACTACGGCCACGAACTGCGTTTCGGCACCTTCCTCACGCCAAGCAACCAGAATCCCGAACGGGTAGTCGGCCTCACCCAGCTCACCGAGCAGTCCGGGCTGGACCTCGCCACCTTCCAGGACCACCCCTACCAGTCCGCGTTCTTCGACACCTGGACCCTGCTGTCCTACCTCGCCGCCCGCACCGAGCGGATCACCCTGGCAGGCAACGTGCTCAACCTGCCGCTGCGCCAGCCCGCCGTGCTGGCCCGCAGCGTAGCCAGCCTCGACCTGCTCAGCGGCGGCCGTATCGAACTGGGCTTGGGCGCGGGCGCTTTCTGGGACGCGATCGAAGCCATGGGCGGCCGCCGCCTCACCCCCGGCCAGAGTGTCCAGGCGCTCACCGAAGCCATAGAGATCATCCGCGGGATCTGGAACACCGAGGAGCGGCGCGCCCTGCGCATCAACGGCGAGCACTACCGGGTGGCGGGCGCAAAACGCGGCCCCGCCCCCGCCCATCCCATCGAAATCTGGCTGGGCGCCTACAAGCCGCGCATGCTCCGCCTGGTAGGCCGCGCCGCGGACGGCTGGCTGCCTAGCGTGCCCTACCTCTCCAGCCTGGGCGACCTCGCCCGCGGCAACGCGATCATCGACGAGGCCGCCGCGGAAGCAGGCCGCGACCCCGCCGCGATCCGCCGCCTGCTCAACATCAACGGCGTGTTCGCCCGGTCCAACAACGGCTTCCTCAACGGGCCCGTGGACCAGTGGGTGGAGGAGCTCGCCGAACTCGCCCTCACCGAAGGGATCAGCGTGTTCCTGCTCGGCACCGACCACCCGGAGGCAATCCAGCGGTTCGCCCACGAGGTCGCCCCCGCGGTCCGGGAACTCGTCGCCGCGGAACGGTCCCGCCCGCGTCCCGCGGACGCACCGGGTGCCGCCCTCGTCACCGAGCCTTCCGCCGCCGAACCGGCTTCCAGCCAGGCACCGGCCGCCTCCGAGCAGGGCCAATACGAACGCCTCGGCGTGGCCCCCACCCCCGACGACGGCACGCGCCTCCACCCGCGCAGCCGGGAACTGCTCGACGAAGACACGCGGCCCAGCCGTCCCGAATCCGGTCCCGACGTCGCCTACGACGACGTCTCCCGTGCCCTCGGCCAGCACCTCATCGACGTGCACGACCACTTGCGCGCCGAACTCCGCCGCCTACGGGAACTCATCGACCAGGTCCGCGTGGGGACGCTGAGCGCCGGGGAAGCCCGCTCCGCGATCAACCAGATGACCCTGCGCCAGCACAACTGGAGCCTGGGCGCCTACTGCGCCTCCTACTGCCGGGTCGTCACCCAGCACCACACCCTGGAAGACGACTCCGTCTTCCCGCACCTGCGCGCCCAAGAGGAGGCACTGGAACCCGTCATCGACCGGCTCACCGAGGAGCACCAGGTCATCCACCGGGTCCTCAACGACGTGGACCGGGCCCTCGTCGAGTTCATCTCCCAGCCGGACGACTTCGCTCCGCTGCAGGAAGCCGTCGACGTCCTCACCGACGTGCTGCTGTCCCACCTCTCCTATGAAGAGCGGGAACTCGTGGAACCGCTGGCCCGCTACGGGTTCTACGAAGGGCAAGTCCGCTCACTGCGCCGCTCCCCCCGGTGATACGAGAGCGGCGCTGCGCGGCGGCTGCTCACTCCTCCCAGTCGTCGTTCCGGTGCCGCACCACCGCGACCGGTGCAGCAGAACGGTGCAGCACCGACTGGCTCACCGAGCCGAGAAACAGCCCGGCCACGCTCCCCCGCCCGTGCGAGCCCACCACCACCAGGTCGGCGTACCGGCTGGCATCGAGCAGTGCCTGCACGGGGTGCTCGTAGACGATCCGCACCCCCACGGGCACGTCCACAGCCTCGTCAGCCCTGGCCTGCTCAACCAGCTCGTCGATGTATTTCCGGGTGCGCTCCTCGAACACGGTGAAGTTCATGGTGTACCCGGCGGCAGACAACGCCATGGGGTCGAGGGGTGCGGGCAACTGCCAGCCGTGCACCACGGTGAGCGAACCGTCCAGCCGAGCTGTCTCCCGAAGCGCGAACCGCAGCGCTTCCGTGGACACATCCGAGCCGTCCACACCCACCACGACCTGGCAGCCGTACCGGTAATCCACCTCGGCACCGGGCGGAACCACCACTACCGGGCAGGACGCCCGGGCACTCACCCCCACACTCGTCGACCCCAGCAGCAGCGAGGCGAGCGCCCCGTGCCCGCGCGTTCCCACCACCAGCAGTTCCGCGGTCTGCGAGGCGGTGCTCAGCGTGCTGACTGCCCCTCCCGGGACCATCGTGGTCTGCACGGCCAGCCTCGGGTACGCGGCACGCGCCTGGCTTTCCGCTCGGGCCAGGAGTGCACTGGCCTGGTTGAGGGTGTCGTCGGCGTCCGCGGCCAGGGGGTCGACGAGGGCGTACACGATCTCCAGCCCGGTGCCGCGCTCCACCGCGGCCCGGGCCGCCCAGTCCAGTGCCCGCCAGCTCTCTTCGGAACCGTCCACTCCCACGACGACTCCGAACCGGGTGCGCCCGCCGTGCTGCTCCACCCCCTGCTCCGCGCTTTTCGTCGCCACGTGGCCCCTCCATCTCCCGGTTTTTCCCTCCGCACACTGTGTTATCCCGAACGGCCCTACCGCTGACAGTGCCCATCGGAGCGGACAATTCAGGACGTTCGTCCTTCCATTTCTCCTGGCTGGGGAACGTTAGGCGCCGAGGGAAGGGACTTCTGTCTCGGCCACTTGGCCCGAACGGCCCGCTACAGGTCTGAGCGCGCCGAGCATGATCGAGGGGAAAGGGGTTAGTCGCGCAGGTGAGGCACCAACAACTGGGAGGATGTCGTGAACATCAAGGACCAACGGGCCCGGGGTGATCTCGGACGTCGGGTTGCCTACCGCCGTGCCGAACTGGGCCTTTCCCAGGAGGAAGTGGCCGAACGCGCGGGCATGGCCGCAGGGTACATCGACTATCTGGAACGCAACCCGCCCAATCTGAGCCCGGGCGCGCTCTCCCGCCTCGCCGACGCGCTTCAGACCACCCCGGAAGCACTCCTCGGCATGGGCTTCGACGAACCCGAAGGAGCCCACGTCACCCGGGTTCCCAAACCCAAGCTCCAGGAGATCGACTCGCAGGAATGCATGGAGCTGATCAAAGCCGGCGGGGTGGGGCGTATCGCCTTCACCATGCCCGGTGAAGCCGCGCCGACTGTGCTTCCCGTCAACTTCCTCGTCCGCAACGAAACCATCATCTTCCGCACCTCAGGGCACGGAATCATCGCCGAACACGCGTCCAACCAGTACATCTCCTTCGAAGTCGACCGCTTGGACGGGATAACCAACGAAGGATGGAGCGTGCTGGTCGTGGGACTTGCCCGCCCAGTCCGCGACCCCGTCGAACTGGAGCGGCTGCGGAAGACCGCGCCGGTCCAGCCGTGGGCGGCCGGGGACCGGGACTTGTTCATCACCATCATCCCCAAGCAGGTCACCGGGCGGCGCATCGAGCACGAGTCGATGCCATGACCGCGCAACCGCAGTCTCTGCCGATCGTGGTGGGGGTGGACGGTTCAGCCAACGGGGACCGTGCCCTCGACTGGGCCGTCCGCCACGCGATCCGGGCGCAGCGGCCGCTGCGTATCGTGCACGTGCCCGAGCCGAGTCTGCTAGCCCGCCTGTTCCCTGCGCGCCGAAGAGCCGGCGAGCAGGCGGCCCGCCAACTCGCCCAAGAGCTCGTGGACTCCCGGGTGGCGCGCGCTCGCGCAGCCGACGCAGCCCTCGACGTCGTCGGGGAGGTGGTGTCGGGGCCGCGCGATGCCTGCTTGGAGCAGGAGAGCCGCCGGGCCGAGCTGATGGTGGTGGGCTCTCGCGGTCTCAGCGGAACCGTGGAGTCGCTGGTGACCGGGTCAGCCACGACTCGGCTCGTGCTCCGCGCCTCTTGCCCGGTGGTCGTGGTTCCGGAAGGAGCGTCCCGCACAAGCCTCTCCCGCGTGGTGGCGGGCACCGATGCCTCACAGCAGTCGCGTGCCGCTGTCGACCTGGCGTTCACCCTGTCCCGCACGTGGCAGGCCCGGTTGCGTGTCGTCTTGGCGTGGGATCCGTCAGCGTTCGCCTGGCTCACCGAAGAGGACCCCTCGTGGCCCGCCGAGCAGACCCCATCCCCCGAGCAGGCCCGCACCCGCATCTCCGGTTTTCTCACCGCTTTGCAGGACGAATACCCGGATGTGGCACTGGAGTGGGATGTCGTCCCGGGCGCAGCGATTCCGGTGCTGGTTGCCGAAAGTGACCAAGCGGACCTTCTCGTGGTGGGTTCGCACGGACGCGGGCACGGCATCATGGAAGTGCTTCAGGAATTGGGATCGGTGAGTTGCGGAGTGTTACGTTACGCGCGCTGCCCGGTGGCGGTCGTCCCCCAGCGGTGGACGAGCACATCCGCGAGTTCACCGGCTGCTGCGCACTCCGCGTGAAGGCAGGAGCAGGCCACACGAGGGAAGGACAAGCCGATGGCGGAAACCGCGGACCCCATCCGGGTCTTCCTCGTCGACGACCACGACGTGGTGCGCCGTGGCATCACCGCCTTTCTGGAGTCCGAAGGCGACATCGAAGTCGTCGGTGAAGCGGCGACCGCGGCCGACGCGATCGCCCGGATCCCCGCGGTGCGCCCAGATGTGGCAGTCCTCGACGTGCGGCTTCCCGACGGCAGTGGGGTGGAGGTCTGCCGCGAGGTCCGCTCCCGGCTCCCGGAGCTGGCCTGCTTGATGCTCACCTCCTACTCCGACGACGAAGCCCTCTACCAGGCGGTGATGGCGGGGGCCTCCGGGTATGTGCTCAAGCAGATCCACGGCTCGGACCTGGTGGGCGCAGTCCGCACAGTGGCGGGCGGCGGCTCCCTGCTGGACCCGCAGAGCACGGCCCGCATCATGGAACGCCTCCGCGAACGGGAACGACGCGAGGACCCGCTCGCCAAACTGACGGAACAGGAGCGCCGCATTTTCGAACTCATCGGTGAAGGGCTCACCAACCGGGAGATCGGCGAGCGCGTGTTCTTGGCGGAGAAGACGGTGAAAAACTACGTGTCCAGCATCCTCGCCAAGCTGGACATGCAGCGCCGCACCCAGGCTGCCGCCTATGCGGCCCAGTTGAAAGCGGAAGCGGCGCGCCGCCACATCGAGTAGCGCCCGCCGGTCCTTCGAAGGAGCACCATGTCCACACCCAGCAGCGGCCTGATCGTGGCGGCAGTCGACGAGTCGGAGGGGAGCCTCCGCGCACTCGACTGGGCGGCGCAGGAGGCGCGCCTGTGGGGCCGGAAGCTGCGGGTGGTGCACGTTGTCGACCATCCGTTCCGGAAGCGGGCGTCCCGCGACGCTGAAGGGGGGACCGCGGAAAGCCACGCCCGGCAGCTCGTACACGAGGCCGTGGAGCGGGTGCGGAAGCGGGAACCCGACGTCGAAGTGGATGCTTTGCACGTGGTGGGCGCCCCCGGTCCCACACTGGTCCAGCAGTCCGAGGGGGCGCACGTGATCGTGGCGGGGTCCCGCGGGCTTGCCGGGCTGCGCGCCGTCCTGCTCGGCTCGGTCGGCATCCAGCTTGCGGCGCTCGCGGAGTGTCCGGCGGTCATCGTGCCGGACCGCGAGGAGCGGACGCTGACGAACCGTGTCGTGGTGGGGGTGGACGGTTCCCCAGCGGCGTGGGCCGCGGCGGAACGGGCGTTCGCGGAGGCGGCGGCCCGACAGGCGACCGTGCGGACGGTTGCGGTAGCATCCCGTGCCTCCCACGGGGTGTTCGCCGCGCTGGAAACCCCTGACGCCGAGGGCACTCCGGAGCAGGGTGCAGCTTTGGCGGAGGCCCGCCGGTTCCTCTCCGAGTCGCTGGCCGGGCACCGGGAACGCTACCCGGACGTGCCCGTGGAAGAAGAAGTGGTCGTCGGGCATCCCGCCGAGGTACTGGTCACCGAGTCGCAGCACGCGGATCTAGTGGTGGTGGGGTCCCGGGGCCGCGGCGGTTTCACCGGCATGCTGCTGGGCTCGGTCAGTCAGACCGTGCTGACCCACGCGTGGTGCCCGGTCATGGTGGTGCACGCCGAGAAGCGTTGACCGGCAAAGGAATCCGGATTCCTGCCGGGGCAGTCTCGGGGCGGCGAGGCGCCTTCCCCCGCAGCGCATGGGATGCTTCATTCTCGTCCCCAGGCGCGGGTGGTTGCGGATTCCATGTGACGGTGAACATGGACACCCGCGGGATGCATACCGAGCCCCGCACCCAGGGCACCCTCCCCCACGCGACCAAACCTGAGGACCTGCTGGCCGAGCACGAGCGTGGTTTGTATCTGGTGGAGCAGCTCGCCACCACATGGGGCACCCTCGCCCCGACACCACGGCGTCTACACCCACCTCACCTGGGACAACAGCCAGCCCTGAGGTCAATGAGGAAGCAGCTCTAGCACTTCCTTGCAATAGACGAAGGCTGTTCCCCGGACTTCGGATCCGGGGAACAGCCTCTCCTCCTTACGCCAAGAAATGCGACGCCTGAGCACATCCGCTTGCAGGGAGCCGGTTCCTGAGTCACCCGTCGAACGAGGAATCCCTGGGCAGGCATTGGTAAGGAATTCCTCGCCGACTGGTGTCCCTGTTCCAGAAAACCCCGTGAACCCCACCGGTCAGGAAACCTGGGAGAACACCTCGGTGATCACCACAAAAAGTCCTGGTGTCCACGCTTCACTGCGGGTCTAGAACTGGTCGGAGCCAGCAACCTGGCCGATAGTGAAGACATGGCGGGACGCAGCGCACACTGTCTCCAAAGCGTGGATCGGCACATCGTCGGTAGACACGCTCACCCGCAGGATCTGCACCACCCACTCGCCGGGCACCTCCAACAAGTCCGCCTCGTACAGAGTGGGCGGGCGCGCAACCAGCGTCTCCGTAGCGCGAGAAAACCGGTGTCCCAGCTCTTCGATCGCTGCTTGCAGGCTGGGGAGGACGAACCCGTCTTCGGCAAGCCGGGTGCCTTCTGCCACGTCGGTACGGACAAAACATTTTGCGGCGGGCGATGACATCGTCGCCGGGATCAATCCGCAGCCCGGCAGCAACATGCTCACTGGCGGGTTCCCGGCCGACATAGAGCATCTTCCGTTCCGCCGCCAGTCCTTGCTGTTCTGTCTCGGTCAAGCACAGGTTTTGAGAACCACGCACCCGCGGCGGTGTAGACAGGGCACGCTCCACCAAAACCCGCGGCTTGGGCCCGGTAGCCCCGCGACAGGGGGACGGTGTGCGTCCTTTTCCATTCCTGCTTTCTTCATCTGCGAAATCCGCCCCGGTGTCACCCCAAGCTGGCGAGCAATCTCCTCCTGCCGCATCCCGACCTGCTGGGCTTCGACAATCGCCTGGCAGCGAATCCGAGACAGTTCAATCGACTGTCCCTGCAGCGTTGCCATGGCGTTTGAGGCGGCGCGGGCCTGGTCAAGCGGATCGGGTAGAGCTGCGATGTCGTGCAGCGTCCTGACGTCCACGTTGATCATCCCCTGTCGGTTGTCCGCTCACGAATGTTCATCCCCCGTAAAAAAGGCGGTAGGCGGACACGCGCACACCGCAACGCATTCGGCTGCTCAAAGAATGACAGGAATACTCACCAGCGGTCGATCATGGGCAGCGCGGATTTCGTCTCCGAGCTACTGCCAGCCTCCCCACCTGGTCCCTAGAAAAATCGGCCGACATTGTCGGTGACGACAAACCCGCGGCCTCCCGTGGCTACAGATCAGCGGCCAGCCGCACGCGGCTACTGCCGGGCCCCTGATGGCTCCCCGTGCCGCGCCCACGCGCGGCGCACCATCTTCTCCAGCTCAACCACCACCACGACACTGACCGCCACCGCAGCGATCCGCGCCCACGCGGCAGCGTCCAACGGCTCCACCCGCAGCAAAACCTGGGTCGGCGGGAAATACAACGCTGCCACGTGCAGCGCGAACGAGCCGGCCACGGCCACCACCAGGTAAGGGTTGTACCGCAGCGGCATCCCCAGCACCGACCGGGTGTCGGACCGGGCATTCCCCGCCTGGAACGCCATGAACACCACCATGGTCGTCAACGCCATCGTCTGCGCCGCCGTCAACGATGCGGTGCGCTGCCACTCCCACCAGAACATCGCGAGCGTGCCCGCTGCCATCACCACACCCGTCACCCCCACCCGCTGCCACAGCAGCCGCGAGAGAATGCCCTCGTGCACCGAGCGCGGCGGCCGCCGCAGCAGGCCCGGTTCGGCGCGTTCGAACACCAAAGCGATGTCCTGCACCCCGCTCGTCACCAGGTTCAGCCACAGCAACTGGGCGGGCACCATGAGCAGCGGCCACCCCAGCAGCGTGGACACGGTCAACGCCACCACCATGGCCGCGCCGATCGACACCAGGAAGAACACGGCGCGCCGAATGTTGTCGAACGTGACCCGCCCCTCCTCCACCGCGTGCACGATCGTGGTGAAGTTGTCGTCAGCCAACACAATCTCGGCTGCCTCCCGCGCTACATCGGTGCCTTCCTGGCCCATCGCCACACCCACCGATGCCGCTTTCAACGCGGGCGCATCATTGACCCCGTCCCCGGTCACCGCCACCACTTCGCCGTTGGCTTCCAACGCCCGCACCAGCCGCAGCTTGCCTTCCGGGGGAATCCTGGCGTAGACGTTCACCTGGGCGACCGCGGCCCGCAACTCCTCGTCGTCCAACCCCGCAATCTGCTGGTAGGTGAGCACCGGCGCATCCGGCTCGCAGATCCCCAGCTCTGCGGCGATCGCGCGGGCCGTGACCGCATGGTCCCCGGTGATCATCACCACCCGGACCCCTGCCTCGCGGCAGTCCTGAACCGCCTCCCGCACCCCGGGGCGCGGCGGATCCATGATGCCGACCAGGCCGAGCAGTACTAGCCCCGACGGGTCGTGCGGATCCACGGATGCGGCTCCCGGCTCGTACGGTCTGCTCACCGCCAAAGCCAGCAGCCGCAGCCCTTCCGCGGCCATCCGCTCCCCGGCCGCGTGCAGCTCCCCGGGCCGCAGCGCAGCGGGCTGCCACCGTCCCGCTTCCACCCGGCCCACTTGGGCGTCGCACATCTCCACCACCCGTTCCGGGGCTCCCTTGACGAACAAGACCTCCCGGTTCCCCCAGCGGCGGGCCGTCGCGGAAAAACGGCGGGCCGGTTCGAAATGCACCTCCGCGGTCTTCGGAAACCGCACATCCCGTGCCGTGTGCAGCAGTTCCGCGTCGTACGCGGCTTCCAGCAGCGCCACCTCGGTCGGATCCCCGGAAGCTTCCCTCCCCTCCTCGGAAGCCATCGTGGCCTCATTCGTCAACGCCCCGCACAGCACCAGCAGCACATACGGGTCGACCTGTTCGAGAGGCAGCTCCGTGATATTCCCCCAATAGGGGGTGACCGCTGCCGGGCCGGCCTCCCCGCCCGCCGGGCTCCACAACCGCCGCACCGTCATCCGGTTCTCGGTCAGCGTGCCCGTCTTATCCGAGCCGATCACCGTGGCGCTGCCCAGCGCTTCCACCGCGAGCATGCGGCGCACGATCGCGTTGCGGCGGGCCATGCGGGTCACCCCGACCGCCAAAGCCACCGTGAGCACGATCGGCAGCCCTTCGGGCACCGCGGCAACCGCGAGCGCCACCGCCACCAGCAGCAGCTCCATCGGGTCGCCGCCCCGCACCAAACCGATCGCCATGACCAGCAGCGCAGACACCAGGGTGGCGGCCACAATCACCCGGGACAGCCGCGTCATCCGCTCCTTGAGCGGAGTCGCCGTCTCCGGTTCGCTCTTCAACAGCCCAGCGATCGCGCCCAGCTCGGTGCGCCTACCGGTGGCGTACACCACCCCCATGCCGCGCCCGCTGACCACCATCGTCCCCGAAAACGCGACGCCGCTGCGGTCCCCCACCCCGGCGTCGGCGGCCGCCGTCGCCGTGGACTTCACCACCGGCTCCGACTCCCCGGTCAGCAGCGACTCGTCGACCTCCAGGGCGTGCGCCTCCACCAGGCGGATGTCAGCGGGGATACGGCTGCCGGACTCGATGAACACCACGTCCCCGGGCACGAGATCGGTGCTCTCCACCTCGCGGCGGCGGCCGTCCCGCACCACGCGGGCACGAGGCTGACTCAGATTCATCAGCGCCCGCACCGCCTGTTCGGCTTTGCGCTCCTGGACGAAACCGATACCCGCGTTCACCAGCAGCGCTGCCGCGATCACCGCGGCGTCCAGCCATTCACGGAGGACAACCGTGAGGAGCAAAGCGAACAGCAGGATCGCGATGACCGGGCTGGCGAACTGGCGGAGGAACACCGCCACGGCTGACGGAGGCGGGGCCTCCTCCAACCGGTTCGGCCCGTACTCGGCGAGACGACGACGCGCCTCCTCCTCGGTGAGCCCGTCCGGGGACGTCTCCAAGGCCGGGAATACTTCGTGGGCGGCCACAGTGTGCCACTGCCGGTCCACAGCCGCTGGTCCAGTCATCCGGTTTTGTCCCTCCACGCCTGGAACAGGACCCGTCCCGCCGGTCTGCCCCGGTCATTGGACCGGCACAACCATGACCGGCCGGGACGCGTTATGCAGCAGACCGTGGGCGGCCCCGCCCAACGCCAGCCGGGTGATCCCCCGGCCGCCGCGCGCGCCCACCACGATGAGCCGGGCCGCGCGCCCGGCCTCGGCAAGCACCACCGACGGCTGGCCTTCCACTACGTCGCGGACCACGGTGACATCCGGGTAGCGTTCCTCCCACGGCCGCAGGGCCTCCGCCAGCTCCCGGGCGTGCGACCCCCGCACCTCGTCCGGGTCGTACAGCAGCGGCCGCATCTCCGGCGACGGCAGGATCGGCTCCGACCACGCGCGCACCGCACGCAGCCGTTTGCTGCTCGCAGCGGCGGCGGCGAACGCTTCCGCCAGCACAGGGGCGGCGCGGTGGTCTCCGCTCACCCCCACCACGACCTCGGTGTCACCCAGCGGCACCACCCCCGGCACTACCACGGTCGGCACCGGCGAATGCGCTGCCAGCCGGTAGGACACGGAACCGATCCGCAGCCCGGGGAACCCGCCGCGGCCCCGCAGGCCCACCACCACCATCGCCGCGTCCCGGGCCTTGCGGAGCAGAGCGGACACGGGCGAATCCACGATCACCGCGTCGTCGACCGCAAGCCCGGGAGCCACCTCCTGGGCGCGTTCCCGAGCAGCGCGAATCACGCTGGCCGCGTCCTCTTTGATCGCCTCCGGCGACCATCCGAACGCGGCCTCCGCCCGCGGCATCACATAGGCGTTCACCACGAGCAGTCGACAATGCCGCCGTGCGGCCTCATCAGCGGCCCAGGCAACCGCGTCCAACGCTTCCGCGGACCCGTCGACCCCGACCAGGATCGCTTTCTCCATGCCGACCTCCGGTTGCCGCCCTACTACCCCTCCCGCGACCGGTCCGCCTGCTTTCATCCTCACACCGTCCGGCCCGGCGGCACAGTCCCGAAAGTCGCGGACTCGACGGTCGTCCTCCCACGACATCCGCGACACCAAGGTCTGATCACCCAGGCCCTAAGGCACTACCGAAAAAGGTGTTGCGAGTCGCACAGTGGTGGGCAGAGGGCGATGGGAGCGGACTACCCGGTCCACGGCACGACATGCGCCTCAACAACGCACGGAAGGGCTGCCTTCCACCGGGGGGTGAGTCCGCGAAGTCCAAGGGAGTGAACAGATGGACAGCACCGTCGTCCGTGATGTCATGACAGCCGAACCACCATCGGTAGTCGCCTCCACCAGTTTCAAAACCATCGTCAGAACCCTCATCAACCACCGGGTCAGCGCACTGCCCGTCGTCGACGAAGCGGGCCGGGTTGTCGGCGTGGTGTCGGAGGGAGACCTCCTCCACAAAGAAGAGTTCATTGGCGGCGACGACTATTCACCGCCGCTGCGCGCCCGGCTCCGCGCCCGGATCAGTGGGGCGAGTGGGGCGGGCGGGGCCAACAGTGCGGAGAAAGCCGCTGCCAACCGCGCCGACCAGTTGATGTCGCACCCCGCGGTCACGGTCTCCCCTGGAACATCGGTGGCCCGGGCTGCCCGGGTGATGGAACGGCACGGGGTGAAACAACTGCCGGTGGTGACCGAAGGCGACTACCTGGTGGGCATGGTCACCCGCCGCGACCTGCTCATGGTGTTCCTGCGCAGCGATGAGGACCTTGCCAGAGAAGTCCACACCGAACTGGTGGCAGCCCTCCAGCCCGTGGGAGGAGAACCGCCTGCCCTGTCCGTGGACGACGGGATCGTCACCCTGTGGGGCACCGTGGAACGGCGCAGCCTCGCCCAAACCCTGGTGCGGCGGGCCAGCCACGTGGAAGGCGTGGTGGACGTCGTCAGCGAACTCGACTGGCGGGTCGACGACGTCGTCCCCGAGTACGTGCACTGGCGCGGCAGTTCCTGGTGAGTGGCGGCCGCACGCCCACCGTCCTCGCCCCGTGCCAGCCGTGTCGGCGTCACCCGGCGCTGCTGGAACACCGGAACGCGGCCTTCGCCGCAGCCGCCCCGAACCTTGTTCGAACGACGTGAAGGAAACACAGTGACGGTGCGCGACACAACCAGGCAGGTTCTTCCGCTCGACCGGATCACCGCGGTGCTCTTCGACATGGACGGGGTGATCACAGACACCGCGTCCGTGCATGCGGCCGCCTGGAAACGGACCTTCGACGAGTTCCTCCTCGACCTGTCCCGCAGTGGCGGGCCCCCGTTCCGGCCGTTCGACCTCATCGAGGACTACCGCCGCCATGTGGACGGCAAGGCACGGACCGCAGGCATCCGCGACTTTCTCGCCTCCCGCGGCCTCACCCTGCCTGACACCGCGCCACCCGACCGGCCCGAAACCATGACCGTGGCGACGCTGGGCGACCGCAAAGACCGCTACTTCAAGGACTACATCGACCAGTACGGCGTCACCGCCTACCCTGCCACGGTCCGGCTCATCCACCGCCTGCGGGAGCGGGGCATCCGCCTCGCCGTGGTCTCCGCGAGCCGCAACTGCGCCGCAGTGCTGCGCGCTGCCGGAATCAGCGACCTGTTCGACGTCCGGGTTGACGGGGTTGACGCGGCCCGGCTGCGTCTGCCCAGCAAACCCGACCCTGCCCTGTTCCTGGAAGCGGCCCGCCGGTTAGACGTCTCCCCCGCTACCACCGCGGTCGTCGAAGACTCCCTATCCGGGGTCGAAGCGGGCCGACGCGGCGGTTTTGCCCTGGTCATCGGGGTCGACCGGGCGCATCAGCGCGCCGCACTCTACGAGAAAGGGGCGCACATCGTCGTGTCCAGCTTGGCGAGCCTGGAACTCACTGGTGCGGAGGTATCGCCATGAACCCGTGGCTGCTGCGCTACGACGGTTTCGACCCTGCCACGGAAGGACTCCGGGAAGCGCTGTGCACCCTCGGCAACGGCGTGTTCGCCACCCGGGGCGCAGCCCCCGAATCCCGAGCCGACGGAGTGCACTATCCCGGCACCTACCTTGCCGGCTGCTACAACCGGCTCACCTCCATCGTCGCCGACCACGAAGTCACCAACGAAGACCTCGTCAACATCCCCAACTGGCTGCCGTTCACCTTCCGCGCCGCCGACGGGTCATGGCTCGGCGACGGCGCCGAGCTCACCGACCAGCAGCTCGAACTCGACATGCGGCGCGGAGTGCTGACCCGCACCGGAACCGTGGTCGACAAGGAAGGCCGCCGCACCCGGCTCGTCCAACGCCGCCTCGTCTCCATGGACGACCGGCACCTCGCCGCATTGGAAACCACCCTCATCCCAGAAAACTGGGCCGGGCCGCTCACTGTCCGAGTCGGCTTGGACGGGCGAGTCACCAACAGCGGGGTTGCCCGCTACCGGGACCTCAACAGCGACCACCTGCGCCCAGGCGGCACCGAGGGCGATGAAGCAGGCCGCATGTGGCTGCGCTGCCGGACCTCCACCTCCGACATCGAAATCGTCCTCGCGGCCCGCACCACGGTCACCACGGGACCAGCACCCCAGAAAACCCAGGTGACTTGCCAAGACGAACTAGTGGAACAGACCCTGGAGATTCCCGCAGCCCAAGGGGAACAGGTCACGGTGGAGAAGATCGTGGCCGTCTACTCTTCCCTCGACCACGCGGTCAGCAACCGCAGGGAAGCGGCCCGTGCCGCCGTCGAACACGCCGCCGACTTCACCGGCCTGCTCCACCGCCACGCCACCGCGTGGCGGCACCTGTGGCGCCACTGCGACGTGACCATCAGCAACCCCGAGCACACCATGGTGCTCCACCTGCACCTGTTCCACATCCTGCAGACCCTGTCCCCCCACACCGCCGACCTCGACGTGGGCATGCCCGCGCGCGGCCTGCACGGGGAGGCCTACCGGGGGCACGTGTTCTGGGACGAACTCTTCGTCTTCCCCTTCCTCAACACCCGGTTCCCGCAGATCGCGCGCTCCCTGCTGCGCTACCGGTGGCGGCGCCTGCCCGCCGCGCGCGCTGCCGCCCGGGCCGCCGGCTACCGCGGCGCCATGTTCCCCTGGCAGAGCGGCATGGACGGCCGGGAGGAAACCCAGCGCCTGCACCTCAACCCGCGCTCCGGGCATTGGATTCCCGACGCCTCCCACCTGCAACGCCACGTGGGTCTCGCCATCGCCTACAACGTGTGGCAGCACTACCAGGTCACCGAGGACGTGGACTTCCTCCTCGACTTCGGGGCCGAACTGCTCGTGGACATCGCCCGGTTCTTCGCTTCGCTCGCCACATTCGACCGGTCCCAGAACCGGTATGTGATCCGCGGAGTCATGGGGCCGGACGAATACCACGAGGGCTACCCCGACCGGGACGAGCCCGGCCTCGACGACAACGCCTACACCAACATCATGGCCGTGTGGGTACTGCGGCGGGCCCTCGACGTCCTGCGGATCCTGCCCGACGGCAGCCGGGCTGAACTCATGGAACGCCTCGGCATGGGGCTCGACGAGCTAGCGCTGTTCGAAGACGTGCGCACCCGCATGCGCGTGCCCTTCCACGAAGGGGTCATCAGCCAGTTCGCGGGCTATGAGCACCTCGTCGAACTCGACTGGGAGCACTACCGGAACACGTACGGCGACATCCGCAGGCTCGACCGGATCCTGGAAGCAGAAGGGGACACCTGCGACCGGTACAAGGTGTCTAAACAAGCCGACGTGCTCATGCTCTTCTTCCTGCTGTCCCCGGACGAGTTCGCCGACATCCTCACCGACCTGGGCTACGAGTACGATCCCGGCCTCATCCCGCGCACCATCCACTACTACCTGGCCCGCACCTCCCACGGGTCGACGCTGAGCGCCGCCGTCCACGCCTGGGTCATGGCCCGCACCCGGCACACGGCCTCATGGCAGTTCTTCGTGGAAGCGCTGCGCTCCGACATCGCCGACGTGCAAGGCGGCACCACCGCGGAAGGCATCCATCTGGGGGCGATGGCGAGCACCGTCGACCTGGTCACCCGCTGCTACACCGGCTTGGAGATCCGCCACGGCGTGCTGCACCTCGACCCGGAGCTGCCCTCCGAGATCGACTCCCTCTCCTTCGTCCTGCCCTACCAAGGCCATTGGGGAATCCGGCTGTCGTTCCACCGCAACGAGGTGCGCATCAGCGTGCCGCCTTCCACCGCTCCCCCCGTTACCGTGCACGTGGCGGGGCAGACCGCGCGCGTGCCTGCCGGCTGCGACCACGTGTTCGTCCTGGGAGGCGGCGCTTCCCAGGACCAAGGTCCCCCGCTGTGACCCCCTTCTCCCGTAGACGGGTGTCACCCCGCCTGATTGGTTGGGTAGTGGGTGGGAAAACCGCACGCAGGGGGACTTCCGATGATTCCGACACAGCGGAAAAACCGGATCGTTGTGGGGTTCGACGGTTCGGCGATTTCCCTCGCTGCCCTCAAATGGGCGACTGAAGAAGCGCGTTCCCGAGACTCCGAACTGTGGGTCGTGCACGTCCTTGAAGAAGAACAAGTCACCTGGCCCAGCTACGCGGGCGCGCCTCCCTCCGCCGCAGAACGCCATTCCCGGCTCGTCCGGCACCTGCGCCGTGCCGTGCGCGAAGCGGAACGCCTATGGCCGCGTATTGTCCCGTTCGTGGTCGGCGGCAGCCTCGTCGCCCCCGCCCTGCTGCGCGCTGCAGCAGAAGCCGACCTGCTCGTCGTGGGCACCCCGGAACACCGCTCCCTGGACACTCCCACGCTCAGTTCCACGGCCGCGGCCTGCGTGCGTGAAGCCCGCTGCCCCGTCGTGATCGTCTCGCACGTGCCCGAACCGGCAGTGGGGGAGCGGAGCCCGCTCGCCCTCCTGCCCGCCACCCCCGTCGGATCCTGAACCACCGCCCGGCTGTCCTGTTCCGGGCGTCTTGTGAGGTCGCCAACCAATCGCTACCTCACGATCACTTTTCTGGGGGCATGCCTAGACTGGCCCCAAGGACGAAGAATCGTCTACCGCAACGGAGCGGACACCCACAGGTGAGGGCAGGCATGGCCGACGACACCCCCAACGGCGAGCGCGGCAGCGTGTTCGTCCCCCAGATGCGCCTGGACGAGCTGCTCAGTGAACTCCAGGTTCGGATCAACGCCGTCATGCTCGTCCGGGACCGTGTGCGTTCCCTCCTCGACGCGGTCGTCTCCATCGGCAGCGGCCTCGACCTGGAGAGCACGCTACGCCGCATCGTCTCCACCGCCATGGACCTGGTGGACGCCCGCTACGGGGCGATGGGGGTCATCGGCCCCGGGGGAGAACTGGAACAGTTCATCCCCCTCGGCATGAGCGACGAGGAGATCGCCGCCGTCGAACACTGGCCGGAAGGGCGCGGCCTGCTCGGCATCCTCATCAAAGAGCCGAAGACCCTGCGTCTGTCGTGCATCTCCGAGCACCCCGAGTCTGCGGGCTTCCCCCCAGGACACCCCCCGATGCGCACCTTCCTCGGTGTGCCGATCCGGGTGCGCAACGAAGTGTTCGGCAACCTCTACCTGACGGAGAAGCGGAACAACGCGGTCTTCGACGAGGAAGACGAGGCGATCGTCACCGCCCTCGCCACTGCGGCCGGGATCGCGATCGAAAACGCCCGCCTGTACGAGGAGACACGCCGCCGCGAAACCTGGCTGGACGCCTCCGACGAGATCACTACGCGCCTGCTCTCCGGAACCGCGCCCCGCGAAGTCCTGCACCTGGTCGCTAAGAAAGCCCGGCACATGGCCGACGCCGACCTCGTCGCCATCGCCACCCCCGACCGGGACGAGGAAGAGCTCGTGGTACGGATCGCCGACGGCCCGGACGCGTCCGTGGTCCGCGGCCGCTCCACCCCGGTGGAAGGATCGCTGACCGGGCGTGCCTTCCGTGGCGCGGACCCGATCATCACCGAACTGGCCCGCGAGTCCGCTACCTCCCCGACCCTGTTGCACGGGCTCGACATCGGCCCGGTAGTGCTGGTGCCGTTCGGTGCCCCCGACTCCCGCCGGGGAGTGCTGATCCTCGGCAAACGTGCCGGACGCCTCCCCTTCCCGATGCCGACTGTGCAGATGCTGCACGCGTTCGCCGGGCACGCCGCGGTCACCTTGGAGCTGGCTGAGGCGCGCCGCCACGCGGAACGGCTCATCGTCCTGGAAGACCGCGACCGTATCGCCAAGGACCTGCACGATGTGGTGATCCAACGGCTGTTTGCGATCGCGATGTCGCTGATGAGCTCGGTGCGGCGGATCGAAGACGACACGGTGGCGCAGCGGATCCAGCAGGCTGTCGACGACCTCGACGACACGATCCGCCAGATCCGCTCCACGATCTTCGCGTTGCAGCACAACACGGAAGGGGGCCCGGCCTGGCTGCGGAGCCGGATTCTCGACGTGGTCGGTGCCGCCACCGAGTCGCTGGGCTTCTCCCCCGGGGTGCGGCTGGACGGCCCCATTGACAGCGCGGTGCCGGACTCTATCGCCGAGCATGTGCTCGCCGTGCTGCGGGAAGCCCTGTCCAATGTCGCCCGGCACGCCCGCGCCTCCCAGGCCGACATCGTCGTGCAGGTGGACTCGCACGTGACCCTGACCGTCACCGACGACGGGGTGGGGCTTCCCGAGCAGGGGCGCCGTAGCGGGCTACGGAACCTCGCGGAACGCGCCGAATCCCTAGGCGGTTCCTTCGAAGCGGCGCGTCGCCCTGAAGGGGGCACCATGCTGCGCTGGCAGGTGCCGCTGCCGCGGGAGTAACCCCGCTGCTCCGGGGCTGGTGCGCCGCGGTCTTCTCGAGTACAGGCCGGATTTGTCCGCCGGTTCCCGGACTGATTCCGCGTTCCTGCCACGCCGAGCAGCGTGGCAGAATTGACCGTGAAACGCCCCGTTCCACGGGAAACCAGGAAGTCTCCGCGCGTATTCAGCGGGGATGATCAGGGGGTCGTTCCCAGTCGTCGGCTGTGGTCCGCCGGTCGGGACCGCGAGGGAGCTGCCGGCCGGAGCCCGCTTCGTCCATTCTCCGGAACAGAAACGGCCAGGACCGGCCGTGGAACGGCCACCACTGCGCCGTGCGCCCTTCGGGGATCATTTCGTCCAGCTTGATGGTCAGCCGCAGCGCGAAAGCGCCGGCGACCATGCCGGTCGCCAGGTCACTGAACCAGTGGAAGTGCAGGTAGATCGAGACCACGGCTTGCAGGAACGCGATTCCTGCAATGCAGTAGGCCAACCGGGGCACGATATGCGGCCGTACCGCCCGGTAGCGCACGATGAGGAACAGCACGAGGCCGTAGATGAGAATGGCGTTCGCCCCGTGCCCCGACGGGAACGAGACACCGCCCTCCGTGAAGAAAGAGGGGTCGTTGGTGCGCGGGTGTGACCGGCCCAGGATGAGCTTCATGCTCGCAACCAGGCAGATCATCCCGAATACGCCGCCGGTTCCGAGCACAATGGGCCGCCAGGAGCGGTGCCAGTACGCCAAGTGCAGGGCGACTACTGCCAAAACTGGTAGGGCCACGGCTCGCGAAGCGACCGTGTCAGGCCATAAGATGAGAAACGTCCTGATCTCATCTTCGAACGGGCGCGGCAGCGTGTTGATCATGACGTCGATCGGCTGGAGTGCGCCCGCAGACAGGACTGTCAACGTGACCAGGACCACAGCCAACAGAATCGCGGTCTTGTCCGACGCAAGCCCCCAGGCGATCTCGCTCGCACTGGGCCATTCCACGACCTCGGACCGTCTCGGCTCCGTCGGGCGGGTCATCACCCTCCCCTCTTGGGGACCGTGGTCGACGCTATGTCGCTTGGGGACAGATACGGGCCTTCCGTCGGGGTAGTGCGGTCTTGGTCGGATCCGCGATGTATGCATCATGTGCTCAGTGCTCTCTCCCAGGTGTGGGCTAGCCTGCGGCACGGTTGGACAAGGGGATAGCTGGCTACTGAAGGTCCTCAGGGTCGCAGGGATGCGTCCACGCCCTTCACTCGTGGACGCATGGACCGGTTGGGGGAACCGGCCACTTGACGGCTGTCCTGTCCAGTGCCGCCACCGACGGATGCGGGGGGCACAACTGTCGGCAGCGCACCGGCATGGCCGCTTTCGACGCGGGGTTCCGCCCCGAAAGCGGCCGGTGATCAGAACATGTCCGACAGATGAGCATACCTGGCGACTCTGTCAAGAGACTCTGATACCCATTGGCTACGATCGCTCCTACCTCGTGTTTTCATGTCCGGCAGGGTTCTGCTAGGGCACTGTTCACGGGGCCGAGACCCAGGTGTGAGCGTTTCGTGAAGCAACAGCGCCCCAAGGCACGCATTCGGCGGGCCGCGGGGGTATGCGGGAGGCGACCGAAATTCGATATGGCACGCTTGATCAGCCCGCCCGGCCGTCGTCTACACAGCAAAGCAGAGAAAGGCCGTCGATGGTCGAACTTTCCCAGAAACCGGGGGACGCCTCCCGTCTGGATCGCAATCCGCTCCGCGAACAGATCCGCCGCGTCCTAGTCGACGGCTTGCTCTCCGGCCGGTGGAAGCCGGGAGAGCGGATTGTGGAGCGCCGGGTGGCAGCCGAGCTCAACGTGAGCCAGGCCCCGGTCCGTGAAGCCCTGCGCGAACTCGAAGCACTGCGGTTGATCGAATCAGTGCCCAACAAGGGCGCCCGGGTCCGAGACTTCGGCGTCGCGGACATGGCCGAGATCTATCCGGTGCGTGCCGGACTGGAACTGGTCGCGGCCCGCCTCGCCGCTCCCCGCCTCGCGGAAGACATCCGGCCACTGGAACGCGAAGTGGAAGCGCTGCGCGAAGCCACCGCCGCGGGAGACGTGGACGGACAGATCAAACACAGCGTCGAATTCCACCGCGAAATCGTGCGCGCCGCCCACAACAGTGTGCTGCTGCACACCTGGGAATCGCTGGGCGTGGAAGTGTGGACCGCGCTTTCTGTGCGCTGGCTCAACATGGAGCTCCATGCCAAGGTCGCCGACCACTGGGCGATCACCCAGGCGTTCCGCAACCGGGACCCCCACGTCGGCCAGATGCTCAGCGACCACGTGCTCAACTACGTCGAGGCGGCACTGCGCTCCCGCGACTCCGTGAGTTGACTCGCTCCTCCCCGGAGCTCTTCTCCGCTATCTGCGAAAACAGAGGATTGCCCGTAAAGTCGTATTGATCGATCATCGATCGATACCTAAAGTGGACGCGACATAGATCACATCAGCCACAAGAAAGACGGAGAACCCAGCCACACCGCGCACCACCGTTGAGCCCGGTGGGTAGCGCACCGGTCGTACCGCGCTCCGTCCGCGGCACGACCCCGGCCCGTGAAGGGTCAACACCAGACACGGGTCCTTTCACACACAGAAAGGCAGCGACATGGCTGACACGGCCAAGCCGAAGGCGACCGGCAAGACCGGTTCTCGCCGCCGCGCGGCCCGTAATAACGCCGACTCTCACTTCAACGGTGAGAAGCCCGAAGTACTCCTCGACTACTACCGGCAGATGCTGCTGATCCGCCGCTTCGAGGAGCGTGCCGCGCAGGCCTACACCCAGGCGCGTATCGGTGGCTACTGCCACCTCAACCTCGGTGAAGAAGCCACCATCGTCGGTCTCATGGAGGCGCTCCAGGAGCGCGACTACCTCTTCACCAACTACCGGGAACACGGCTACGCCATCGCCAAAGGCACCCATCCGCGGGAAGTGATGGCAGAGCTCTACGGCCGCTCCACCGGCGTCTCCAAGGGCTGGGGCGGCTCCATGCACCTGTTCGACGCCCGAACCCGCCTCCTGGGCGGCTACGGCATCGTCGGCGGCCAACTGCCGCTCGCCGTCGGCGCTGCCCTCGCCATCACCTACCGGGGCAGCGACGAAGTCGTCATGTGCCAGATGGGCGACGGCACCACCAACATCGGCGCGTTCCACGAGTCGCTGAACATCGCCAGCCTGTGGAACCTGCCGGTGATCTTCGTGGTGATCAACAACTTCACCGGTATGGGCACGCCGGTCGAGCGCTCCTCGGCAGAGCCCGAACTGTACAAGCGCGGCTCCGCTTACCGGATTGAAGGGGTGCGCGTCGACGGCCGGGACGTCCTCGCCGTCCGCGACACCGCCACCACACTGGTGGAGCGGGCCCGCAGCGAACACCGCCCCTTCCTGCTGGAAGCCTTCAGCTACCGGATGAAAGGCCACTCCGTGGTGGACCCGGCCAAGTACCGCACCAAGGAGGAGGCGGAGGAGGCCCTCGCCAACGATCCGATCGCCATGTTCGAAGAACGCCTGACCGAGGCGGGCATTCTCACCGACGAGATCAAAAAGGAGATCGCCGAATCGGTGAAAGCCGAGGTCGCCGACGCCGCCGATTTCGCGGAGAACAGCCCGCACCCCGAGGTGTCCACGCTGTTCGACTACACCTACGCCACCCCGGTGGCCAACGAGTCGCGCCGGATGCCCGCCGACCCGGTGTTCGCCGAGTAGACAAGGAGCGACTCCGCACCATGCCCGTCATCACCTACCGTCAGGCCCTGCGCGACACCCTGCGTGCCGAGATGCACCGCGACGAAAACGTCTTCCTCATGGGTGAGGAGATCGGCGTTTTCGAGGGCTCCTACAAGATCACTGAAGGCCTCCTCAAAGAGTTCGGGGAGCGGCGCGTCCGCGACACCCCCATCGCCGAGGAGGGGTTCGTCGGTGCAGCCGTCGGCGCAGCCATGCTCGGCCTGCGCCCGGTCGTCGAAATCATGACGATCAACTTCTCCCTGCTCGCCCTGGACCAGATCGTCAACCATGCCGCGAAGATCTACGGCATGTTCGGCGGCCAGAACAGTGTGCCGATGGTGATCCGCACCCCGGGCGGCGGCGGCCAGCAGCTCGGCGCCACCCACTCGCAGAACGTCGAGCTGTACTACGCGTTCGTGCCCGGGCTGAAAGTCGTGGCGCCCAGCACGCCCGCTGACGCCGCAGCCCTGCTGCGTGCCGCGATCCGCGACGACGACCCGGTGCTCTTCCTGGAGAACCTCGGCCTGTACAACACGAAGGGCGAAGTCCCCGACGAAGAAGTCGTCGGCGAAATCGGCCGGGCCGCCGTCGTCCGTGAAGGCACCGACATCACCCTCGTCGGCTACTCCCGGATGGCCATGATCGCCACTCAGGTGGCGGACCGACTCGCTGAAGAGGGAATCAGTGTCGAGGTCGTTGACCTGCGCTCCCTGCGTCCGCTAGACCGGGAGACGATCGTGAACTCGGTGAAGAAGACCGGGTGTGCGGTCGTTGCCGAAGACGACTGGTTGACCTATGGGATCGGCGCGGAAATCGCCGCATCCATTCAAGAAGGCGCATTCGACTACCTCGACGCTCCGGTGCGCCGGGTGGCGATGGCCGAAGTGCCCTTGCCGTACGCCAAGCCGTTGGAGAACGCCGCACTGCCGTCAGCGGAGTCGGTCACGACCGTGATCTACGAAACCCTGAGAGCCGTCGGCCGGAGAGTCGGTTAAGGAACCACAGATGTCTGAAATCTACATGCCGCGCCTCTCCGACACCATGGAGGAAGGCGTCATCAGCTCCTGGGTGAAGCAGGTCGGTGACAAGGTCTCCGTGGGCGACGTGCTGGTGGAGATCGAGACCGACAAAGCCGTCATGGAGTACGAAGCCTACGAAGACGGCTACCTGGTCCAGCAGACGGTCCGCGAAGGCGAAACCGTGCCGATCGGCGCGGTCATCGGGGTGATCGCCGACAGCCCGGACGCTGTCCCTGCCGCCCCGGAGGGCGGGGAGGGCGCCGAGCAGAAGGCGGAGGAGCCGCAGCAGCCCGCGCCCGCCGCCCAGGAGGCCAAGGAAGAGCAGCCCACGGTCCCGGCCCCGGCCGCCCCGGCAGAGCAGGGAGGCAAACCGCGTCCGCTCTCCTCGCCGCTGGCCCGCCGCCTGGCCCGCGAATACGGTCTCGACATCACCAAAATCCAAGGGTCGGGCCCCAAAGGCCGGGTGGTGCGCGCCGACGTGGAAGCCGCAGCCCAGCAGAAGCGGGAGCAGGAGGCTGCTGCACCGCAGCCCGCTGCCGCCAAGGCACCCGCCCCTGCCGCGGCCCCGCCGCAGCCGGAGTTCGAGGACCTGCGTGCCTCCGAAGAGGTTCCGGTCACCAACATCCGCCGGGTGATCGCCCGCCGGCTGACCCAGGCCAAGCAGGAGATCCCCCACTTCTACCTGCGCCGCCGGATCGACGCCGAAGCGCTCAGAGAGTTCCGGGCGCAGATCAACGAGCAGCTCGCCCCGACCGGGGTGAAGGTCAGCGTCAACGACCTGATCGTCAAAGCCGTAGCCACCGTGCTGCGCGACCACCCGGAGGTGAACTCCTCGTGGGTGGACGACAAGCTGCTGCGGCACAAGCGGATCAACGTGGGCATCGCGGTGGCTGTGGACACCGGCCTGGTGGTCCCGGTGCTGCACGACGCCGACACCCTGGCGCTGTCGGAGGTCGCCCGGCGCTCCCGCGCCCTGGTGGAGAAGGCCCGCGACGGCAAGCTGAGCCCGCAGGACATGAGCGGCGGCACGTTCAGCGTCAGCAACCTGGGCATGTTCGGTGTGGAGAGCTTCTCCGCGGTGATCAACCCGCCGGAGGCGGCGATCCTCGCCGTGGGTGCGATGCAGCAGGAGCCGGTGGTGCGCGACGGGGAGATCGTGGCCCGGCACACCATCGCGCTGGAACTCTCGGTGGACCACCGCGCGGTCGACGGCGCGGTCGGCGCCGCCTTCCTCAAGGACCTGGCCGAAGTGCTGGAGTCCCCGATGCGGATCGTGCTGTAGCCCGTATCCCGTGCAGAGCCCGCCCTGCCTTCCGCGGGGCGGGCTCTGCCGCGTGTTCCGGATCCCACCCGGCCCTGCCTGTGCTTCGCGGTACGGCGGAGGGCCCCGCCTGCCAGCACCCTCCCCCATGTCAGGACCGGCAGACGGGGCCTCGCCGTTCACCACCCCAACGAGGTCGCGCTGTCTACGGGGTGGTGAACACTTGGTGGGGCTGGAAGATGCAGATGTTGGTCTCGCTCTGCACGTTGGAGTCGGTGATCTCCACAAAGTAGGCGTAGGTGGTGTCGGGCTTCAGTTCCGCGGCCACGGTGACGCTGTCCCGGTTGAGGCCCGCGGTCGCGTCTCCGCGGAGCTTCTGGAAGAAGATGTTGTCCCACCAGGTCAGGTTCTGCGTGTCGAACTCTCGCGCGGAACCGCCCTCCGCGAGCCGGTAGATGTAGTAGGCGTCGCGGCCAGCCAGCTCTTTGAGGGTGCGCCACGAGCACACCAGGTCGGTCAGCGCGGTCCCTTCCGGCAGCCGCTGGCGGCCCGAAGGCGCAAAAGAGTTCAGGATCTGCTGCCGGTGTTCCCGGTAAGCGGGGACGAGCGCGTCGGTGGACTCCTGCCGCTGCATGCGGGACCGGCGGTCCACGGTGCCGTCCTTGCCCGTGACCTCGATGGTGTACTCGCCTTCCGGCAGGAAACCGGTGGCGAGGTTGACCATGTACCAGTAGTAGTCGAGGGTCCGGTCGTAGATGTAGCCGTTCTTGTTGTCCGGGGTGAACCGCTGATTGGCGAACTCTACACGGTAGCCGTCGGGGCCGTAGGCGACGATGCTGTCGATCAGCTCGGGCGTGGGCGCACCCTTGGTGGGATAGAACGAGACCAGGAACTTGTGCTGTTCGCGGGGCAGGGGCGAACCGTCAAAGTCCCAGTAGACATTGCAGGCCATGATGTCGAAGATCCGGACGGTGCTCTCGGCCATGGTTCGCGCTCCCTCATCGTGATCGGCTGCGCGGTAACGCCGATCCGGTGCTGCTTCCTCTTCCAGCCTGAACCGAACACCGCCTCACGCCTATCGGTAAGATGACCAGTTCTCGCGCGCCCGTCGCCTGGCCAGCAAGAACTCAGGGCAGGCATCCGTGCCCGCCGGGCGCGGCGCTCCCCGGGCACCCGACAGGCCCCGCTGCAAGGAACCAGCAGGCACATCCGGGTGAGTCCCGCCGCCGGCCGCCGACAGTCCGCGGACCGGCACGCACCGTCACCGCAGGAAAAATGCGGCAAGCACAGCGCAGCCCCGGGGCGTTGATGATGAGACCGCAGTGGCGCGCCCGCCGACGGTGTTCCCCGCCGAACCGGTTCTCCCCACCCGGGCAGGCCCGGCCGCACCCGGCCTGGGTGTCAGTCGACCTGTCCCGCGCGGATGCGGGCCAGCCACCGCTCTGCCTCGTGGAAGTCGTCGTCCGTAGTGCTGACCCGGGCCCGCGGCCGCCTCTGCTGCATGCCTGCGTCCGAACGCGGATAGCTGCCCAGGAACCGCACGTCCCGGCAGATGCGCCGCAGCCCCATGAGCGCCTCGCCGATCCGGGCCTCCGCCACGTGGCCTTCCGCGTCCATGAAGAAGCAATACGTGCCCAGCCCGTCCCCGGTAGGCCGCGATTCCAGGCGGGTCAGGTTGACGTCGCGGACCGCGAACTGGGTGAGCAGCTCCACGAGCGCCCCCGGATGGTCGTGGGGCAGGAACGCCACCAGCGAGGTGCGGTCAGCCCCGGTGGGCTCGGGCAGCGGCCCCGGCCTGCTGAGGTAGATGAACCGGGTAGCGGCGTCGGCGCGGTCCCCGATCCCTTCCGCCAGAGGCACCAGCCCGTACCGCTCTCCCGCGATCCGCGCGCAGATCGCCGCGTCATAGGGGGACGCGGGATCGGACACGGACTGGGCTGCCGCGGCGGTGGAGGAGACCACGTACGACTCGGTGTTGGGCAGGTTCTCCGCCAGCCATCCCCGGCACTGGGCCAGTGCGTGCGAGTGGGTGGCGACCCGTTTCACGTCGTGGAGCGTGGTCCCAGGGCGGGCGAACAGCGTGAACTCCACCGGCACGGTGATCTCCGCGGTGATGAGCAGCGGTTCACCGTTGACGAGTTCCGCTGTGGTGGCGCTCACCCCGCCCTCCACAGAGTTCTCCAGCGGGACCACCCCGCCCTCGACCTCACCGCTGCGTACCGCCGCGAACACCATGTCCACGCCGTTGCACGGCACAAACTCCGCGGATGGCGTCTCCGGTTTGAGTGCGCGCAACGCAGCCTCGGTGAACGTGCCTTCAGGGCCGAGGTAGGCATAGCGGTTCGACATGTACAGCAGGCTACTCCGCTCGTTGGACCTGTTCGTTCGCTATCCGCCCTAGAAGATCGGCCCGCGCTCTCCGCGCCCGTACGCCGCGCAGCTCCCGCACTGCGAGAGCGCGGGCCACGTCGACGAACTGGCGGGCCCGGTGCAATTGGGAGCGGAGATCGGTGCCGGTGGCACGGTGCTCCATCGGCACTTCCACTTCCACCACCCGGAACCCGCGGCTTAGCAAGTCGATCGTCAACCCGGTCTCCACCCCGAACCCCGGGGCGAGCGGGCTGGCCGCGTCGAAAGCACGCCGGGTCATACAGCGCTGCCCGTTGAGCGGCTGCTCCATCTCCCGCCCCGTGGCGCGCCGGATACCTTCGCGGGCCAGTCGGACGACCATGCCGTGCCCGCCGAGCCGCAGCCGGGTGGCCGGGAACCGCGCGATCGTCATGTCCGCTTCCCCCGCGCAGACCGGTTCGATCAGAGCCGCGGCCGCGCCAGCGGTCTCCCCAAGGTCGGCGTCCACGAACAGCAGGTGCCGGGGGGCCACGTCAGCGCCGGACCGCCGCTCGTCCGCTTCATAGCCGCGGACCCCTTCCGCACCGGTCTCCATGGCCGCGCCTTTGCCCCTGTTTCGGGCATGCCGGAACACGCGGGCCCCCGCGGCACGGGCCACGGCCGCTGTCTCGTCGCGGGACCCGTCGTCCACGACCACGACCAGGTCCACGTGGGGCAAGGCGCGCACCGCCCGCACTGTGGCGCCGATCCGCTCCTGCTCGTTCCTGGCAGGGATGACGGCGGCGACCCGGCCCGGTCCCCTGGTAGATGCCATGGCTGCTCTCCGGCTAGGTGGCGACTCCCGTAGCAGTCGCCACGAAAGTGTCGACGGACTCGTGGATGGTGAAGACCTCGTCCAGACCGGTAATCTGCAGAATCCTGCGGACTGCGGGTCGGGGAGCTGCGAGTTCAAGGTCGCCGTTGTTTCCGCGTGCCTGTTTGAGCGCCGCTAGGAGCACCCCCAGGCCGGTGGAGTCGCAGAATTCCACCTCGCCCAGGTCGACCACGGTCTTCCCACCGGACACCACCGCGTCGGCGAGTTCCCCCCGGAGCACCGGCGCGGTGTACAGGTCAATCTCCCCACAAACGGATACTATTACGTGATCTAGACGATACTTCTTTGAGATCTTCAGCTCCACAGGGCTGACTGTAGCGACCGGAGGCCGACCTCGGCCAGCGCCCGAACGGTGTTTCGCCCTACCGTTTCCTTCCCGTGCGTTTTCCGCGCTGACCGGCGCAAACACGGTGAAGCGTCATGCCGAGGAGGCACGCGGCATTCTGCAACGGCTTCCGTCACCGCGATCACTGGAATGTCGATCATCGCCCACACCGTGGTGGTGTTCGCATCCAGCTCCGTGCCCCACTTCGCGGATATCTGCTGCACAATGCCCAAACCGCGGCCGCCCCGGGCCGAAACCGACGGCCCCGCTACCCGCGGCAGGGTCTCCCCGCCCCCGTCGCTCACCGCGATCTCCACCCAGTGGCCGCCGTCCTCCTGGCTCTCCTGGTCCTCGGCACACACCAAGCGCCACGCCACCCGGACCCGGTTCGGCGGGTACGGCGGGGGGAGCGGGCTCGCATGCCGCAGCGCGTTGACCAGCAGTTCAGTGAGGACAAGTGCAGCATCGTCCACGAGCGACCGAGCAATCCCCGCAGCACGGAGGTCAGCGCACAGGTATCGGCGCGCAACGGCGACGCTCGACAACGCATATGGCAACAGTACGGCCCGCGACACGTCCCCACTCCTCAGTTCTCCGAAGGCCCGCCCGCCGCCCTGCTCTCCCGGGGCAGCGACCCTACCCGTCTCCTGGTTGTGCTGGTTCTCGGCTGATCAGCGCGCGACGCCGTCCCTGAATACCACCAGGTGCGGGATGCCCGGTTCGGCTTTCCAGGAAACCCGCGTGCCCGTGGCGGTATCCCCCCCGCGGTCCTCGACTGCCGAATTGATGTCCGCACCCCCAGCCAGGTTTTTCTACTCTCCCATCCGAGACGCCCGTAGGGTCGGAAACGCACTGTAATGTGAATCTCATCTGCGTTTCTCCTGGTCGACGGGCATACGAGGCTTTTGTCCGCGACTGCGGCGGCTCTGCCGCCGCCCGGAGACACCGCGGGCCGCCTACAGGCCCGCCCCACCGTGGGAAGACCAGAACAGAAAATCGCCGCGACACCAAGACGACAGCCGCGGACACGCCCTCCAGCCAGGCACAGGCCGGCGTGCCGTGCCCGCAGCACTCCTCTCCTGCGGGCGATCCCGTCTCCCTTCCGACAGCAGGAAAGGGCCGCCGCAGCGGCCCCCACGCTGAGCGCTCGTGCAGCCCGCCTAGAGCACGACCGGAGGCTCTCCCGTCTCACTCACCATGGGACGCCGCGCCAGCGCCCAGGCGCTCATCCCCCCAGCGACGTTCGCGGCCCGCCACCCTGCCTCGTTGAGGGCCTGGACGGCACGTGCGGAGCGTCCACCGACCCGGCACAGGACATACACCTGGGTGTCCTTGGGAATCTCCGCGGCGCGCTCCGCCAGTTGCCCCAGCGGAATGTGGACGGCGTTAGGCGCGTGCCCTGCCCGCCACTCGTCCTCCTCGCGCACGTCGAGCAGGTAGCCGTTCTCCGGAACCGCGCTCACCTCGACCACCGGAATGCTGACACCGGACACCTAGACCCCTCTCCGCACTGAGAAGATCACGATCAGTAGCAAACGGAAACCCTATCCCGTTCGTACGCGTTTGACAGAGTATGCGCCGTCTCGTTACCGCCGCCGTGGGAATCCCGGTCACCGCTGTCTGCATCCTGCTCTGCGGCTGCAGCCCCGCCACCGACACCTCGCCGCCCGCCACCACACCCGGCGTCTCCCCGCAGCCACAGACCGAACTGACCATCGAACGCTTCTCCGCCGTCGAGGACAGCCCCACGCCCCGCGCCGAGCCCTCGCCAGACGTGTGGACGCTCACCTGTGGACCAGCCGGCGGCACCCACCCCGACCCTGCAGCAGCCTGCGCCGCCCTCGACCGCGCCGGCACCGACGTGTTCGAACCGGTTCCCGCCGACCAGCCCTGCATCCTCGTCTACGGGGGCCCGGAAACCGCCACCGTGCGAGGACGCATCGACCACACGGACGTCAACGCCGAGTTCTCCCGCACCAACGGCTGCGAAATCGCCCGATGGGAGCAACTCGCCCCGCTCCTCGACCCGTAGCCGTCGGAAAAGAACAAGGCCCCGGCACTGCCGGGGCCGCTTGTGGGCGGGGAGGGATTTGAACCCTCACATCCTCTCGGACACACGGACCTGAACCGTGCGCGTCTACCGTTCCGCCACCCGCCCGAGTGGCATTTCATTGCCATTGTATCCGCCGTTGACAGTGCCCTGACCCTGCGGGTTCGGGATCCCTGTCCGCGGTGTGCCTCAAGGCTAGCACGGTCTCAGAGGAGTCCGTGCATCTTTTCTCCTTCACCGGTCACTTGGTAACGACTCCGTCCAGTGAAGCAAAAGAGGCCTTAGCCCGGTTACGATCATCTCATCGGGACGTGGAGTCAAGGGAGGTACCTCGTGGGAGTGCTTCAACGCTTCGAGCGCCGGCTCGAAGGGATGATCGAAGGCACCTTCGCGCGAGCCTTCAAGTCGGAGCTCCAGCCCGTCGAGGTCGCCAGCAACGTGCAACGCGAGATGGACGAACGCGCCGCGATCGTCGCTCAAGGCCGCACCCTGGTCCCTAACGACTTCGTCGTGGAACTCTCCGCCTCCGACAGGGAGCGCCTCGCCGTCTACGCCGACAACCTCGGCCAGGAACTCTCCAAACTCGCCCGCGAGTATGCAACCGAACAAGGCTACTCGTTCGTTGGTCCCGTGCGGGTGAGATTCGAGACGGCCGACGACCTCCAAACCGGTCGCTTCCGGGTTCGCTCCGCGGTGATCCGCGGAGACACTGTCAAGGACGGCGAAATCATCAAACCGGTCACCGACCATCCCCGCCGCGGTAGCGTGATTCCAGGACGTCCCCGACTGCTGCTGTCGCCCGGCGGCGCAGCAGCCGACGGCTCCCTCACCGCTCAGGGAGCCCAGCAGGCCTACGAGCTCACCTCCGAGGTGACGCTCCTGGGTCGGGGTACCGACTGCGACCTGCGCCTGGTGGACAACGGGGTCTCACGCCACCACGCCGAGATCCGGCTGGAAGGAAACGAGGCCATCCTGGTGGACCTGAACTCCACCAACGGGACGTTCGTCAACGGCCAGCAGGTCCAACGGGCCCGCCTCGTGGACGGCAGCCGGATCAGCCTCGGCAGAACCACCATGACCTTCCGGCGGGACTAAACAACTGAACGGAACCGAGACCCGCAACGTTACGCGACGGAGCGGGTCTTCCTCCATAGCTACACCCGTGAGAATGACCTATCCCCCGACCGAGACTTTATTCCGAATACCGCTTCAATCGGGCACAATAACCGGGTCCAATGGGTTCACCTGGCTTCCGAGGCGGTAGACACGGTTCAACGCGACAGCATGCGCTGGCGGAGCCATCACCGCTGACCCAGCCGGAGCACGACAGGGGCTGAAGAGCACTGCAATGTCCGAGTTGACTCTCTTGTTGATCAAGCTCGCGTTCCTCGCGGTGCTGTGGCTGTTCATCATCATGGCGGTGGGAGTGATCCGCACCGACCTGTTCGGCCCGGCCACCAGCAAGAAACGCAGCTCCGCCCGCGGCCGAGAGGCCGGACGCCCCAGGCCTGCCCGCCCTGCACGCAGGCGACGCAACGAACCTCGCTCCCTCGTGATCGTCAAAGGCCCCCTCGCCGGGACGAGTATCGACCTCACCTCCCAGCCGATTATCATCGGCCGCGCCAAAGACTCCACGCTCGTCATCAACGATGACTACGCCTCAGGTCGCCACGCCCGGCTCTTCCCCGACAACGGCCGCTGGATCGTCGAGGACCTCGGTTCAACGAACGGCACCTACCTCGGCCAGTCCCGCCTGACCCGTCCCCAGCCCGTCTCCATCGGACAGCCCATTCGCATCGGCAAGACCGTTCTGGAACTACGCAAATGACTATCGCACTTCGCTACGCGGCGTACTCCGACGTCGGCTGCCTGCGAGAGGGCAACGAAGACTCCGGTTACGCGGGCCCCAACCTGCTGGTCGTGGCTGACGGGATGGGAGGTCACGCGGGCGGCGAAATCGCCAGCTCCCTGGCCGTGCACTCGCTGATGCCTCTCGACGAGGACATCCCCAGCGGCGAGATGGTCAAAGCCCTCCAGGAAGCTGTCGCGGCAGCAAACGAGGCACTGGCCCGCAAGGTCATCGAAGAGCCCCACCTCGAAAACATGGGCACCACCCTGACCGCCATGCTGTGGTCAGGCTCCCGCATGGTCCTCGTTCACGTGGGCGACTCCCGCGCCTACCAGCTCCGCAACAACGAGCTCAAACAGATCACCAGCGACCACACCCTCGTGCAGACCCTGGTCGACGAAGGCAAGATCACCGAGGACGAGGTCGCCACCCACCCCCAACGCTCCCTCCTCCTCCGCGCCATCCAAGGCCAAGGCCGCGTCGACCCGGACGTCTCCGTGTGGAAAGCCGAAGTCGGCGACCGCTACCTCCTCTGCTCCGACGGCCTGTCGGGTGTGGTGAGCAAAGAAACAATCCACGAAACCCTCGCCAGCGCTCCCACCCCCGCAGATGCGGCGTCCCGCCTCATCGAACTCGCCCGCCGCGGCGGCGGACCCGACAACATCACCGCGGTCGTCGCCGACGTCATCGACACCGCCATCGACCCGGTGGGGCCCACCGCTACCCCCACCGTGGTTGGCGCGGCAAGCCAACGCCGCGAACCCTTCTTCACCCCCTCTGACACCCCTGCGGGACGCGCCCAGGAACTCGCCCGCGCCACCACCGCCAACGCTGGCGACACCGCCGAAATGGAGCGCATCCCCCCCTACGAACCGGAGGAAGACGACTTCGAACCGCCCCGCACCCGCCGCTGGTGGCCGATGGTGGTCACTTTCCTCATCATCGTGGCCGTCGTGGCCGGCGTGGGCTTCTACTTCGGCCGCCAATTCCTCCTCAGCCAGTACTTCGTGGGGGCGAGCCCCGACGGCGAAGTCGCCATCTACCAAGGCATCAACACCGACATCGCGGGCTATAGCCTGGCTACTGAACTGCAGCGCACCGGCATCCCCCTCGACGGGCTCCCCGTCACCGAACGCGAGTCGGTTGAGCGCAGTATCACCGTCGACAGCCTCAGCGAGGCCGAAGAGCGGGTCGCTGCCCTACGGGAGACCTTCGAAAACTGCCAGCGTGACCCTGCCTCCTGCGGCCTCGACGACGCCGACGACGACCCCCAGCCGCCGGTCACCCCCAGCCGGGGCACGACGACGGACACACCAGCAGGAGGACCCTCCGCCCCCACCCCCGCCACCGACGCGGAGCAGCGGGCGAACGACGCGCAGGGCAATGGAGGCCAGCAATGAGCGAGGCACTGTCGGCCGCGCTGCCGCCGGTCAAACGGCGCAACGCCGAACTGGTCATGCTGCTGTTCGCGATCGGCATCACGCTGTTCGCGCTCATTGAAGCCAGCCTGACCCGCAACGGTGAAATGCCGCCGAACCTCTTCCTGTACGGCGGGCTGTTCGGCGGGCTGGCGCTGCTCGCGCACGTCTTCATCCGGTTCTTCGCCCCCTACGCCGACCCGCTGCTGCTCCCGCTGGCCACCCTGCTCAACGGACTGGGCATCGCCATGCTGTGGCGCCTGTTCGAAGCCACGGGCGACACTTCGCGAGGCAGCGCGATGGACCAGTTGATCCTCACCGCTGCCAGCCTGGTCGTCTTCGCGGCGATCGTGTACTTCCTCAAAGAACCCCGCGTCCTGCAGCGCTACCCCTACATCACGGCGCTCACCGCGGTGTTCCTGCTCCTGCTCCCCCTCATCCCCGGCCTGGGCATGACCATCAACGGTGCCCGCCAGTGGATCAACCTGGGGATCACCAGCCTCCAGCCGTCCGAGTTCGCCAAGATCGCGCTGGTCATCTTCCTCTCCGGCTACATGGTCACCAAGCGCGACGTGCTCTCACTGGTCAGCAAGCCGCTGAAAATCGGCCGGGTCAAAGTGCTCGACCTGCCCCGGATGCGCGACACGGCGCCGATGGCAGTCATGTGGGGCTTCTGCATCATCGTCCTGGTCATCCTCATGAACGACCTGGGCACCTCGCTGCTGCTGTTCGGCACCTTCCTCGCCATGATCTACGTGGCCACGCAGCGCTCCTCGTGGATCATCCTGGGCCTGACCGCGTTCTTCGGGGCCTGCGTCATGCTGTACCCGCTGGTCCCCCACTTCCGCACCCGCGTGGTCACCTGGCTGGACGCCTTCAACCCCGAAGTGTTCTGCACCGACGAGGTCATCGCCAACAACGCCGACGCTTTCTGCGTGCAAGCCGGGCAGAACAGCCAGCAGCTCGTCCAAGGCCTGTTCGCCATGGGAGAGGGCGGCATCCTGGGCGCCGGACTCGGCGGCGGCAAGCCCGGCCACGTCCCCGAAGTGCAGAACGACTTCATCTTCAGCGCCTTCGGCGAGGAGCTCGGGCTCACCGGTCTCATGGTGATGCTGCTGGCGCTGGCCCTGCTCGCCCAGCGCGGCATGCGCATCGCCCTCGCCTCCCGAGAGCTGTTCGTCAAAATGTTCGCCTCGGGCATCTCCTTCCTCATCGCTTTCCAGAGCTTCGTGGTCATCGGCGGCGTCACCCGCGTCATCCCGATGACCGGTGCCACCATCCCCTTCGTGGCCAAGGGTGGTTCAGCCCTGCTGTCTAGCTGGATCATGCTCGCCCTACTGGTCCGGATGAGCAACAACGCCCGCAAACCGGCCCCCGTGGCCATCCAGGACGAGGGTGCGACCCAGGTGATCTCCCGATGAACAAGCCCATTCGCAGACTCGCGGTGTTCTCCCTGGCCTTGTTCGGGGTGCTGCTGCTGAACACCACCTGGATCCAGGCGTTCCAAGCCGATTGGCTCCGCGAGCACGAGTTCAACCGGCGCGACGTCGCCGAACGGACCTCCCTGCCGCGCGGCCCAATCGTGGTGGGCAACGAACAGATCGCCACCTCCACCTACAACGAGGACGGGGAGTACTACCAGCGCGAGTACCCTGAAGGGGAGCTGTACGCGCACCCGGTGGGCGTGTTCAACCCGATGGGGAACTTCGGTATCGAACAGACCCACAACTCCTACCTCGACGGTTCCGACGAAAGCCTCATGGTCCGCAACTTCCTGGACATGCTGACCGGAACCGAGCCCCAGGGTGCTTCCGTCGTCCTCACCCTCAACCCGGACGCCCAGCGGGCAGCCCTGGAAGGGCTGAAGGCGTACGCCACCAACGGCCGGGGAGCAGCCGTCGCCCTCGACCCGAAGACCGGCGCGGTGCTGGCCGCGGCCTCCATCCCCACCTACGACCCGAACTCGGTCGCTGACCTGAGCGACGTCAACACCTCGGTGGAGAACTGGAACAAGCTGGCCGACGACAAGAACCAGCCCCTGCTCAACCGGGCCTTCAACGAGCTCTACCCGCCCGGCTCCACGTTCAAGATCGTCACCGCCGCCACGGCCCTGGAAAACGGCCACACCATCGAATCCACTATTGACGCGCCCGCGTCGATCCAGATCGGCGGCAGCCAGCTCCCGAACGCGTTCAGCGGCCCGTGCAACGGCGGGGCACCCGACTCGATCGCGCACTCGATCGAGATCTCCTGCAACACCTCGATGGCGAACTGGGCCATCGAACTGGGCGCTGAAGCCCTGCACGAGCAGGCCACCGCTTTCGGGTTCAACTCCGGCCCGATGGACATCCCCGTCCGGGTGACGGAAAGCTCCGCACCGCTGGAGCCCGACGACAACCTGCGCGCCCAGATGGGCATCGGGCAAGGCCAGTTGCAGGCCACCCCGCTGCAGATGGCGATGGTCGCAGCCGCGGTGGCCAACGACGGCACCCTCATGCAGCCCTACCTCGTCCAAGAGATTCTCGGACCGGACATGTCCGAGATCGAGTCCACCACCCCCAAGGTGCTCAGCGAAGCAATCAGCGCCAACACTGCCGAACAGCTCACCCAGGCCATGATCCTGGTCACTGAAGGAGACGAAGGCAGTGGCAAAACCGCGGCGATCCCCGGTATCCAAGTAGCGGGGAAAACCGGTACCGCTGAGGTCGGCGACGGCGACACCCACAACTGGTTCATCTCCTTCGCTCCCGCTGACGACCCCCAGGTCGCGGTGGCGGTCGTCATCGAGCGCGGTAACGCCAGCGGTGGCACTCTGGCGGCTCCGGTAGCCAAAGCGATCATGGAAGCAGTGATCAACGGTGAGTGAGACCCCTGAGCGCGGACTTGGTTCACGGGCCGGGGTGGTACTGGTCGACCGGTACCGCCTCGACGAGCGCATCGGCGTGGGCGGCATGGGCGAAGTGTGGCGGGCCACCGACATACTGCTCAGCCGCCCCGTGGCAGTGAAGCTCCTGCACCTTGCCCAGGTCAGTGACCCGGTCTCACAACAGCGCTTCCGCACCGAAGCGCAGATCACTGCGGCGCTGTCGCACCCGAACATCGCCCAGGTCTACGACTACGGCGAACAGGACGGCTTCTCCTTCCTGGTCATGGAGCTGATCACGGGGGAGTCGCTGTCCGCCATCATCAAACGCAACCCAGGCCTCGACCCCGACATCACCCTGGACGTGGTGGACCAAGCCGCCCAGGCGCTGTCCGCCGCCCACGCCAACGGGGTCATCCACCGCGACATCAAACCGGGCAACCTGCTGGTGACCGAAGACGGCACGGTGAAGCTCACCGACTTCGGTATTGCCCGCGGCAACGAGTCAGTGACCCTCACCCAGACCGGCATGGTGATGGGCACTGCCCAGTACATCTCCCCGGAGCAGGTATCGGGAAAACCCGCCAGTCCGCTGTCGGACATCTACGCGCTGGGCATCGTCGCCTACGAGTGCCTGGCGGGCCACCCGCCCTTCACCGCGGACACTCCGCTGGCGCTGGCACTCGCCCACTCCCGGGAGCCTCCCCCGCCCCTGCCGGACAGCGTGCCGCCCGCGGTGCGGGAACTAGTGGAGTGCATGCTGGCCAAAGACCCGCAGGAGCGCCCCTCGTCTGCTGCCGAAGTATCCCAGTGGGCCCAGCGGCTCCGCGCCGCACTCAACGGAGGAGACGCCACCGAGGCGCTAGGACTGGTGTCGGCCACGGCGGCCACCGCAGTGGTCCCCGCCCAGCCCGGCCCTCCTACCGGGGACAGCACCCCCGTTGACAGCCCGCATTCGGGCGCTCAAGCTCAGACGTGGCCTCCCCCGCAAGGCAAGGACTCGGATAGAGTTGCCGAGACATCTGCAGCACCGAACAGCCGCCTGAACCTACCCGTCGTGTTCGCTCTGATCGCAACCGTCGGAGCTGTCGCGGTGGGGATCTTCCTGGTCGGGCTGCTGGGGAAGGAACCTGGTACCAATGGGGCTCCAACCAGTCATCGGTCGGTCGTCCCGACACTCTCTCGATCCCCCGACACAACAGAGAACATAACGACCGACTCGCAGACCCCTGTCCCAGACAATCCCGGCGGTCAGCTTCCCCCGCTCAACGACGAGCCGGAGGAGAGCTACTCGCCGGCCCCGCACCCAGAACCAACGACGCCTCCACAGTCCGAGTACCCCTCCCCACCCGGGGACGGCGCCGACTCCACACCCGATCCCGGGGAGGAACCCGGTGGCCCTTCGGACGAGGACGACGCGGATGGCGGCGGTGCGGCACCGGGCGGTCCCACCGGAGGCACCGGTGAGGAGTCGCGAGGCTCCACGCCGCCCTGACGGCCGCTCAGGTCCTTTCACGACTGTGAGGAACAGTTCACGACATGTCTCAGCCACGGCTCCTTGGTGGCCGCTACCAACTTGAGGCCCCCGTTGGGCGGGGTGGCATGGCCGAGGTCTTCCGTGCCCGTGACCTCCGTCTCGACCGGCTGGTGGCCGTCAAGACCCTGCGCTCAGACCTCGCCCGGGACCCCACCTTCCAGGCCCGCTTCCGCAGGGAGGCGCAATCCGCTGCCTCTCTGAACCACCCGTCGATCATCGCTGTGTACGACACCGGCGAGGACGTGATCGACGGCGTACCCATCCCGTACATCGTCATGGAGTACGTGGACGGGCGCACCCTCAAGGAGCTGCTCGAGGACAACCGGCGTCTGCTGCCCGAGCGGACGCTGGAGATCACCGACGGCATCCTCCGAGCCCTGGCGGCGGCCCATGCCCGAGGCATCGTGCACCGCGACATCAAACCGGCCAACGTCATGCTGACCCGGCAGGCCGAGGTCAAGGTCATGGACTTCGGCATCGCCCGGGCCATGAACGACGCCCAGGCCACGATGACGCAGACCTCACAGGTCATCGGCACCGCCCAGTACCTCTCCCCGGAGCAGGCACGCGGTGAGCGCGTCGACGTCCGCAGCGACATCTACTCCACCGGCTGCGTGCTGTACGAGCTGCTGACCGGCCGTCCGCCGTTCGTGGGCGACTCTCCGGTGTCTATCGCCTACCAGCACGTGCGGGAGGAGCCGATCCCGCCGACGGAGCTGGACCCGGAGATCCCGGAGTGGATCGAAGCGATCGTGCTGCGCGCAATGGCCAAGGACCGCGAGCAGCGCTACCAGACTGCGGAGGAGATGCGCGCCGACATCCAGCGCGGCCTCCAAGGCATGCCGACCGCGGCCAGCACGATGGCGCTCTCCGCGGCGAACGACGGGGCGACGACCGCGCTTCCCCCCACCCGGGACGACGGCTACGACGATTACGACGACTACCCGTACGACGACGAGGACCGTCGCCGCGGCAGCGGAAACAAGGTGCTGTGGGTGCTTTTGGGGACCGCAGTGCTGGCGGCCGCCGCGTTCCTCGGCTGGCTGCTGTTCAACCCGGGTACCGACAACATCACGATCCCCAACGTGGCGGGCATGTCGGTGGAGGAGGCCACCGAGACGCTGCAGGAGAAAGGCTTCGAGAACATCGAAGTCGCCGACGAGCCGACCCCGAGCAACGAGATTGAAGAGGGAAAGGTGGTCGGCACCGACCCGGAGATCGGGGAGACAGTCCCGCCGGACACGGAGATCACCATTCTCATCTCCGGTGGACCGGAGATGATTGAAATGCCTGACCTGGTGGGGATGAGCCAGGCGGACGCGCTCGGGGAGATCAACCGGGCCGGCCTGGCACGCGGCGAGATCACCCACCAAGAGTCTGACGAGCCGCAAGGCACCGTGCTGTCCACCGACCCCAAGGCGGGGACCGAGGTGGAGCCGGGGACCAAGGTCAACCTGGTGGTCGCCAAGGCCAGCACCAAGGTCGAGGTGCCGAGCCTCGCCGGCATGAACGAGGACCAGGCCCGGGAACGGCTCGCCGAGCTGGGTCTGACCCTCGAGGCGCAGACCCAGGAGACCAGCGACGCGACCCCGGGGACCGCGATCGCCCAGTCTCCGCAGGCGGGCACCAAGGTGGAGCGCGGCACCACGGTCACGGTGACCTTCGCCAAGGAACCGCAGCGACCGGAGCCGCCGACCCCGCCGGATCCGGGCTCGCCGGGCGACGAGACTCCCTTCCCACCGTTCCCGCCGGACATGGAGGAATGGAACCCGTTCAGCAGGCGCGGTGAGGGAGACTGACCACTGACGCCGGGGGCCGTACGATCCGCGGATCGTACGGCCCCCACCAGCGTCGATAACGGTCCGTCGTGAGAAGTATTCGCCCGCACGTCCGGTTGTGCCGTAGACTGCGTACCGTCTCGGAGTATCTTTCGATCACCTGTATTTGGAGCAGCGACCGTGCCCAAGTCTCGCGTTCGCAAGAAGAAGGCTGTTTACACGCCACCCCCGACGGCTCCCCAGCCGAAGATCGGCGGGCGCTGGGTGCTCCCGGTCATGCTGACGTTCTTCGTCCTGGGCATCCTGTGGATCGGGACCTACTACATCATCGGCAACTTCATCCCGGTCTCGTTCCTGGAGAAGCAGCCCAACTGGAACCTGGCTATCGGGTTCAGCGGCATCATCATGGCGCTGATCGTCTCCACACGCTGGCGTTGATTGTCCACAGGACATAAGTGGCGCTGTTTTCCCAGCTCAGCAGGGATATTGTGAGCTTTATCCACAACTTATTCACAAGGTTATCCACAGAGTTATCCACAGGCTGGTTCCAGCGCCACCACACGGATTTCCCGGCAGCACAGCCGGCATAGCAGGCCACACCGTCGCAAAGACGAACCCCAGCCGGCGGCCCGCGCCTCACCCCAGCGACGCGATCGGTGCCACCGCTATCGCGACGCCCAGCAGCACCAGGTAGGCCACGGTGACCCCTCCGTGCCAGAGCGCGCGCTGCCACGGCTTGCTCTCCCTGCCCGCCTTCGGCGGAAGGTAGGCATACCCCAAGCCCAGCAGCAGACCGCTCACGAGACCGCCGATGTGCGCGGTCCAGGAAATCCCCGGCACCAGGAAGGTGATCAACAGGTTGGCGACAAGCAGGCCCAGGATGAACCGGGTGTCCAACCTGAGCCGCTTACCGAACACGAAGACCGCGCCGAACAGTCCGAAGATCGCCCCAGACGCCCCCACCGACATCACTGTCGGCTGCACCAGCAGTCCAAGCACCGACCCGCCGAGGGCGCTCACTCCCCACAGTGCCGCGTAACGCAGGTGGCCGAGCCACCGCTCCAACTGCGGCCCCAGCACGTACAGCGCGAACCCGTTGAACGCCAAGTGCATGAGGCCGCCGTGCAGGAACACCCCGGTGAGCAGGCGGTACCACTGGTGCCACGCCAGGACCGCCCCGCCCCACATCCCGAACTCGTAGACGAGCGGATCAGCGGTGGTGCCGAGCCGGACGAGACCGCCCGAGGACACGACCTGGGCCGCGAACACTGCACCGATCAGCCCCAGCAGCGCCCAGGTCACATAGGGCTTGGCGATGATCCTGCCCCCGAAGACGGTGCGCGCCTCTCGCACACTCCGGTTCCCCTCAGCGACGCATTCCACGCACTGGAACCCGACCGAGTCCTCCCGCATGCAGTCCGGGCAGATGTACCGGTTGCACCGGCGGCACCGGACATAGGTCTCGCGCCCCGGGTGTCGGTAGCAGACCGGGACCGCCTGGGACGTCGGTTCAGAACTGGGAGAGGCGCTCATACCGCTTCGCCTACCTACGTTCGATCGTGACGGACTCGAGGACGACCGGCTCCAAAGGCTTGTCCATCTGGTCGGTGGCGACCTCGGAGATCGCCACAGCCACCTCACTGCCTTCGACAACCTCACCGAAGATCGTGTGACGGCCGTTGAGCCAGTCGGTGGGCGTCACAGTGATGAAGAACTGGGAGCCGTTGCTGTTCGGGCCGGCGTTCGCCATCGCCAGCAGGTAAGGGCGGTCGAACTTCAACGACGGGTGGATCTCGTCGTTGAACTTGTATCCGGGGCCACCGCGTCCATTACCCAGCGGGTCGCCGCCCTGGATCATGAAGTCCTTGATGACCCGGTGAAACACCGTGCCGTCGTAGAGCTTGCTCGTCGTCGGCCGTCCCGTGCGGGGGTCCACCCACTGTTTGGTTCCCTCGGCGAGCCCGACGAAGTTCGCCACCGTCTCCGGCGCCTTGTCGGGGAAGAGCCTGACGACAATCGTGCCCTTGGTGGTGTTCAGCCGAGCGAAGAGCTCCTTGGTGTCGGACACCCGAATACCTTTCCGTTGCGGATGCTTACCCCTGACACGTTACCGCCCGTTCAGCTCCCCCATTACTGCCCCGTCCGGTCCGCCAGCGGAAAAAGAGACTTCAGACACGACCTTCAACACGTGATTGGCCACGATCAACCACGTATGTTGAGATAACACCCCGATAACGGGCGAGTCGAAAGCTTCGGGACTGACGTCTCAGGTATAGAACGTCCTGCTCGGGGGGAGGGCACCGAGCAGCCTGCGAACCAAAGGAGGACCACGTGTCGATCGTGTTGCAGCGTGGACAGACCAAGAAGGGAGCCGAGGAGGCCCTGAGCCGTCTACAGGAGGTAGCCCGGGAGCAGGCAGAACGGTTTGCCCCCTACGCCGCGCAAGCCAAAGAGGCCGCAGTCCAGCGCATTGAACAGGCCCGAGGGTGGACCGCTCCCCGGCTCCATAGCGCGGCCCAGCGCGTGGAGGACACCGTGGCTCCCCGCGTCGCCGAACTGCTGAGCACCGCCGCGCAGAAAGTGGACCCTGCCCCCGCCCCTCCGCGCCGTAAGCTGCCGCGCGCGCTCGTCTACGTCGGTGCCGGAGTCCTCGGCCTCGCCACCGTGTACGCCGTGCTGCGGCTGCGCCAGGCCGCCCAGGACGCCGAGTGGCACGCCCACCTGGAGAACGCCCGGGAGCAGGTGCGTCAGACCCGCCAGCAGCTCGCTGCGCGAGCCCGCCAGACCCGTGGAAAGCTCTGGGACAGCCCCGAAGCCGCTGAGACCGCAGCACCCCCCGAGGCTGCGGCCACCGGGTCCACCTCGAGCGAGTTGAACAGCCAGATCAAACAGTAACCACCGTCCCTGTGTCGTCCACGAACGCTGGGCCCCGCACGATGCGGGGCCCAGCGTTCGTACTGCCTTCACTGAAGCGGTGGCGTTTCTGGGGGGCGGGGATGCTCTTTGACGATGTCGATGGTGAGCGGATACTTCCAGTTGCTTCCGATCAGCGAGGCCACCCCACCGACCAGCGGGAGGAAGACCCACCCCAGGAACAAGAAAAGGTAGATGGGGATCGTGACGAGCAGGAAGATAGCGAACGGCGCCAGCACGGTGGCGATGAGCAAGTTCAGGTGGTAGTTGAGCGCTCGGATCGCCTGGGTACGCGCGTACGGGGAGCCGTTTTTGACCAGCATCACGATCAGCGGGCCCAGGACGGGGAGGAAGTACCCCGACAGGTGACCGCCTGCCGCCCAGAGACGCTCCTCCTTCGTCGGTTCCCCTTGCTGCACGGGGTGCGGGACTGCCGCTGAAGCGGGGGTAAGAGACAGGTCGGCGACCAGCGGCTGCAAGTCTCCCCGGGTTTTCGCTTTCATCGCCCGGCTCAACCGCTCGTCGAGCTCCTCCTCGTCGAGCTGTCCTTCCGCGTACGCATCCCGGAGCATTTCCGCGATGCGGTCACGTTCCGCATGGGTAACGCGCATCTGGGACGGCGGGACGGGGCGTCCCCCATAAGAGGGGATTGGAGGTGTCGGATTGCTCACGGCCACGTTCACTCCCTGCCGCGCTCTATGGGTGTCCTCTGGCTGTTCTTCCGCTGCGTGAAGTCTGTGTGTCTCTTTCTATCGTTCAGGGGATGCGGCACTCTGCGCCAGCGGGATTTCCCTGAAAATCCCCTGATACGCACTTCTGTCACCGGCGGCTCATCAGAAGTATCGCCTGTGGCCAACAGACGCACGCCCTCAAGGAAACGTTCCACGCGACGCCGCGGGTTCCGCACCGGGTCTTCGTCACAGGCGAGGACGAGCAGCCGCCTATCCCCGCTGTGCCGTTGGCGGCCGCGACTCGTCCCAGCGGGCAGGGGAGGACTGCTGCCCCGCGAAGACCCCGCGGATGGGCGGTGTCCACTCCCTTAGACGCTTGGAGCCGGCTCGGTGAGAGAGGAAGACCGCATACCCCCTGTAGGAGCACGTGGCTTGGCCAAGGCCGTGAAACGGGCAGAGGAGCGGCGCTGCTGGGCCTCACGCGCCCCTTGAGGGCACTGTGCCGAGGCCTAGACATGCGAAACGGAGACCTCCGGGGAGGTCTCCGTCCCAGTTCTGATCTGCTGCTGTGGAGCCAAGGGGAGTCGAACCCCTGACCTCCGGTATGCAAAACCGGCGCTCTGCCAGCTGAGCTATGGCCCCTCGGCACATACTCATTGTCGCATGTTTCTACAACAACGATTGAAGAGCATACCGCTCTTTCGCCTCGGGTGGGCAACCGGTGGTCCAACAACCGGAGGACAGCGCCAGGGTTCTGTCGGTGGAGTCCGGTGATGTCTCCGCTCAGCTCTCGTTAGCCGCCGTGGCCTCGGTCCAGAGGTCCAGCTCGGCGCGGTCAGCCTGGATCTTGCGGTAGATGGCGAACGCTCCGAGGGCCACCAGCACCAGGACGAGGATCTTCTTCACGTTCACGGTGAGGACCCCTTTACTTTCTTGTGGGATGTTGAGAACGAGACTTCACGCACAGCCCTAGGCCAGGCTGATGAGTCACAGCCGACAGGTCGGTCCCCGTCCACGGGTCCGCCAAACCGGGCCTAAGGCGTCTTTACAGCGCTTTATGGGTTGCTCTTCAGCAGCCTAGCAACCTCACAGCACTGTCACCTTGAATAGCGTACGGTGACGCGCCTGCCGCCACTCCTTGATTTTTTCATTATCGTCTTCGAAAGCCGGTAAACGAGACCGGGATTGCGACCGTCCCCTGGCCACACTAGGACACCAAATACCGGTTGACTCACATCTGGCTGCCGTGTCCTCCGGCTTTCCTCCCCGTCCATCACGGGATGCCCTGGTGTGCGGGCAGCCTGCCCCACGACGCAGCACAGCGGCGCTGCTCCGGCAGGAGTCGGAGTGCGGCCCGACGTCGTACTCGGCGAGCACCGGGCTCGCCTCCCCTGCTGTCCAGGCGTGGCTTCACGAGGGTTTCGGAGCCTCAGGCCTGTTCAAGCACCCGGCACTCTTCGGGAAGGCGCTCGTGGCCGACTCTGCCGGCCTGAGGCATGCCGCGTCCAGCCCCGCGGGCAAATCCTGAGACTTCCAGCGGTACACCGGCGGTTCCAAGCAGTGAAGCTGCAGGAAGGCTGCGCGGTTTTCCCCGGGAAATCACGCAAACTCTGACGCGATAAACCGGAATCGCTACGGTGAGCTACAGGCAATGCGTTCCCAGAAATATTCATCTTTGTGTCAGGGAACGTATTGGTTATGCTCGCCACTCTCTCCTTAGGGAGAAAGCGATGATTTCGATCTGAAGACCGCGTACGATGCGGTTGAGTCAGGAGGACATCGAAGCTTCCGTCCACTCATAGGAAACCGATGAATTACCCCATTGATGACGTCGAGCAGGTGATTGAGGCGACGGAGAGGGAGTTCCCCCCGTCTACGCGCTCCAGGCTGATTGCGAAGCTCCGCAAGGGGATTCACCTCGACGACGCCGCACGCGAATTGGGCACGACTCCACAACGCGTGTTCGCCGCGGCACGTGTCCTCCGCGAGTTCGGGGACCAACTCGACGCCACTCTCATGGCGGAACGTGACCCTGCTCTGCCGCACGGTACCGTCACCGGCTACAACAAGCGGTGCCGTTGCCCCGAGTGCCGTGCCGCCATCCAACGGCGGATGTGACCCTGCTTGAGCCCGTATTCGCAGGTCAGACCAGTAAATCCCGAGAATGAGATGAGATGTCCTAGAACGTCGCTCAGTTCTTTTTATTTTCTCAGCCAGACACATGCTTATTGATCTTGCATTCGGGGAACCGCGTCATCATGAACGAGCATGTGGACTGGGCTGCGATGAGCGATGAAGAGTTCATAGCGCTGGTGCGCCAGTTGCTCGAGGTGCCTGCGGGGGTGGATTCCGAAGAGGATTGACACCCCTTTCTTGGTTTGTGGTCGGTTCTTTTCCCGGGTCGCATCCATCGAAACGTTCCCCATAGAGACATGAGCGCCAGTTAGGGTGGCCCGTCTCTCGTTGAGGCCTGCGATTCCGGTTGGGGGGCAGACCGGTGGTTCGGGGATTCTCCACCGAGCTGGCTCGGAGACACTCGACAACCACCAGGCGTCCTGAACGCCGGCCTGGTCGAGCGTGGCGGCGGAACGGGAACAGATCCGTCCGCATGCGCAGGTTGACCTGTTGAGCCCTCGTCGCCCCAGTTTTCTTCCCAGGGGCCTGTGGCCGTGCAGCGACGGCGGAACTCCTGCCTCGTCCTGCAAGCCGAATTCTGTAGGTCCAGTATTCGTTTTAACGCAGAGAAAAGTGGGGGTGGAACGGTTGTTCCACCCCCACTCACACATGTGTACGGCGGTGTCCTACTCTCCCACCCCACCACAGGGCAGTACCATCGGCGCTGGGCGGCTTAACGACCGGGTTCGGAATGGGACCGGGTGGACCCCGCCCGCTATGACCGCCGTAACCCTCAC
>NZ_PITY01000005.1:0-14663 GCF_017577275.1 Thermobifida sp.
GCGCGATCCGCCCCACCAGGTGGTCGACCCAGGCCTGGTCCTGGAAGAGCTGCTCGTTCATGGCGGTGCGGAAGAAGCCGGGCGCGATGGCGTTGACGTTGATCTTCCAGGGGCCCCAATCCTGAGCCAGGGAGCGGGTCAACAGGACGACACCGCCCTTGCTCGAGGCGTAGGCGACCCGCTTGGGCATGCCAACCCGGCTCATAACCGAGCCGATGTTGATGATCTTGCCGCCCCCCTGGTCCCGCATGATGGGCGCGGCCGCCTGGGCGCAGAAGAAGCTCCCCGTCAGGTTGACCCCGATCACCCGGTTCCAGTCCTCGGGGGCGAGCTTGTCCGTCTCGATGATCTTGTGGGTGCCCGCCGCGTTGACCAGGATGTCCAGGCGGCCGAAGCGCTCCAGGGTGGCGGCCACCACCCTGGCCTGCCCGGCACGTGCGGCAACTAAAAGAAAAGGGTGTCCCCGTGTACACCCACCGGGAACACCGTGGAAGCACGCCGGGCACAACCCCAGCCCTGGGAACACCCGAACCCCGCCCCTGTCCAGCAGAGACACGGGCAGGCTTCAGGACTTCCCCTATTGCGGCCTAAAAGGCTGACGCTAACCTCACCGCGGCCAGGCGAACTTTGTCACGCCCGCCCCGCCGCAGCCCGCGCGAAAGCCACCCAATCAGCAGCAGGAAAGCACAAACCGCCCTGCCCCGATGCGGGTGTTTCCACCACCCGTGGGTGGACCTTTCGAGACTTCCCCCCAAGCAGCCGCTTCATGTGTATAGCTAGAAGTGTGCCGCTCGGCGAACCCGAGTGGCGGCCTGGTGAACGGGGACTGTATCTCACCCATCGGCGTCTTCCAGCTCGGCCAGAACACGGCGGAGGTAACCGGGAGTCTCCTGCGGAGGCAACGCCGTGGCCTGCAACAACTCGAACCGCTGCGCATAGGCCGCGACCCTGTCGCCTCCGTCCACGAAACAACCGTGCGGGGGGACGCCGATGTACCCCACCTTCGCACCACCGTCGAGGCGCAACACCGTGAAGGTGGCGGGATGAGCCATGCCCTGCGACAAAGGGAGTACTTGAATGACGAGATTAGGATGCTTCACCAGCTCGAGAAGGTGCGTGAGCTGGGCGCGCATGACCTGCGGGCCGCCCACCGCGCAGCGCAGCGCCGACTCGTCGACCACCGACCAGAACCGCGGCGGATCGTCGCGCTCCAACACCGCGGCCTGCCGTTGGCGCAGCGCAGCACACAGCTTCTGGTACTCCGCGGACCCCGCGGGCACTCTGCGCCGCACCAGCGCGGCCCAGTAGTCCGGATGCTGCACCAGTTCCGGAACCAGGCCGACAGCATACTCCTCGATCAAGGTCGCCTCGTATTCCACGCTGTAAAAATCGTTTCCCGCACCCTCCTCAAACTGAGACCACCACGGTTTATGCCTGCGGGCAGCCTTAGCAATAGCGACCAATTCCTCAAATAACCCGTCATCCGCCCCATACAGGCGGCATAGCGCGGCAACCGATTCAGGATTAAGCCGGACGAAGCGGCCATTCTCAATCCGATAAAGCTTGCTGACATCCCAACCCATTTCTTCGGCGACCTGCTCTTGAGACAACCGCGCCTCCGCGCGCAACCGTTTGAGTTGGCTGACCAGGTAGTGCTTGCGCACTGGAGAGCCCCGGGACACGACCATCGCCTCCATACCGGCAATCTCGTTGCTGAACGATGTGGAACATCATCCCATCCGCGAAACCAGACAAAGTCCAACAATAAAGACCAGTTTTCTTACATGCGTTGCAAGTTACATGGCCTGCATTTAGCTTAAAGCTGTCAGATCACAGGATCTGAGCCGCAGTGACCGCATATCAGCGGTGTCATATGTGAGGAGAGCTATGTCCGCACATGCCGAAAAAGGCGTCCCCCGGCAGGTGTTACTCGCCCGCCTTCAAAAACAGATTCAGGAGCAGGGCGGTTCAGCCTTCCTCGCCCTGTCGGCGAGCTCACATCCGGTTCTCTGCGTCGGCGCCGGGGACTGTCGCACCTCGGTCGTGGTCGTGGAAGACAACGCCGGGGAGCAGTGGTTCATCTGGGGACGCACCGGCAGCGCGCACGTCTCACAGATCGACCACGCTGCCACCGTACTGTGCAACACAAACCCGCGGCCCGCCCGCCCCACGGCAGCAGCGCGCCGCACCGGGGGCAGGGGAGCCGCTTAATGATGGAACACCTCGACCACAGCTACGACGAACACCCGGACGACGTGCTGTCCCCCGCCACATCAGCCTCCCAGCGGGAGGAAGACGAAAAACCGCTCGTCTCCGACGAGTGGGAGATGCCCGCGGAATCCGCGCTCTGCTCGGAACTACGCCACCGGGTCCGCGACATCCTGGACGTCCACTATTCGGCGACTACCGTGGACGACATCGAACTCATCGCCTCAGAACTGTTCGCCAACTCCTGCCGGCACAGCCTCAGCGGAGACGGCGGCAAAGTCGGCATCATCCTCCGCGGCTGGTCCGAGTGGGTGTACCTCGCGGTCGACGACCAAGGCCCGAAAGGCGGTGCGCGCGTGCTCTGGGAGCCGGAGGTGATCGACCCCCTCGCACCCGACGGGCGCGGACTGCTCCTCGTGCACATGCTGACCGACGGGTGGGGCCAGCACTACCACGACGGAACCCACCGGGTCTTCGCCTGGTTCAGAATCGGCTGGGAGCACCCGGAACGCCTTCCGAACCTGAAAGAACTTCCGATCCGCCCCGGGATGCTGTCCGACTTCATCCCCGACGATCCGTCAGACCCTATCTTCAACCACTACTACTAATCGCCCGTCCCGGCAGTCGACTCCCCCAAGGACGAGCGGAACGCCACCCCCGACCTTCGCGCCGCCCGGGCGCGCATCTCCTCCCTGTGACGCTCCCACAATCCGTGCGGACGAGCTGCCCCGGTATTGCTGCAGCATGCCCCCAAACCCCCGCGTGGCGGGAGAGCAGTGCCGTGGACTCGGCCGGGCACCCGGCCGAAGCACACCCGGGCATACCCCCGGGCACACCCGGTGATAGTGCCGCTGACCTTGTGGTCGCTGCGGTACTGGACCCGGCACGGGCGTCGACCCGCCCGCGCCGGAACCAGTACAGCCCGGGTCGGGTCCGTGCCGATCACCAGCCCGCGGCACGGGCCCGACCCGCGGCACCCCAGGGGCCGGGACCGGTACGGGGAAGACCGTTCAACGGTGCTGCCGGCCCCAGCCCGCCCAGAAAAAGGAGAATTAAAGCCAGTTTTTGACCTTTTCGAGCAGTGCGACCGGGTCGCCGCCCACCGGGATCAGGTTCAGGTGGGTCACCCCGGCCTCCCGGAACGCTTCAATCCGTTCGCGCACATACGATTCGGGGCCCACCAGGTTCGTCAACTCGACCATCTCGTCGGGCACCGCCGCGGCAGCCTCCTCCTTCTTGCCTGCCAGGTAGAGGTCCTGGATCCGCTCCGCGGCCTCCTCGTAGCCGTAGCGGCGGGCCACCGAGTTGTAGAAGTTCTTGCCCTTCGCGCCCATGCCGCCCACGTACAGCGCGATCATCGGACGGGCCAAGTCCAGCAGCTTCTTCGTCTCCTCGCCCTCGCCGATCGCGAGCAGGCCGCCCGCGGCGATCTGCAGCTCCCCGAGCTCCGGGGACCGCTTCGCCTTGCCTGCGGCCAGCGCCTCACCCCACACCTGCGGCGCCTTCTCGGGGATGAACAAGTGGGGCAGCCAGCCGTCGGCGATCTCCGCGGTCATCTCCACGTTCTTCACGCCCAGCGAAGCCACGAAGATCGGGATGCGGTCCCGCACCGGGTGGTTGATGATCTTCAACGGCTTGCCCAGGCCCGTGCCCTGGTCCGGCGGCAGCGGCAGCTGGAACACGGAGCCTTCGTGGGTGAGCGGGCCCTGCCGCGCCCACACCTTGCGGCAGATCTCGATCACCTCGCGCGTCCGCGCGAGCGGCTTAGTGTAGGGGACGCCGTGCCAGCCCTCGATCACCTGCGGGCCGCTCGCACCCAAACCGAGAATGGCGCGGCCGTTCGACAAATAGTCCAACCCGGCGGCGGTCTGCGCAATCAGCGTGGGAGTCCGGGAATACAGCGGCAGAATCGCCGAACCGATCTGCACTCGCTCCGTGCGGGCCGCGATATAGCCCATCAGCGAAACCGAGTCGAAACCGTAGAGCTCCGCCACCCACACGGTGTCCAAGCCGACCTTTTCCAGCTCCACCACCTGGTCGACGGCCTGCTTGATATCCCCCGAATAGGTCAACGGCATGGAGATCTGCATGGAAAGCCTCCGCTGTCCGGTGCGCCACAGTCCCGACCATGCTACTACCGAGTACCGTTCTAGTCTCGGGGGAGAAAGAAACCCCGCGGCACGCGCCGCGGGGCCCACACTATGCGGAGCACGCCGACCTAGGCGTAGGAGTGCTGCTCGTCCGGGAACGTGCCCGCCACCACTTCCTCCGCGAAACTCGTGGCAGCGTCCCGCAACTGCTCCGCCAGATTCGCGTACGACTTGACGAACTTGGCGACCCGCGGCGACAACCCGGCCATGTCCTGCCACACCAGCACCTGGGCGTCCGTGTCCGGACCCGCGCCGATCCCGATCGTCGGCACCGTCAACTGCCGGGTGATCTCCGCGCCCACCCGCGCAGGCACGCACTCCAGCACCACCGAGAACACGCCCGCCCGCTCAAGCTCCTTCGCATCAGACAGCAGCGCCTCGGCCGCCTCCTCGCTGCGGCCCTGCACGCGGTAGCCGCCCAGCACATTCACCGACTGCGGCGTCAACCCGATGTGGCCCATCACCGGGATACCCGCCGACACCAAAGCCTCCACCTGGGCGATGACCCGGTGGCCGCCCTCCAGCTTGACCGCCTGGGCGCCGCCCTCCTTCATCAGCCGCGCCGCCGACTCCAAAGCCTGCTCCGGACCGGCCTGGTAGGAGCCGAACGGGAGGTCAGCCACCACCAGCGCCCGCTTCGTCGCCCGCGACACCGCGGCCGTCAACGGGATCATGTCGTCAAGGGTGACCGGGATCGTGGAGTCGTAGCCGAACACCACCATCGCAGCAGAGTCACCCACCAGCAGCACCGGAATGCCCGCCTCGTCGAAAATCCGGGCAGTCAGCGCGTCATAGGCGGTGAGCATCGGCCAGCGTTCGCCGCGCTCTTTCGCTGCGGCCAAGTCCTGAACCGTGACCCGGCGGTTTGCGGAGCCGCCATACAAAGCAGGAGCGGGGGTGTGAGAACTCATGGGTGCGTTTCCTCCGTTGTCTCGAAGCGCCGTTACGGCGTCCCCGGACGTTGTCGGTCGCGGCCGGCGCGGACACGCCGGACGATCTCATCATGTCACGCATGAATTGCGCGTCTCTACCGAAGAGAACCGATTTGTCACCCTATTTCCTCCCGGTGGGCAGCACCAAGCGCCGCAAGGCACGCTCCGTGGCCGCACAGAAACCGAACGCACAGCAAAGCGGGTGGCCTGGCGCGGCCACCCGCATCCGGAAACCGGAACGTTACAAAGTCGGCAGATAGCGTTCGAGCTCGTACGGGGTCACCTGGCGGCGGTAGTCCTCCCACTCCGCCTTCTTGTTGCGCAAGAAGAAATCGAACACGTGCTCGCCCAGCGCCTCTGCGACCAGCTCGCTGCGCTCCATCACCCGCAGCGCCTCATCCAGGCTCTGCGGCAGCGGCATGATCCCCAGCGCCCGGCGCTCCGCATCCGTGAGCGCCCACACGTCGTCCGACGCGCCCGGAGGAAGCTCGTAGCCCTCCTCGATCCCCTTCAACCCCGCGGCCAGAATCACCGTGAACGCGAGATAAGGGTTGCACGCCGAATCCAGCGCCCGGAACTCGATCCGCGCCGAATTGCTCTTGCGCGGCTTGTACATCGGCACCCGCACCAGCGCCGACCGGTTGTTGTGCCCCCAGCAGATGTACGCGGGCGCCTCACCGCCCGCCCCCGCGGACGCCGCGGCATTGCCCCACAGCCGCTTATACGAGTTCACGAACTGGTTGCACACCGCCGTGATCTCCGCGGCATGCCGCAGCAGCCCGGCAATGAACCCGCGGCCGATCTTCGACAACTGGTACTCCGCGCCCGCCTCGTAGAAGGCGTTGCGGTCCCCCTCGAACAGAGACATGTGGGTGTGCATGCCGGACCCGGGATGCTCGGTGAACGGCTTCGGCATGAACGTGGCATACACGCCCTGCTCGATAGCCACCTCCTTCATCACCATGCGGAACGTCATGATGTTGTCGGCGGTGGTCAACGCATCCGCATACCGCAGGTCGATCTCCTGCTGGCCGGGCCCGCCCTCGTGGTGGCTGAACTCCACCGAAATGCCCATCTCTTCCAGCATCATGATCGCGTTGCGGCGGAAATCCCGCGCCAGACTATGCGGCGTGTGGTCGAAATAGCCGCCCTCGTCGCTCGGCTCCGGCAGCTCCCCGCGCTCCGGCTTCTTCTTCAGCAGGTAGAACTCGATCTCCGGGTGCGTGTAGAACGTGAACCCCAGATCAGAAGCCCGGCTCAACTGCCGTTTCAGCACGTTGCGGGGGTCGGCGTAGCTGGGCGAGCCGTCCGGCAGCAGGATATTGCAGAACATGCGCGCCGCACCGTGCGGCTCGTTGCGCCACGGCAGCACCTGGAACGTCGTCGGGTCCGGCTGGGCCAGCATGTCCGACTCATAGACCCGCGCAAACCCTTCTATAGCGGAACCGTCGAACCCGATCCCTTCCGTAAAAGCGGCCTCCAGTTCGGCGGGAGCCACCGCAACCGACTTGAGGTAACCGAGCACGTCGGTGAACCACAGTCGCACGAAGCGGATATCGCGCTCCTCAAGAGTCCGGAGCACGAATTCCTGCTGTCGGTTCACGGTCCACCTTCCTCGTTTCGAACTCGCGGGACATCTGAGGCGTTCTTACCAGACTCCCACTGCCAGTGTGCCCTGCCCGAGTTACCAGCACGTTAAGCGGATTCTGTTCGTCCCTTACCCGGTGTGCCGGGCGGAACACCGAAGCCGGGGGACATGCGGCGATAAAACACCACGAGACGTTAGGCTCACTTTCGTGGCACAACTGCGATTGGCTATGGCCCAGGTCAATCCCACGGTGGGGGACCTCGAAGGCAACAGCGACCTCATCGTCGACTACACCCGTCGCGCCGCCGACGCCGGAGCGCACCTCGTCGTCTTCCCGGAAATGGTGCTCACCGGCTACCCGGTGGAAGACCTCGCCCTCCGCGGCGCCTTCGTCGACGCGTCCATCACCGCCCTGCACGCCCTAGCCCGGCGGCTCGCCGACACCGGGCTCGGCGACCTCCCCGTCGCCGTCGGCTACCTGGACCGGCACCGCAACACCGTGGCCCCCACCCGGGGACAGCCCGCCGGAGCCCCGCACAACGCGGTCGCGCTCCTCTACCAAGGGCAGCCGGTCTTCACCTCCGCCAAACACCACCTGCCCAACTACGGGGTGTTCGACGAAGCCCGCAACTTCGTGCCCGGCACCACGCTGCCCGTCGTCCGCCTCCACAGCATCGACGTCGCCTTCGTCATCTGCGAAGACCTGTGGCAGGACGGCGGACCCGTCGCCGCGGTCCGTGAAGCCGAAGCCGGGCTGCTCGTCGTCATCAACGGCTCCCCGTACGAGCGCGGCAAACGCGACACGCGCCTCGAGCTGTGCACCCGGCGGGCCCGCGAAACCCAGGCCACCGTCGCCTACGTCAACCTCGTCGGCGGCCAAGACGAACTCGTCTTCGACGGCGACTCCCTCATCGTCCACCCGGACGGGCGCCTGCTCGCCCGCGCCCCCCAGTTCGAAGAACACCTGCTCGTCGCCGACCTGGAACTCCCGGACGCGGTCGGCGCCGGCATGTGGGGAGCCTCCGCGGACGCCCCGGGCATCACCATCCAGCGGCACCTCGTCTCCGCCGACCCCGTGCCCGCCTACGAGCCGCAGCCCGCCCCGCACGCCCCGCGCAGAGACGAGATCGGCGAAGTCTACGCCGCCCTCGTGCTCGCCACCCGCGACTACGTGCACAAGAACCGGTTCCCGTCGGTGCTCCTCGGCCTGTCCGGCGGCATCGACTCCGCACTCGTCGCCACCATCGCCGTGGACGCGCTCGGCGCCGACCGGGTCCACGGCGTGCTCATGCCCAGCCGCTACTCCACCGACCACTCTGTCACCGACGCGGAAGAACTCGCCCGCCGCCAAGGCATCAACGCGCGCATCATCCCTGTCGCGCCGCTCGTGGAAGCGTTCGAGAACGCGGTGAAAGTCGACGGCCTCGCCGAAGAGAACCTGCAAGCCCGGGTCCGCGGCCAGCTCCTCATGACCCTGTCCAACCAGGAAGGCCACCTGGTGCTCACCACGGGCAACAAGAGCGAGCTCGCCGTCGGCTACTCCACCCTCTACGGCGACTCCGCGGGCGGATTCGCCCCCATCCGGGACGTGTGGAAGACCCTCGTGTGGGAACTGGCGCGGTGGCGCAACGCCGAAGCGGAACGGAACGGCCAAGTGCCGCCCATCCCCGAGCACTCCATCACCAAACCGCCCAGCGCTGAACTGCGGCCCGGACAGTTGGACACCGACAGCCTGCCCGAATACGACGTCCTCGACGCGCTGCTCGACGACTACGTGGGCACCGACCTGGGCCGGGACGAGCTCGTCGCCGCGGGCCACGACCCCGAGCTCGTCGACCGGGTCATCCGCATGGTGGACCGGGCCGAATACAAGCGCCGCCAATACCCGCCCGGACCCAAGATCAGCACCCGCAACTTCGGGCGGGACCGGCGAGTGCCCATCACCAGCCGGTGGACGGTCTAGACAGCACACGAGGCGGTGGCGAAAAACGGTCCACCGCCTCTTCGGTTTTCGGGCTTACCAGAACACCGCGACTGCGATGTTGAGCAGAGCGAGCAGGCCAGCGGCCAACGCGAGCTTCGGCGCGGGCTTCCGGACGTTGAGAATCGCCAGCACGATCACGATCAGGTTCACCGCAAGCTTGACGCCGATCTTGGCGTGATTAACGGAACCCCCGTTCATCTCGAGGAATCCCACCAAGAGCAGGCCGAGCACCAGTTGGGTGAGCGCGCTGTGCAGCAGCACCTTGGGGGCCTTGGCGTAAGCGCCGAGCTGCTGCATCAGCCATCCGGAGATGATCCCCGCCAGGGTCACGAAGTGAAGAAAAACAAGGAAGGAGTACAAGATTTCCATAACTCGCACACTACTACCCCGGGTAGTCGCTAACGTTATGTGTGCAAGCCCTGCGAAAGACACCGCCCCGGGAGGGGAGGGGCGGTGTCGCCCTGGAAGCGCGCCGGCGGGTGGGATCACGGGGGAAGAGAACACCCGCCGGCGCCTCGCAAACTGCCGCTACCTCCCCGGCGGGGGAGGAACGGGGAGGTAGCGGCCTCAGGGTCAGCGCCAGGAGTCGTAGAAGTTCTGGGAACAGCCGCCCCCGCTGTCATCCACGGTGGCGATGCGGTTGCCGCCCTGCTCCCACTCCACGGTGCCGTCCGGGTTGAGCTTCACGTACTTGTACTCGAAACCGACCCCGGCGGGCAGGTCCACCGCGCCCGACCAGACGGGATAGGTGCCCGAGTCCGTGCGCAGCCGCACCCCCTGGGCGGGCTGCCAGGAGCCCAGCTCGGGGATCGACCCCACCACGGCGACCTCCTGGCCGTACCAGGTGGTGACGGTCGCGTGGAACCGGGCCGTGACCGTGGTGCAGTCGTCCCCGCCACCAGGCGGCGTACCGCACCCGTCCGGGCCGCACGAGCCGGGCGCCTCCACGTGCAGCGCCACCGCGCCGTTCGCAGGCACCGTAGCGGTGAACTTCCCGCCGGACACCTGGTAGCTGGGGCCGTCGCACACCCCGTCGACGAAAGTGCCGTTCGCCACATCGCAGTAGACGCCGTCCGGCAGGGAAGTGGTGAACGTGCGCGTCCACGCGGTGTTCGTCGCGTTGAACGCGGCATACCCGGCGGAGCCGCGGGCGAACGCCAGGCGGCCGTTGCCGTCGGTCACCGCAGACCCGATGCCCTGCCCGGCCACCGCATTGTGGAAGCCGACCATGCCCGCCACCGCGCGGTGCTCGCACAGCCAGCGGTCCGCCGAGCAGTCGGTGGGCCGGGTCGTGCCGTCGGAGTGCATCGGCGGCCCCGCCTTGTCGTCACCCGACCACGTGTAGCTGGACATCACCTTCGGTGTGCCGTACGGGTGGGCCAGCATGAACTTCTGCGCCAGGTCGTAGCGCGCCCCGTCGGTGTGGGTGAGGATCGGCTCGTAGCGCTGCGTGTCGTGGTTGACCACGAACACCACGGCCTTGTCGCTGGGGGTCAGCCCGCTGCCCAAGCCGGTCAAGTGGGCGATGTTCCCGTTGGCGAACGCGTGGCTGATGTCCCGGTGGTACTGGAACTCGGTGACCGACCCCAGGTGCGTGTAGGAGCCGGTGCTAATCGTGCTGTCCGCGATCACCTCCTGGAAGATGTACGGCTTGCCGCCGCCCCACGCCGGGTGGACGTTCTTCAGGCGGGAGAGGATCGCCTGCAGGTCGCCCTCGGGGATGTGCTTGGCGGCGTCGATGCGGAACCCGGCCACGCCGAGGTCGATCAGCTCGTTGAGGTAGGCCGCGATCCGGTCCTGGACGTAGGGGGAGGACGTCTTCAAGTCGGCGAGGCCGACCAGCTCGCAGTGCTGCACCTCCCACTTGTCGTTCCAGTTGGTGATGTCGCGGCGGCAGTCGTTGAAGTCCTGGCTCTGGTAGATGCCCGGGTAGTCGTACTTGCTGTAGCTGGAGCCCGCGCTGCCCGGACCGGCACCCGCGGACCCGGTGCCGGTCATGTGGTTGATGACCGCGTCGACGTAGATCTTGACGCCCGCCTCCCGGCAGGTGTTGACCATGTCGATGAAGTCGGCCCGGCTGCCGCGGCGGGTCTGGTCGAGCTTGTAGGACACCGGCTGGTAGTCCTGCCACCAGGGGTAGTCCTCAGCGGGCAGGACCACGTGCTCTTGCGGCGGGGAGACCTGGACTGCGCCGAAGCCGTGGGGGCCGAGCGTGGTCCGGCACTCGTCGGCGATCGACTTCCACCGCCATTGGAACAGGTGGACGATGACGTCCCGGTTGCCTGACGGCGCGGCATGAGCGGGGGAAGCCGCGACGGTCAGCGCAACCAGGGACGTGGCACAACCCAGCAGGGCCGCGAGCAGCGCGGCCAGGGATCTGCGCACTCCCATCGGTACTCCAAAAAAGTGAGGGGGGTTCCCGCCTGAAAAAGCGCTTGCGATTTGTGCAATCTTTGCAAGAACTTTCAGGCTGGGATGAAGATAACAACCGATGGGCGGTTTGTGAACCTCTGTTTGCGGATCAGTTTCCGATCACAAGGAGGCAATTTGTCTTAATTGTCGGTTTTATGGGTGTTTTTTGGTGGGGGAGTGGCAGGAGAGCATGCCGTTCCATGCCGGAAAATCCTGCAAAATACGCAATCTCTTGCAGAAGCGGGTGGGGGAGTGCGACACCAGACGACACACACCCGCACCACCCCGCCGCCCCGCGGCACGCCGACAGCCGCACCCCGCCCGGCCGCACCACAGCCACGGGCAGGGCACAGCCCGACCATGTCAACTGTCGTAGAACACGCGCTCCATCACCGCGCGCGCCCGGCGCGTCGCCCGCCGATAGTCCTCCACCATCCGCTCACCCGGGCTCCCCCCGCCATTCTCCATGCGGTAGCCCAACGCGCTCGCAATCGCCGACCGATCCCGCCACCCCACCGGGATAGAATCGCCGCCCCTGCCGCGCACCAGCGTGATCGCCCCGCGGATCCGCGACGCCAACCGCCACGCCACCTCCAGCGTCGCCCCGTCGTCCGGATCCAGCAGCCCGCACTGCACCGCCGCGTTCAACGCCTGCAACGTCCCCGTCGTCCGCAACTCCGGCACCCGGTAGGCGTGCCGCAACTGGAGCAGCTGCACCGTCCACTCCACATCCGACAGCCCGCCCCGGCCCAACTTCGTGTGCAACGCGGGATCCGCGCCCCGCGGCAGCCGCTCCGCCTCCATGCGCGCCTTCAACCGGCGGATCTCCCGCACCGCCTGGTCGCTCGGACCCCCCTCCGGATAGCGGACCGGGTCGATCACCGCCACAAACCGTCGGCCCAGCTCGGCGTCGCCCGCCACCGGCACCGCGCGCAACAGCGCCTGGCTCTCCCAATGCGACGCCCACCGCTGGTAGTAGGCGGCATACGCGTCCAATGAGCGGACCATCGGACCGTTCTTGCCCTCCGGCCGCAGCCCCGCATCCAACCGCACCGGCGGCTCCGACGACCCCGGAAACTCCAACAGCCGCATCAACTCCCGCACGATCGCCTCCGCGGTCGCAGCCGCCTCCCCCGCATCCGCCCCCGGCAGCGGATCGTGCACAAACATCACATCGGCGTCGCTCGTATAACTCAGCTCGCTGCCGCCGAACCGGCCCATCGCGATCACACACATGCGCGTGACCGGCTCCGTGCCGCGCTGGCGGGCCACCCGCTCCGTCGCCGCCCGCAACGCGGCATCCACCGTCACCGCCGCGATCGCCGTCAACGCGTCCCCGACCCCGTTGATGTCCGTGACCCCCAACAGGTCCGCGGCCGCCGTCCGCAGCAGCTCCCGGCGGCGCAGCGCCCGCACCGCCGCCACCTGGTTCTCCGCCGTGTCATGCCGCCGCAGCGCCGCATCCGCCTCCGTGGCCAGCTCCGCGTCACTGCGCTGCACCAGGTCGCGGTCGTCAGCGAGCAGCGCCACCGCCTCCGGGGCACGCAGCAGCAGCTCCGTGAAATAGCGGCTCGTCCCCAACAAGTGGGCCATCCGCTCCGCCACCCGCACATCGTCGCGCAACAGCCGCAAATACCACGGCGTCGTCCCCAACGCGTCGCTGACCTGACGGAACCCCAGCAGCCCCGCATCCGGGTCCGGGGAATTCGCGAACCAGCCCAACATCACCGGCAGCAGCGTGCGCTGAATCGCCGCCCGCCGCGACACCCCGGCCGTGAGCGCCTCCAAATGGCGGAGCGCCCCCGCCGGGTCCACAAACCCCAATGCCTCTAATCGGATCCGCGCATGTTCCAGAGAAAGCTGCACCTCGTCCTCAGGCAAACGCGCGACCGCCTTCAACAGCGGCCGGTAGAACAACTTCTCGTGCAGCCGGCGCACCTCCGTGGCCCGCCGCCGCCACGTGTCCACCACGCCCCCCACCGGATCCGCGGTGAACCCCAAAGAGCGGCCCAGCCGACGCAACGCCCACTGGCCCTTGTCGGACTGCGCGTCCGGCAGCAAATGGGTGCGGCGCAGCCGGTACAACTGGAGCAGATGCTCCACCCGCCGCAAAAAGCGGTACGCATCCGCCAACGCCGCCGCATCCTGGCGGCCCACATACCCGCCCTGGGACAGCGCCGCCAACGCCTCCAACGTGTTCCCCGAACGCAGCGACTCGTCCCGCCGCCCGTGCACCAGTTGCAGCAACTGCACCGCAAACTCGATATCGCGGAGCCCGCCCCGGCCCAGCTTCACCTCCCGGTCCGCCTGGGCACGCGGCAGATGCGCCTCCACACGGCGGCGCATCGCCTGCACGTCCTCCACGAAATTCGGCCGCCCCGCCGCCTGCCACACCAGCGGGCTGATCGCCTTCATGTAGGCCGCGCCCAACTCCGCGTCCCCCGCGATCGGCCGGGCCTTCACCAGAGCCTGGAACTCCCACGTCTTCGCCCACCGCTCGTAGTAGGAGACGTGCCCGCCAAGCGACCGCACCAGCGGACCGTTCCGCCCGTCCGGGCGCAGCGCCGTGTCCACCTCCCACAGCGTGCCCTCAGCGTCCGTGGCCGTCGGCACCTCCAACAGCGCGGACGCCAACCGGGTCGCCGCCGCCAACGCCGCAGCCTCGTCCGGGCAGGCCTCGGTCGGCTCAGCCACGAACACGACGTCCACGTCGCTCACATAGTTGAGCTCCCGACCGCCGCACTTGCCCAACCCGATCACCGCGAGCCGGCAGCGCTCCGCCTCCTCCGGGAACCGGGCGCGAGCCAGCGCCAGCGCCCCCTCCAGCACGGCCGCCGCCAAATCGGCGAGCTCCGCGGCCACCTCCTTGAGATCCTGCACCCCGGTGAGATCCCGCCCGGCCAGCCGCAGCACCCGCCGCCGGTACGCCAACCGCAGCGCGTGCGCCGCCTCCGCCGCGTCCCGCCGCGACACATCCGCCACCGGGGCAGGGGAGTAGGGGTCGGCGCCCACCACCGCCAACAAGCCCGCACGCAGCTCCTCAGCGTCCGGCGGGCGGGCCGCGTCCGCGCCCCCCCGCCCCCCCCCATCCCCCCGGTGCCGCCCCCCGGGGTCGGCGGGCGCCCCGCCCCCCCCCCCCCCCCGGCCCAACCCCCCCCCGAAAACCGCGGCCCCCTGCAACGCGGACAGCAACTCCCCCCGGGCAGCCCACCCCTCCCGGAGCCGTCTCTTTTACACATCTCCCAGCCCACCAGACCGTACTAAATCTCGCATGCCCGCTTTTGCTTTAAAAAAAAAAAAACAACATCACCCCCACAAAAACACCATAAATCTCGTACATCGCTCTCGAGTCAGTACATATCTCAATGTCGTATAATCCTCAAGCCGCC
>NZ_PITY01000004.1:0-13741 GCF_017577275.1 Thermobifida sp.
CGGCCACACAGTCCTCGACGTCCACCACGCCCCATTGGCGGCGCAGGCGCTCCCGGTAGGCGCGGCCGCACCCGCTGGAGCCGCCGTAGTTGACCTCCACCACCCCGATGCCGCGGCTGGCGAAGGAGGCGGGCTCCAGGTTCAGGATGCTGGAGTCGCGGCTGGTGCGGCCCGCGGGCACGAACAACACGAAGTGGGGCCGACTGTTGGGGGGGGCCGCGGCGTCCGCGCGGGGGGCTGGGCGGAGACGCGGGGGTGGGGGGGCGCGTGCCGCCGCCGGGGGCGCGGCCGGGCCCGGCGGCGCCCGCGGCGGGGGTCGCGGAGGGGGAGGATGCCGTCGTTTTTGAGGAGGACGATGGAGCGGCGGGCTGCGGTGCGGGCGAGGGCTTGGTGGGCGGGGCTGTTGACGGTGTCGGGGTCGACGCGGCGGAGGGGTTCGGGGTCGAATTCGCCGAGGCGGACGCGGACCGACAGGATGTGGGTGGCTGCGCGGTCGAGGTCTTCTTCGGTGATGAGGCCGCGGTCGAGGGCGTCGCGGAGGTGGGCGAGAGTGGCTTCGGCGCGGTCGTCGTCTTGGGTGAAGCTGTCGATTCCGGCGCGGAGGGCGTGCGCGTAGGCGGTGGCGTGGTCGTCGTAGTAGTGCTGGGGGTCGACGAGGTTGCCGGGGGCCATGGCGTCGCTGACGACCATGAGTTCGTCGGGGGCGGCGGCGCGGAGGACGTCGTTGATGAGTGGGCTGAGGTGGGCGGGGCGGCCGTTGACAAGGTTGTAGGAGGGCATGACGGCGACTGCGACGCCTTCGCGGAGGGCGGGGAGGAAGGCGGGGAGTTCGTATTCGTGGAGGACGCGTGGGGGGAGGTGGCTGGAGCTGGTGCAGCGGTCGGTTTCGTTGTTGTAGGCGAGGAAGTGTTTGAGGGTGGGGGCGGTGTCCATGCGGTGGGGGTGGGGTCCGGCGAGGCCGCGGGCGTAGGCGACGGCCATGACTCCGGTGAGCCAGGGGTCTTCGGAGTAGCCTTCTTCGTTTCGGCCCCAGCGGGGGTCGCGGAGAGGGTTGACGACGGGGGCCCAGACGTTGCGGCCGACAGTGGCGGGGTTTTTGGTGTGGAAGACGAGGACTTCGGCGGCGGTGGCTGCGCCGACTTGTTGGACGAGGTCGGGGTCCCAGGTGCTGGCGAGGCCGATGGCTTGGGGGAAGACGGTGGCTGGTCCGTGCCAGGCGAGGCCGTGGAGTGCTTCGGTTCCGGTGCGGAAAGATGCGATACCGAGTCGGGGGATGGGGCGTTGGTATTGGTGGAGAAGGCCGATTTTTTCTTCGGTGGTGAGTCGGGCTAGGAGGTCGCGGACGCGTTCGTGTGGGGGCAGGGTGGGGTCGCGGAAGGGTTCGGTCACGGTGTGTCCCTGTCTGGTTGGTGGTCTGCGGGTTATCGGGGTGCTCGGGCGGCGGCGGCAAGGGCGCGAGCGGGGGTGGTGTTGTCGGGGAGGCGTCCTTGTTCGACTGCGTCGAGGACTCGGGCTGCGGCACCGAGGGCGGGGGCGTCCAGGCTGAGGGTGGAGGCCACCGCGATGGGTTCGTCGGCGGGGATGCCGCGGGTGTCGAGGAGGTCGTTGACGACGGGGAGCAGCCAGGGGGCGAGTTCGGCGTAGTAGCCGCCGAGGATGACGCGGGCGGGGTCGAGGACGCTGACGAGGGTGAAGATTCCGGTGGCGAGGTCTTTGGCTGCGTCGTGGAGGCGGGTGAGGGTGGTGGGGTCTCCGGCGCGAGCGCGGGCGACGATTTCGTCGATGCGGAGTTCGATTTCGGCGAGGGAGAGGTGTTCGTCGTCGCGGGTGTCGTCGGGGAGGACGCGACGGGCGATGGCGGTGATGGAGGCGACGGTTTCGAGGGGTGCGGTTCCGCCGGGGGCGGGGACGGGGATGTGTCCGGCTTCGCCGCTGTAGCCGGAGTGGCCGCGGCGGAGGGAGCCGTCGACGAGGAGTCCGGCGCCGAGGCTGGTGCCGCCGGTGAGGTAGACGAGGTCGCGGGTGCCGGCGTGTTCTCCGAAGCGGTGTTCGGCGAGGACGGCGTAGTTGGCGTCGTTGCCGATTTCGACGGGGAATCCGGGGCCGCGGAGTGCGTCGACGAGTTCGGCGGCGAAGTCGACGTTACGCCAGTTGAGGGAGGGGACGAGGCGGGCTCGGCCGTCGGGGTCGACGAGTCCGGGGAGGGCGACGCCGAGGCCGAGGACTTGGCGGCCGTCGTGTTCGATGCGGGTGACGACGCGGCGGATGAGTGCGGTGACGGCGGTGACGGTGCGGGCGGGTGAGACGGTGTTGCCGGGGAAGGCGCGCCGCCAGGAGAGGACGGGGCGGCCGGCGAGGTCGACGGCGACGGCGGTGAGGTAGTCGGCGTTGACTTCGATGCCGATGGCGGCGCTGGAGGCACCGTCGAGGGCGAGCATGATGGCGGGGCGGCCGACACGGTTTTCGGTGGTGCCGGTTTCTCGGAGGAGGCGGCGGCGCAGGAGTTCGGAGACGAGGCTGGAGACGGTGGTTTTGTTGAGTCCGGTGGCGGCGGCGATGTCGGCGCGGGAGCAGGGGCCCTGCTCGCGGACGCAGCGGAGCACCACTGCGAGGTTGGTGGCGCGGACGTCGCCCACTTCTGCTTTGTTGGGGTCTCTGGTCCTGCCGATCACTGCGTGTCCCGTCTCCGTTTCGTAGCGCTTCGGTTGCGGATCTTGTGGTCCGCATCACCCGAGAGTAATTTGTTTGTCTAAAACCCGAACTAATTCTATACGCGGCTACGTCAAGACTCCAGAGAGTCATCGCAGACCCCTAGCTCCCCTCGTGAAGGGACGACGATGAGACACTCCCACCCCTCCCCCGGCCACGGGCCGAGCCGGCGCCGCTTCCTCGGGTTGACCGGTGCTGCTGCCGCACTCGTGGCGGGCAGCGGCCTGCTGTCGGCCTGCGCCCCCGAGGGGCCGCGTCCCGGCAGCAGCGGTTCCGCGGCCAACCTCGACAAACTGGACGCGCTCGTCCCCGACTACATTCCGTTCCAAGCGGTGGAGCCCGACATTCCCGGCACGCACGGGGCCCCGCCCGGTTTCACCTCCTACCCCACCGAGCTGGTGCAGGCGGTGGACGGCACCCCCGGCAAGGGCGGCAGCTACAAGGCGATGGCCCCGCTGTGGGGGCCTATCCCGCCGGGGTTGGGAGAGAACTCTTTCTACGACTTCGTCAACAGCAAACTGGGGACCACGATCGACTTCCAGTTCCAGGACGGCAACACGATCATCGACAAGATGAACGCTGTGATCGCTGCTGGGGACGTCGTCGACATCACGATGATCCCCGACTGGGCGATCAACCTCATCCCCGACTTCAACGAGGCTGCGCCCCAGCTTTTCGAAGACCTCACCCCGTACCTGGCCGGATCAGCGGTGGAACCGTATCCGATGCTGGCAAGCCTGCCCACCAACGCGTGGAAGTGGGGGGTGTTCAGCGACCGGCTCTACGGGGTGCCGTGGCCCACCGATCCGCTGTCGGAGTGGATCTTCTACCGCAAGGACCTGTTCGACAAGCACGGCTGGGGTCTGCCCACCACTGCTGAGGAGCTGTTCGAACTCGGTGAGGAGATCAACGACCCGCGCAACAACCGGTGGGCGTTCGGCGACTTCTACCGGGTGGCCCGCCAGATTTTCCGGGCGCCGCGGGAGTGGCGGTATGAGGACGGAAAACTTGTCCACCGCTATGAGACTCCCGAGTTCGAGGAGGCTGTGGCGTTCATGCGCCGCGTCTACGACGCTGGGCTCGTCCACCCGGATATCGCGGCGGGGACCGGAGCGAACTCCAAGGAGCTGTTCAACAGCGGCAAGATCGTCATCACCCAGGACGGGTTTGGCGCGTGGACCGAGGCCTACCAGGCGATCCTGCCGCAGAACCCCGACTTCCGTATGGACTTGGTGCCGGTGTTCGCGCACGACGGCGGCACCCCGTCCCTGCACGGCAACGACCCGTCCAGCCAGAGCGTGTTCATCAAGAAGGGCTTGGGCGAGGAGAAGGTGACCGAGATCCTCGCGGTGCTCAACTACTGTGCGGCCCCGTTCGGCACGGTCGAGTACATGGTGTACCGCTACGGCGAGGAGGGGCGGCACTACGAGCTGAACGACGACGGTGCCCCCGAGCTGACCGAGCTCGGGCAGAAAGAAGTGTCCAACGGCTACCTGTTCATCAGCGGCCGCAACAACGCGATCGCGGAAAGCGAGTACCCGGACTACGTGGAGTCTTTCACTGCCTGGTTCAACGAGGCCGCGCAGTACACCGAGGAGAACCCGTTCGAGGGGATCCGGATCCAGCGGCCGTCGGCGTATGTCAGTGCTGAGCAGCCCACGGAAGACAAGATCACGGACATTCTGCGGGGCCGCCGCGAGGTGAGTGAGCTCAGCGAGGTCGTCGCCCAGTGGCGGCGGGACGGCGGTGATGCGGCACGCGACTTCTACGGCGACGTCCTCGCCGAGCACGGCCGTGCTTGACCGGATGCTCCGGCCCCGCTCTGCGGTGCGCGCGGCTGCCCCCGATACTGCAGCAGCGCCTCAGGGGGCCGCGCGCACCCCGCGGGACAGCCGGAAGACGAAGCACCGTCCTGCCGCTAAACCGCTCCGGGCCCGGTTGCGCCAGGACTGGCAGTTGCTGTTGATGACCGTGCCCGCGTTGGGGCTGCTGCTGGTCTTCCACTACATCCCGACGCTGGGCAACATCATCGCGTTTCAGGACTACTCCCCTTACCGGGGGATCTGGGACAGTCCTTTTGTCGGTTTCGACAACTTCTACTGGCTGCTGACCGACCCGGCGTTTTGGGACGCGACCCTGAACACGCTCACCATCACCGCGTTCCAGTTGGTGTTCTACTTTCCCGTGCCGATCGCGTTGGCGATCCTGTTGGACAGTGTGCTCTCCCCGCGGATCCGCATGCTGCTGCAGACCGTGGTGTACATGCCGCACTTCTTCTCCTGGGTGCTGGTCATCACACTGTTCCAGCAGATCATCGGCGGTGCCGGGCTGATTTCGCAGATGCTGCGGCAGCACGGCTATGAAGGGTTGGACATTATGACCAACCCGGACACGTTCCTGCTGCTGGTCACCGCTGAGGTGGTGTGGAAGGACGCGGGCTGGGGGATGATCGTGTTCCTCGCCGCGCTAGCCGCGATCGACCAGAACCTGTATGAGGCTGCGGCCGTGGACGGGGCGAGCCGGTGGCGGCGGTTGTGGCACATCACCCTGCCGGGGCTGCGCCCGGTCATTGTGCTCCTGCTCATCTTGCGGCTTGGGGACGCCCTCAACGTGGGGTTCGAACAGTTCTTCTTGCAGCGTGACGCGGTGGGGCAGCAGGCCGCGGAGGTGCTCGACACGTTCATCTACTGGCAGACCCTGGCGGTGGGTGAGTGGAGCTACGGCGCGGCTGCGGGCCTGGTCAAAGGCGTTGTCGGCCTGGTGCTGATCTTGGTGGCGAACAAGGTCGCCCACATGCTGGGTGAGAACGGAATCTACCGGCGGACATCATGACGACACTGACACGGCAGCGCCCGGTGTGGGCTGAGACCCCTTCCCTGGTGGAGCGGATCGCTAAGGCGCTGGTGCTTACCGGGATTGCCTTAGCGGTGCTGTTCCCCATCTATGTGGTGGTGTTGACCAGTTTTTCGCCTGCTTCGGCGATCAACGAGGCGGGCGGCCTGGTGGTGATCCCCCGCGGGTTTTCCTTAGCCGCCTATGCGGAGCTGTTCGCGGGCGGCGTGGTGACGCGGGCGGTGGCGGTCAGTGTAGGGGTGACCGTGGTCGGGACCGCGATCAGTTTGAGCGCGACGATCCTGGCCGCCTACGGGTTGTCGCGGCCCGGGTCGCTGCTGCACCGGCCGTTGCTGTTCCTGGTTTTGCTGACGTTCCTGTTCAGCCCGGGCATGATCCCCAGTTATCTGCTGGTCAGCTCTTTGGGGTTGATCGACAGCTACTGGGCGCTCATCCTGCCGACTGCGATCAACGCGTTCAACCTAGTGGTGATGCGCGCGTTCTTCATGAACTTGCCGAGCGAGATCGCGGACAGCGCCCGGGTGGACGGGGCCAGCGAGTGGACGATCCTCACCCGGCTGGTGCTCCCCATGTCCAAGGGTGTGGTGGCGGTGGTCGGACTGTTTTACGCGGTCGGCTACTGGAACGCGTTCTTCAACGCGATCCTCTACATCAACGACAACGCTAAGTGGCCGCTGCAACTGGTGTTGCGCCAGTACGTGCAGCAGGGGCAGAACATTAGCGTGGGTGCGTTGGCGGACGCCTCCCAGACGGCGAGCACCCTGCCGCCGAGTCTCGCCTTGCAGATGGCGATTGTGGTGATCGCGCTGGTGCCGGTGCTGGTGCTGTACCCGTTTGTGCAGCGCCATTTCACCAAGGGTGTGATCATCGGCGCGGTGAAGGGGTGAGAGACAGGCCGTGCTCGTCTTCGGGGCTGCGGGCACGGCCTCATGTTTGTGTGTGACTGGACTCGGCGGGCGCCGTGCGAGTCTTTTTTACTGGTTTGGTGGGGGCGTGCCGGGTTCTCCGGCCTTTCTCGTCGCGGGTGTCTCCTCTGGCCGCCGGTGGTGCGTGGTGCGAGCGGCCCGGCCTGGAGTGGTCTGCTGGTGGTTGGTATTCGGAGGCCTTGCGTAGGCTCTTCCCTCCCCTGCCGTAGGTCGGAAGGCCGTCCGCTGGGGCCGCGCGGCCGCTTCCCTGTTTGGGTGAGGCTGGCGGGGTGTGGGCCGAGCTCAGATGCCGCGGGTTTCCGCATGGCTAAGGGCTGTGTCCTGGTTCGTTCTTGTGTGTGCCGGAGGCAGGGGGCACACAGTCCTGGCCGGGCGGGTGCCCGGGTGAAGCCTTCGGGTATGGGATGCCCTGCAGGAGGCCCGAGTGCGGAAAAAGCCCTCGTGCGGACGGGGCACGAGGGCTTTGCAATAACCGGGTGCTCGACTAGTGGTGTCGCGCGCCCGGTCGGCAGCGGCCCGGGCGCTGCCGTGGTGGCGCCAGGCGGGGACTGCGCAACCGGGGTTTCCACGGTGTGGCGTCCGGGCCGCTGGTCTCAGGGCTGACCTAGCCGGCTGCCGAACACGGGGTCCCGTTGAGGGTGAACTCGGTCGGCTTGCTGCCGGGGGCAGGCGAGCCGAGGAATCCGAAGCTCGCAGTGCCGCCGGGGGCGATGGTGCTGTTCCATCCCGCGTCGCGGGCGGTCACCTTGGCTCCCGAGTGGGTGAGCTGGGTGTTCCATGCCTGGGTGATCTGCTGGTTGTCGGGGAAGGTCCACGTCAGCTCCCAGCCGTTGATCGGCGTGTCGCCGGTGTTGGTGATGGTCACCTCGCCTTGGAAGCCGCCGCCCCACTCGTTGAGGACCTGGTAGGAGACAGCGCAGGCGGCGTCACCGGGCGGCTCCTCCGTTGGCGGAGTGGACGGTTCCTCCGTGGGCTCCTCGGTGGGTTCTTCCGTGGGCGGGGTGGAGGGTTCTTCTGTCGGCTCCTCGGTGGGCTGCGGTGGCGGCCCGTCCAGGTCGCCGACGATGACGCCGCGGCCGTTGGTGCCGATGTAGACGCGGCCGTAGACGTCGGGGTCGCCGGTGATGGCCGCACCGGTCCAGGCCCACTGGTGCTGATCGTCGTTGATCCGGACCCAGGTCGTGCCTGCGTCGTCGGAGCGGAAGATGCCGCGCACCCCGTTGATCTTCGACGAGGTGTAGACAGCGGGGTAGCTGCGGCCGGGGGCGGGTTTGCCGAATCCGACGACGTCGCCTTCGTCCACGGCGGTGATCCGGGTGAAGGTGGCCCCGGAGTCGGTGGAGCGCCACATGCCGTAGGTGCTGTTGGTTTCCCCGCCTGCCAGCCAGATGTCGCCTTCGTGGCCGGGGACGGCCGCAAAACGGATGTTGCCCTTCGTGGGCAGGCCGGCGGCGGAGGATTTCGTGAAGGTGGCACCGCCGTCGGTGCTGGTGTAGAACGTGCCGTTGGCGAAGGCGTAGAACTTGTCCGGGTTGACCCGGTCGGCTTCCACGCGGGCCCCGGCGGGGACTCCCTGGGACGGGGTCCACGAAGAGCCGAGGGTGGTGGAGTAGTGCACGCCAGTGCCGTCGGGGCTCCACACGATGCGCGACCCGTCGGCGTTGACCGCGACGGTGCCAGCGCCGGTGACTCCGGAGGGTTCCTGTCCGGCCCACCAGCGTGATCCGCCGCTGGTGGAGATGCCGATGTGGGAGTCGACTTCCCCGTCGACCGCTTCCCCTACCCGGGCCATGACGCTCGGGTTGAGTTCTGCGAAGTCGATGCTGCGGGTGTTGCCGTGGAAGGGCGAGTCGAACATGGCGTCGGGGACGACGGTGATGTCGTCGTGGACGAAACCGCCGATGTCGCCGAGGGCGGAGACCAGTTCGGTGTCGCCGGGCGGGGCGATGAGGTCCTGGACCGCGGTTTCTTCAATACCTTGAGCGCGGACCTTGATGTCGATCTTCTTGCCTTCGTCCCAGTTGGTGAGGTTGTCGCTGCCGTAGATGGTGGCTCCGGTGCCGTACAGCATGCGGTCGGAGTTGAACGGGTCGATTTCGAAGGCCTGGGTCATCCAACCGAGCTTGGGGCTGACTTCGGGCGGGTTGTCCTGCCGGTTGAAGTCCAGCCACGGGGCCGCGGAGATGTCGTGGTTGTAGCGCAGGGTGCGGTCGGGGTATCCGCTGAACTCCCAGATGCGGCTCCAGGTTTCTCCGCGGTCGGTGGAACGCCAGATTTGGATGTCGGGCCACCACAGGATCTGGCTGACCACCATGATCGTGTCCGGGTTCTGCCGGTCAATGGTCAGGCCGCTGAAACCGTATTCGAAGCCGTCGGGATCGGCGGGGGTGATGTCGGTCCAGGTGCCGGTCGTGGTGTCGTAGCGCCACACTTCACCGTCGGATCCGTCGTAAGGGCCGCCGGTGTCGCTGGTGGCGATGTAGAGCAGTCCGTTGACGTGGTCGAAGACGCCTTTTTGCGCGAGGAAGCCGGTGGGCTGTCCGGGGATGCGCTCCCAGGTCTGGCCGCCGTCGGTGGAGCGGTAGACGGTGTTCTGCTTGTCGGCCACCCCGACGTAGATGTCTTTGGTGACGTGGCCGGGCGAGGAGCTGGTGGGGTCGAAGACGACCCAGACGACGCCCTGGTTGTCTCCCAGGTATCCGCCGACGTCGGAGGGGTCGGCGACGTAGTTTCCGGGGTTGGGGAAGCTGGTGACTTTCTGCCAGGTCTTGCCGTAGTCGGTGCTCTTCCACAGGCCGTGGCCGCTGGGTGCGCCCAGGTAGAGCACGCTGTTGTCGTTGGGGTCGATGGCGAGCCGCTCCCCCATGCCGCGGCCGGGCATGTTGCCGCCGAGTTTGAACGGTAGTTCAGTGGTTTCCCAGGTTTCTCCGCGGTCGGTGGAGCGTTTGATCGCGCCGTTGTTGGGGTCCCAGTCGTTGGTGTAAGTGCCGACGGCCGCATACACGCGGTCGGGGTCGACCGGGTCGGTAGCGATGCTGACGACGCCGCTGTGTCCCCAGTCGTCCCAGCCGACGTGGTCGAGCAGGGGGATCCACCGTTCGGTGGCGGGGTCCCACCGGTAGGCGCCGCCGATGTCGGTGCGCGCGTAGATCAGGTCCGGTTCGCTCTGGTTGAAGACGATGCCGGGGACGAAGCCGCCGCCGACGATTTCGACGTTGCGCCAGGTGTAGCCGGTGGTGGCGGAGGCGGGGGCGGCAGCGGAGTGGACGAGGCCGACTGCGGCCACGGTTGCGGCGGCCGCGATGCAGGTGAGTGCACGGGCGATGATGCCGCGTCTGCGGGGGGTGGGCGGGGGTGGTGTTCGCTGTGCTGTTGCTGTCACGTCATGCTCCTGATGTGGGAGTGGAGCCTGCCCGGGGCGGTCCCGGGCGGAGGGGTGGTGGCCCTGTTACCGGTGCAGTTCCACGTGTGTGGGCGGGGTGAGCCCGTGGACGGGAACGATGTCGACACCGGTGATGGGGGCCGGGCCGTCCACGGTGACGCGGAGGGTGTCGCCTTCGCGGACGGCGGTGACGACGGTGTCGCCGTCGACGTCGGTGAGGACGGTGCGCCGCCCCTGACCGCCCCAACTGACGAGGGTGATCGGGGGGAATGGGCCGTCGGGGATGGTGGTGGTTGCTTCCACTACCGGGATGAGGGCGCCCAACCGCACGAAGAGCGGGAAGCGGTTGAGCGGGCTGTGGAGTTTCACGGTGCGGCCGCCGTCGTGGAGGCGTCCGCTCCAGTAGTCGACCCAGTGGCCGGGCGGCAGGTAGACGTTGCGGATGCCTTCCGGCCCGCAGACGGGGGCGACGAGCAGGTCAGGGCCGAGGAGGTATTCCAGTTCGGCCTGCCAGGCCAGCGGGTCGTCCGGGTAGTCGACGCACAGGGCGCGCATGAGCGGTGTTCCGGTGCGTGCGGCGACGGCGGCGGCCGAGTACAGGTAGGGCATGAGCCGGTAGCGCAGGTGGAGGGCTTCGCGGGCGGCGTCTTCTGCTTCGGGGGCGAACCGCCAGGGTTCTCGGGTGGTGGTGCCGTGGAAGCGGACGAGGGGGGAGAACGCGCCGAATTGGGCCCAGCGGGCGTAGAGGACGGTGTCGGGGGTGCCGTTGAATCCTCCGGCGTCGTGGCTCCAGAAGGGGACGCCGCTGAGTCCGTGGCTGAGTCCGCCGCGCAGGGTGGCGGCCATGGCGGGGAAGGTGCATTGGCTGTCGCCGCTCCATTGGGCGGAGTGGCGTTGCCCGCCGAGGTAGGAGGAGCGGGCCCAGACCAGGTCGTATCCCTTGACGTCGCGGGTGACTTGGGCGACGGCGTCGTTGAACAGCAGGGTGTAGACGTTGTGCAGGTCGGTGCCGGTCATGCCGTTGGCGGCGACGGCGTCGGCGGGGACGCCTTCCCCGAAGTCGGTTTTGAAGACGGCGACGCCTTGCTGCAGGAGGGTGCGGAGCCGGGCGGTGTACCACTCGGTGGCTTCAGGGTTGGTGAAGTCGACGATGCCGACGGGCGGGTGGGAGCCGTGCCAGGCGTCGGCGAGGTAGACCTCGCCGGTGGTGCGGCGGAGGAAGTAGCCGTGTTTGGCGGCTTTTTCGAAGTGGGGGCTGAGGTGGGAGATGTAGGGGTTGATCCACAGGCAGACGCGGAAGCCGAGGTCGGCGAGGTCGGCGAGCATCTGTTCGGGGTTGGGGAAGGCGTTGCGGTCCCAGTCCAGGTCGGACCAGTGTCCTTCGGCTTGCCAGTAGCAGTCGAGGTGGAGGACGTCGCAGGGGATGCCGCGTTCGCGGATGGTGCGGGCGCGTTCCATGACCCGCTGTTGGGTGTCGTGGATGAATCCGGAGGAGATCCAGGTGCCGAACGCCCATTTGGGGGGTAGGGCGGGGCGGCAGGTGAGCTGGTTGTAGCGGTCGAGGATGTCGCGTGGGCTGGGGCCGGCGATGACGTGGTAGTCGAGGATGTCGTCGGGGACGAGGAGTTGCACGCTGCTGTGCGTGGACTGTCCCATGTCGAATTCGGCGGGGCTGCCGGTGTGGAGGAGGAGGCCGTAGCCGCGGCTGGAGATGTAGAGCGGAACGTTTTTGTAGGCGCGGTCGGATTCGGCGCCGAAGGCGTCGAAGTTCCACATGCGGACGCGGCGGCCGCGCAGGTCGAAGGGGGTGAAGCGTTCTCCGAGGCCGCCGAGGCGTTCGTCGCTGGCGAGGGTGAAGGAGTCGTGGTAGGCGGTGACGCCGTCGACGGTGCTGCGGCCGAAGGGGAGGGTGCGGCAGCGTCCGCTGATGTCGACGTGGCCGCGGTCTTGTTCGGTGAGGAGGCGGCCGGTGTCGTCGGTGAAGCGCAGGTGCCAGGGGTCGAGGGTGAGGTGGGCGTGGAGTGGTCCGCTAGCGATGACGATGTGGTCGTCGTTGATGGTGACGTCGGCGGTGGCGTCGGGGTGGGGGTGGACCATGGTGAGGGCGCGTGTTGCGCGGGGGGCGGCGTCGGGTTGGGCGCTGAGGCGGACGCGGATGACGCCGGGTGCGGAGGCGGTGATGCTGGCGGTGAGGGTTTCGCCCGTGGTGGTGGCGGCCTTGAGGTGGATTCCCTGGTCGGTGATGTCGAGGAGGTCGGCTCGGGTGACGGTGCCGGGACTGCTGTGCCCGGGTGCGGGGACGGGCAGTTCCGGTGGGTCGGCGACGAAGCGCTCGTGGGGGACCATGGGGGGCCGGTAGAGCATGCGGGCTCCTTGCGAGGGCACGGACGTCACTCTCGATTAGTTTGGCTTCAAAACGAACAAAAATCAACGCTCCGTATGAAGGAGACCACGCACCGATAGGTGTGCGGGAGGGTCGCTGCGGGCCAAGGCGGTTCCTCGGCGTGTGCCACGTCGTGCTGTCTGGGCTGGGCGGGTGTGGGCGCGGCTCCCCGGGCCGGGGAGCCGGTTCTGGTCACTGGTGCAGGGTGAGGGGTGCGGTCACGTCCACTGCCTGGTCCGGGTCCAGGGTGACGACCCGGGTGGCGCCGTCGGGGAGTCCGATGCGTACTCGGGTGGTGTGGCGGGCGCGCAGGCGGGCGCGCATCCGGGTGGGGGTCCATTCCAGGTGGTCGACGAGCACGCCGCCGCGGCCGCACAGTCCGCGGGCTTCCCCTTCAGGCCAGGCTGGGGGAAGCGCGGGGAGCAGGTCGCAGCGGCCTTCGCGGGAGCGCAGCAGCATGGCGGCCACGACCGCGGGGAAGCCGCCGCAGATGTCGGTGTTGAACAGCGCTCCCCTGTTGTGGGTGGAGACCAGGGTGGGCCGCCAGTAGCGGGTGGCCATGAGTTCCAGCGTGGTGGCGGCCTCGGTGGCCAGGCCCAGGTTGGCGGCGGCAAGGCCGAGTTGGACGAGTCCGAACGCCATCTCGTCGGACGCTGCGGAGCGCCACCAGGCGAGGCGGGCGCGGATGGCGCGGACGGCGGCGGCGCGCAGCGTCGGGTCGGCGAAGGCGGGGTCGCCTTCGTACCAGAACGGGAAGAGGTGGGAGGCGTGGCGGTGGGTGTGGCGGTCGGTCTGGTCGAGGGGGCCGGCTGGGGTCGCCCATTCGGCGAGTTCGCCGGTGGGAGCGATGCGGTAGCGGGGCAGGCGGGCGCCGAGCTCGGCCCAGCGGCGGGCTCCGGGCAGGTCGAGGATGCGGTGGGCGCGGAGCAGGTTGCGGATCCCCATGATCTCGGCCACCCCTCGCGTGGCCGGGCGGCGGACCACGTCCTCGATGGGCCCGACCTGCTCCAGGCGGCCGGCGCGGAGGACCGCGATCCGGTCCCCGAGCGCGAACGCGTCCTCCAGCCGGTGCGTGACCAGGATCATGACCAGCCGGAGCTCGCGCTGGAGGGTGCGCAGATCGGCCTGAAGGCGTTCGCGGATCGGGCCGTCCAGCGCGGCGAAGGGCTCGTCGAGGAGGAGGAGCCCGCCGTTCGCGGCGAGCGCCCGCGCGATCACGACCCGCTGCTGCTGTCCGCCGGAGAGGGAGCCGGGCCGTTCGTGGGCGAGGTGCGCGACGGAGACGCGCTCGAGGAGCGCCAGCGCGCGGGCCTCCCGGTCCGGCGCGCCGCGGAGCGGGAACATCACGTTCTCCAGCACGGTCATGTGCGGGAAGAGCGCGTAGTCCTGCATCACGTACCCCACTCCCCGCCGCCTCGCCGGCAGGTCCACGCGCGGGCCGGGGCGGTTGCGCCGGAAGAAGGCCGCGCCGTCGAACTCGATCACCCC
>NZ_PITY01000003.1:0-12794 GCF_017577275.1 Thermobifida sp.
TGCGGGGGAGGGGCGGATGTGTAATAGGAGGAGGTGTTATGCCTCGGCCGGGTGGGGGGGGTGCCGGGGGGGGTGAGCGGGCAGGGGGGGCCGGGTCGGGGGGCGATTGGGCGGGGCCAAACGGGGTCTGGGATGTGGGGGGGCGGGCTGAGCGGGATGCCGCAGCCGCGGTGGGCGAAGGTGAGGGCGACGAGCAGGCCAATGGACAGCCGCCAGTCTCCGCTGAGGTCGCGGAGGAGGCCGAAGAGGAACGGCCCGGTTCCGGCGAGCAGGTAGCCGACGCCTTGGGTGGCGGCGGAGAGGGCTGCGGTGCCGTGAGGGCTGCGGGCGCGGAGCCCGAAGAAGGTGAGGGCGAGGGGGAAGGAGGACATGCCGATGCCGATGAGGGTGGCCCACAGCCAGGCGCCGGTGACGGGAGCGGTGAGGAGTCCGGCAAAGCCGACCAGGTAGCAGGTGACGAAGAGGGCGATGAGGAGGACGGGGTTGCGCATGCGGGCGACGACGGCGGGGACGGCGAGTGAGGTGGGGATCGCGAGCGCGGTCAGGTAGGAGAGGACGAGTCCGGCGTGCGGGGCGGGCATGCCGTGGTCGCGGAGGAAGTGGGCGAACCAGCCGAACATGATGTAGGCGATGGCGGACTGGGTCGCGAAGAACAGGGTGCTTTGCCAGCCGAGGGCAGTGGTGAGGACAGTGCGGATGCTGATCGGCTGGTCGCCGGGGTGGCGTCGGGGTTCGTTACGCAAGGCCAGTGCCCAGGGGATGGTGGCGACTAGGCCGAGCAGGGCGTAGCTGGCGAGTGCGGGCCGCCAGTTGCCGTGGAAGGCGGTGGCGAGGGGGACGGTGGCGGCAGCGGCGAGGGTGGTGCCGAGGGCCATAGCGGTGGTGTAGGCGGCGGTGAGCAGGCCTACGCGGTGGGGGAAGTGCTGTTTGACGAGGGTGGGGAGGAGGACGTTGCCGACGGCGCCGCCGGCGAGGGCGAGGGTGCTGAGGGCGAGGAACAGCCACGGGTCGGTGACGAGGGCGCGGCTGGCGAGGCCGAGGGTGAGTGCGGCGAGGGCGGCGAGGAGGACGTGGTGGTCGCCCCAGCGGCGCTGCAGGGCGGGGGTGAGGGCGCCGAAGCCGGCGAAGCAGAGGACGGGCAGGGTGGTGAGCAGCCCGGTGGTGACCGGGGTCAGGTGCAGGTCGGTGGTGATTTCGGTGAGCAGCGGGCCGATGCTGGTGATGGCGGTGCGCAGGTTGAGGGCGGCGAGGACGATTCCTGCGGCCAGGTGCCAGCGGGCGCGGCGGGTCGGCGTCGGGTGTGGTGCCACAGCTTCCCTGGATTGGTGGGATGACCGGATATCCCCTCGAGGGTAACGTACCGGTCGCCAAGAGCCACTCTCCCGCGAGAGACTTGGTCTAAGCTCCGGAGGTAACGAACATCCCCTAGGAGGTAGAGCGTGCCCCTCGCCTCAACACGTCGCACTGGACTTGTTGACCAGGTCATTACCCAGTTGAAAGCTCAGATCGACTCGGGCGAGTGGTCAATCGGCGACCGCATCCCTACCGAGGCCGAACTGTCGGATCAGCTGGAGGTCGGTCGTAACACGGTACGTGAAGCGGTGCGGGCGCTGGCCCACACCGGCCTGTTGGAGATCCGCCAAGGGGCGGGCACTTTTGTTCGCTCGTCGAGCGAACTGGGTGGCGCCCTGCGGCGCCGGTTGAAGCGTTCCGAGTTGCGGGAGAACTTCGAGGTGCGTCGGGCCTTGGAGTTGGAGGCGGCCCGGCTGGCGGCAGTCCGCCACACCGAGGAGGACCTCGACACGATTGACCGTGCGCTCGGCGAACGGACGTCCGCCTGGCACGCCCGTGACATGCAGGCGTTTGTGGAAGCGGATTTCGCGTTCCACAAGGCGGTGGTGGCGGCGACCCACAACTCGCTGCTCATCGAGCTGTACGACGACATCGCCCAGGCGGTCTACGGCAGCATCGCGCACATGGTGTACGAGGAGACTCCGGAAACGGCCACGGAGGAGCCGGCCTCAGACCACCAGCGGCTGGCCGAGGCTATCCGGGCGGGTGACACGGAGCGTGCGCTCCGCGAGGCCGCCTGCTACCTGGATGACTTGGTCAACCAGGCTGCTGCGTCGTCGTAGCCCCGGCCAGTGGCCTGCGCTGTGTGATCTCCCTCCCCCTGTTCCCCCCTTTTTCCGCTATGGCTTTTCGCGGCGGTTTCGCGACGACCGAGTGTTGACGGCGGCCCGCAGGGGCCGGGATGTCGCCTGCAACACTCCGCACTGTCGTGCCCTCCCGCGGGGGCGTGCCCTGGTTCCGGGCGCGCAGGTGGGGTGCGCGGTGGTGTTCCGCGGGCCGCCTTGTGTCTTTTTCCGGGTCGGATCGTGTTCCCCCGAGTGCACCAGCCGGGCCGCGGCCTGGTGAGCCCGCGCCGGAGCGGGGCGGCTGGAGGCTGGTGCGGCAGGGTGAGCTGCGGCGCCACGGTCAGAGCGCGGGCTTTGGGCTTGGGCGTGGTGTGGCGGCGCCGCACGGCGCGGTTCACCCGCCGCGGGGGTGCGGGATTGTGGTGTAGGAGTGGCCGTCGATACGCTGCCGTTCTTTAGCGACGGCAAGGTAGTCCCAGGTTTCGGTGTAGCTGACCTCGGGGGCGCGGCGGATCGTTTCCAGAGTGTCGACGATGGTGCGCCGGTCTGTTGCGGTGACTCCGCCGACGATGTCGTAGCTGCCGAACCCTGTGGCGGCGAACGATATTCCGGGCAGGGAGGCGAGGTTGTCGGCGAGGGCGGATGCGTCGCCGCGGCACCGCAGACCGAAGCCGAGCCGTTCGGTGACGCCGACAGCGGAAGCTTCGATGAGCGCGGTGACGTGGATGACACCTGCGTCGAGCAGCCGGACGACTCGGGCGCGCGCTGCTGCCTGGGAGAGGCCCACGGTGCGGGCGAGGTCCGCGTAGGAGGCTCGTCCGTTAGCTTGGAGGCAGCGGACAAGCCGCCAGTCCAGCGGGTCGATGGAGATGTTCCGCAGAGGCCGGACGCTGGAGTATTCGTCTTTGGTGATCTGGTCGCCGCGGAAGACTTCAGCTTCGACGACGCCGGGGATGGCGCGGAGGTGGGTGAGTTCCGCGGAGAGTGCGGCGTCGTCGCGGACCCGTACGTGGGCGACGACAGGAAAGCGTCCCGCGGTTTGTGCGACGAAGACGACGGCTTCGCGCCGGGTGAGTTCGTCGACGACTGGTCGTACTGGTCCGCAAACACGAAGTGAAATGTGTCCGAACACCTCCATTCCCATGACGCCAGCGTGCAGCACCCCGACAATCCGGATGGCTCCGGTGGAGATGAGGTGCTTGACGCGGGCGCGGACTGCCGTGCGTGACAGTCCCACCTGGTCTGCTAGTGCCTGGTACGTTGCTCTTCCGTCCCCCTGCAGCGCTCGTACCAGCGCTGCGTCGACCGCATCGAGCACGATAAGTAGTGCCTTTCGTTGCTCTTTGACGACGCCCCTGTCCCCCCCGGGCGTCGCCCCCTCCTGCGGCCTGATCATGGCAGCTACTGAGGCTGTTAACTACCGATCGCGGAAGAAAATGGGGCTGACTTCGGCCAGATAATCCCCAGGAAACAGACATAGCATCCAGATATCAGGACAAATCACTCCGCCGGTGGACACTCCCTTCACGGGAGTACGGTCTTAGCGACTCCTGTGAAGCGCGACACTGGTGTGGGCACGACAGCGCGCCCCTGCGGTTGTGGGAGACCATGGCCGCGGTCTCCCGACCCCGCCACCGCCCGGGCGCCTAGGAAGACAGCAGAAAGGGAACGGACCCCATGGGCAGAAGACGGCGGTCGACCCCCGCCCCCGGTCGCCCAATGAGCATGACGCAAGCGCTGCTGTGGACTGCGGCGTCCGCAGTGCTTCCTGGAATAGCCCATGTACGCATGGGACGGCGCTGGGCCGGGGCCGTCATTCTCACCTGCTATCTGCTGTTCATCGCGGCCCTGGTCGGTGGTGGCCTGGTGGTGAGCGGCAACCTCGTGCTGAGCGCCACATTGGCCACGCAGAACCATTGGCTGCTGCTGATGGGTGTGACCGCGTTCGTGGTGGCGGTGCTGTGGATGACCGTGGTGGTCCACTCCTACGTGATCACGCGGCCCGAGTCCCGCACGTTCGGCCGCCGGCTCGTCGCGGGCGCGGTGGTCACCGTGCTGTGCGTGGCAGTGGCTTCACCTGCGGCCGCAGTCGGCTACGTCTCCTACACCGCCTATGACGTGTCCACGACACTGTTCGAGTCGGCGGGGAGTGAGCCGCACGACGACGCAGACCCGTGGAACGGCCAGGACCGGGTCAACGTGCTGCTGTTGGGCGGTGACGCGGGCAAGAACCGGTACGGGATGCGCACCGACACCATGATCGTGGCCAGCATCGACGTGGAGACCGGTGACGTCGTGCTCATCGGGCTGCCCCGCAACCTGGAGAACGTGCCGTTCCCGGAGGGGACGGCGCTGGCAGAGCGCTACCCTGCGCCGTACGGGTTCGACAACCTGCTCAACGAGGTCTACCAGACGGTGGTCGACGAGCCCGCGCTGGCGATCAACCCGTATGCCACCGACCCGGGAGCGGACACGCTCAAAAAAGTGATCGGTTTCGCAATCAGCTTGGACATCGACTACTACGCGCTGGTCGACATGCAGGGGTTTGAGGACATCATCGACGCGATCGGCGGCATCCGGGTCTATTTGGAGGAGCCGCTCCCCTACGGGCAGCGCGGCGAGTACATTGACGCGGGCTGGCAGCTCCTTGATGGCCGTAAAGCGCTGTGGTACGGCCGGACACGGGTCAACAGCGACGACTATTCGCGCATGGGCCGCCAGGGCTGTCTGATCAAGTACGTGGCGGAACAGGCTGATCCGGCGACGATCCTCACGAGTTTCCGGTCGCTGGCCTCGGCGGCGAAAAGCACGCTGCGGACCGACATCCCCCAGCCGAAGCTCCCCCACTTCGTGGAGTTGGCGGAAAAGGTCGCCAAGGCGGACATGGAGACCCTGCAGCTTTCCCCGCCGCAGGTGAACACCGCCTACCCGGACTGGGAGCACATTCGCTCCCTGGTGCACCATGCGGTATACGACACACCGCTGCCTGCTGCCTCCGGCGAGGATGCTGCCCCGGATGTGGGGCTTTCCCCGGAGTCTTCTGCGGCAGATACCGGTGAAACACCCGCTGAGCAGCCGGAACCCACCCCGCATTCCCCGGGCCGGCAGGTGGGAGAGGAGGCGACCGCGCTCGACGAATTGTGCCCTTAAGATGCATGACGACCGGCCCTGCCGGACCATGGCGGTAGCCACGGCGTCTATGATCAGCGAACGGGGTACGGGCTCAACGGGGCGCCCGTGATGCAACCCCATACGGCCACAACCGGTGCTTCCTCCCGGCACGCCCCGAGCCGGGGTGTGCCTGCGAGGTGCGCCCCGAACCGGAGGCGACCATGTCGGCGAATCTCGATGAGAAACTGTCCCCGATCTACGAGGAAATCCTGCGGCGTAACCCGGGGGAGGTCGAGTTCCACCAGGCTGTTCGCGAAGTCCTGGAGTGCCTCGGCCCCGTGGTGGCCAAGAACCCTGACATCAGCCACGCCAAGATCATCGAGCGGCTCTGTGAGCCGGAGCGCCAGCTGATCTTCCGGGTGCCCTGGATGGACGACTCCGGTGAGATCCACGTCAACCGGGGTTTCCGGGTGGAGTTCAGCAGCTCTTTGGGACCTTACAAGGGCGGGCTGCGGTTCCACCCGTCGGTGAACCTGAGCATCATCAAGTTCCTCGGGTTCGAGCAGATCTTCAAGAACTCGCTGACCGGATTGCCGATCGGCGGTGCGAAAGGCGGCAGCGACTTCGACCCGAAGGGCCGTTCCGACGCCGAGATCATGCGGTTCTGCCAGTCGTTCATGACGGAGCTGTACCGGCACCTGGGTGAGCACACGGACGTGCCTGCCGGTGACATCGGCGTGGGCCAGCGTGAGATCGGCTACCTGTTCGGCCAGTACAAGCGGATCACCAACCGCTACGAGTCGGGCGTGTTCACCGGTAAGGGCCTCAGTTGGGGCGGTTCCCAGGTGCGTCGTGAGGCCACCGGGTACGGCTGTGTGCTCTTCACTGCGGAGATGCTGCGGGCCCGCGGCGACTCGCTGGAAGGCAAGCGGGTCTCGGTGTCGGGTTCGGGCAATGTGGCGATCTACGCGATCGAGAAGGCCCAGCAGCTCGGCGCGCATGTGGTGACCTGCTCGGACTCCAACGGCTACGTGGTGGACGAGAAGGGGATCGACCTGGAGCTGCTCAAGCAGGTCAAGGAGGTCGAACGCGGCCGGGTGTCCGACTACGCCAAGCGGCGCGGCTCCCACGTCCGCTACATCGACTCGTCGTCGTCCAGCGTGTGGGAGGTGCCCTGCGACATCGCGCTGCCGTGCGCGACGCAGAACGAGCTGACCGGCCGCGACGCTATCACCCTGGTGCGCAACGGGGTGGGCGCGGTGGCGGAGGGCGCGAACATGCCCACGACCCCGGAGGGGATCCGGGTGTTCGCGGAGGCGGGCGTAGCGTTCGCGCCGGGCAAGGCCGCGAACGCGGGCGGGGTGGCGACGAGCGCGTTGGAGATGCAGCAGAACGCGTCCCGCGACTCGTGGTCGTTCGAGTACACCGAGAAGCGGCTCGCGGAAATCATGCGCCACATCCACGACACCTGCTATGAGACGGCGGAACGCTATGGGCGGCCCGGCGACTATGTGGCAGGTGCCAACATCGCTGCTTTCGAGATCGTCGCTGAGGCGATGCTCGCTCAGGGCCTGATCTGACGCCTCCAGAGTCGCCGCAGGTTGTGGGACGCGGGGTGCGCACCATGGTGCGCACCCCGCGTTGCGCTGTGCACGGTCTTCTTTGCGGACCGTTGCCACGGCCGCGGTCCCGTGTGATGATGCGGGGGGCGACGGGTATGCGGGACGGAGTCGTGGCTCATGACCGCCAATCAACTGTGGGTGCTGATTGTGTTGGGCATTTTCCACGGGTTTCATCCTGGGATGGGCTGGTTGTTGGCGGTTTCCCGCGGGTTGCAGGAGCGTCGCCGCTCCGCGGTGGTGAGCGCGCTGCCGCTGCTGGCGTTGGGGCATGCCGCATCAGTGGCGCTGGTGGCGGTCGCGGTCACGGTGACGGGGGCGATGACGACGTCCACCGTGTTCTCTGTGGCTGGGGCGGCCATTCTGGTGGTGGCGGGCGTGTGGTTTCTGCTGGGCCCGCTGCACCGGGGTCACCAGCATCCTGCGAACCTGTCGTCGTGGCAGTTGGCGGTCGCGTCGTTTGTGATGGCGTGCGCGCACGGCTCAGGACTGATGCTGTTGCCGGTTTTGGCGGGGCAGGTGGAGCACAGCCACGTGCACGCTGGCCACGGCCACCACGGCACAGCGGTGGTGGAGACAGCGGATGCGGGGGCGGCGGCGAGCACGGGCCACGTTGACTTGTGGGATGCGACGCTGCTGGGATTGGCGGCGACGGGAGTGCACACGCTAGCGATGCTGGCCGCTACCGGGCTGGCTGCGCTTCTCGTCTACGAGTTTTTCGGTGTGTACGCGATGCGGCTGCGCTGGGTGACGATGGACCGGGTGTGGGGGGTCACGCTGTTGGCGGGCGGGGTTTTCGTGCTGTGGGGGGCGTGGTGAGCGCGCCCCCGCGCCGCCGCAGGAGGACGCGCTGGTGGTGGATTGTGGCCGCGGCGATCGTGGCCGTCGTGGTGGTGTGCGCGGTCGCGACGGCAGGACTGCTGGGGCGGGCTGTCGGAACAGGGCTTACCGCGCTGTGGGGGTCCGAGTGTGTGGTGGAGGTCGCCGGGGAGCAGGTGGGGGTGGAGCGGCAGCAGGCGATGGCTGCGACCACGGCGGCCGCGTTGCAGGCCCGCGGTGAAGAGCCTCCCGCAGACGTGGAAGTGGACCCGCAGCTGGTGGATGCGCTCCTCACCGGTCCAGCGGACGGCCCAGGGCCGGTGCTCACCTGTTTTTCCGGTTCCACCACGGAGCTTGCAGCCGAAGAGATGGGCCCGTCCGGGTTGACGCCGCGCGCTGAGACGCTGCTCGCCGAGATGACGGACGTGCACGGCGAGTTGAGTCTTGGCGGTTTTGAGCCCGGCGGGGTCCGTGACGGGCACGGCGCGGACTCGACCCACTACCGGGGGGAGGCGATCGACGTGTTCTTCCGCCCGGTGAGCGAAGAGCAGCGGCACGCCGGCTGGCTGCTGGCACAGTGGCTGGTGGCGCACGCACAACGGTTGGAAGTCTCGGTGGTGATCTTCGACGACCAGATCTGGAGCGCCCAGTTCGCGCTGGCAGGGTGGCGTCCCTACGTGTCGTCTGATACGAGTAACGACATCCTGCAACACCGGGACCATGTCCACGTGGATGTACGGCGCGGCCAATGAATCACCTCCCTTCACCTGACAGGAACGGCGGAACGCGTTACGTTTCCACCGTGCGCGAAATTGATTCCGAATTCCTCTCTCTTCCGCTGCGTTCTCTCGCCGACGCGGCGCTGCAGCGCGCCCGCGACCTCGGCGCTGACCATGCCGACTTCCGTTTGGAGCGGATCCGCGGCCGTCACCTGGTGGTGTCCGACGGGGTGGTGGAAACCGCCCAGGAGACCGACGTCCTCGGTTTCGCGGTCCGCGTGGTCCACAACGGGGCGTGGGGGTTTGCTGCAGAGACGACTCTGACGCCGGAGGCTGCGGCCGCTACCGCAGCGCAGGCGGTCGAGGTTGCGAAACTCACGTCGGTGCTGAACAGCGACCGGGTGGAGTTGGCTCCCGAGCCCACCTATTCGGATGCGGTGTGGGTGTCGTCCTATGAGGTCGACCCGTGGTCGGTGCCACTGCAGGAGACGGTTGAGCAGCTCACCGACTGGAGTCGGCGGCTGTTGGCGGATGCCCGCGTGGACCACGCGGACGCGACCCTGCTCGTGGCGAAGGAGCAGAAGTTTTATGCGGACACTGCCGGGACGGTGACCACCCAGCAGCGGGTGCGGGTGCATCCCGTGGTGGAGGTCATGTCGACCGCGCAGGGCCGGTTGGAGAGTATGCGGACCATCTCCCCGCCGGTGGGCAAGGGCTTGGAGTACCTGCCGACGGTGGAGGCGGAGCTTGCGGAACTGCCGCAGCTGCTCGCGGAGAAGGTCGAAGCGCCCAGTGTGGAGCCGGGCGTCTACGACCTGGTGATCGACCCGTCGAACCTGTGGCTGACGATCCACGAGTCGATCGGGCATGCCACCGAGCTGGACCGTGCGCTCGGCTATGAGGCCGCGTATGCGGGCACGTCGTTCGCCACCCCGGATCAGATCGGGGTGCTGCGCTACGGTTCGGAGATCATGAACGTCACCGGGGACCGCACCGCCGAGCACGGGCTGGCCACGATCGGCTACGACGACGAAGGTGTGGCGACGTCGTCGTTCCCGTTGATCACGGAGGGGGTGCTCACCGGGTTCCAGCGGGACCGGAGGATCTCCCAGTTGATGGGCTATGAGCGGTCCAACGGGTGCGCGTTCGCGGATTCGCCGGCGACGATGCCGATCCAGCGGATGGCGAACGTGTCGCTGCAGCCGGATCCGCGCGGCCCGGACACGCGGGAGCTGATCCGCCAGGTGGATGACGGCATCTACATCGTGGGTGACCGGAGCTGGTCGATCGACATGCAGCGGTACAACTTCCAGTTCACCGGGCAGCGGTTCTACCGGATCCGGGACGGGCGGATCACCCACCAGGTTCGGGATGTGGCCTACCAGGCGACCACCACCGAGTTTTGGAATTCGCTGCGCATGCTGGGCGGCCCCGACACGTATGTGCTGGGTGGGGCGTTCAACTGCGGTAAGGGCCAGCCTGGCCAGGTTGCTCCGGTCAGTCACGGCTGCCCCAGCGCCCTGTTTGAGGGGGTGCGGGTGCTCAACACCGCTCAGGAGGCCCGGGCGTGAACAGCGTGCACTCTCAACCGAAGGGATCAACCGTGAGCCAGTCGCTGTCCGCGCAGGCGATGACCGAGCGCGCGTTGGAGTTGTCGCGTGCTGACGAGTGCATGGTGCTGGTGACCGAGGCGAGCACGGCGAACCTGCGCTGGGCAGGGAATTCGCTCACCACGAACGGGGTGACTCGGGGCCGGTCGGCCACGGTGATTTCGCTGGTGAAAGATGCGGCGGGGGTCCGGGTCGGCTCGGTGTCGCAGAGCGGGCTGCGGGACGACCAGTTGGAGGACCTGGTGCGCGCCTCGGAGGAGGCGGCGCGCGGGTCGGCGCCGGTCAAGGAAGCGTATTCGCTGGTGGATCCTGCGAGCGCGGAGGCTTCCGGCAGCGAGTGGGATGCGCCGGTTCCGGTCACAGACATCGGCGTGTTCTCCGAGTTCGCTCCAGCGCTGGGAAAGGCGTTCGAACGGTCGGCGCAGGCGGGTGTGCGGTTGTACGGCTATGCGCAGCACACGATGTCCGCCACGTTTTTGGGCACGTCGACGGGGCTGCGGCTCCGCCACGACCAGCCGTCGGGGACGCTGGACCTCAACGCCAAGTCGGAGGAGCCGCACCATTCCACGTGGGTGGGGCAGGCGACCCGCGATTTCACGGATGTGGATGTGGCGGCGTTGGAAGCCGAGTTGGAGCGGCGGATCTCGTGGGGCCGCACCACGGTGGAGCTTCCTCCGGGACGGTATGAGACGCTGCTGCCTCCGTCGGCGGTCGCTGATTTGATGACCGACTTGTACTGGGAGTTGGGGGCGCGGGACGCGTTTGAGGGGCGGACCGCGTTCTCGTCGCCGCAGGGCGGGACCCGGGTGGGGGAACGGTTGTCTCCGCTGCCGGTGCGGCTGCGGTCGAATCCGGCCGAGCCCGGGTTGGAGTGTGCGCCGTTCGTGCTGGCGGACGCTCCGGGGCGGCGGATCAGCGCGTTCGACAACGGGCGTCCGGTGGGTGCGACGGAGTGGATCAGCGACGGGGAGTTGGCGCGCCTGGTCCAAACCTACGATTCGGCGATGATGACGGCGCTGCCGTTGACGCCGGAGGCCGACAATCTGATTCTCGAACTGCCGGGTGCGACCGCGTCGTTGGACGACATGGTGGCCTCGACCGAGCGGGGCCTGCTGTTGACCTGCCTGTGGTACATCAGGATGGTGGATCCGCGCACCATGCTGCTCACCGGGCTGACCCGGGACGGGGTTTACCTCGTGGAGGATGGTGAAGTGCGGGGCGCGGTGAACAACTTCCGGTTCAACGAGTCTCCAGTGAGCTTGTTGGAGCGGGTGACGGAGGTGGGGAAGACGACGCCGACGTTCTCCCGCGAGTTCGGTGAATACTTCCCGCTCACGGCGATGCCGCCAATGCGGGTTCCGGATTTCAACATGTCGTCGGTGAGCCAGGCGTCGTGACGTCTGGGAGCGTGGGGTGAGCGGCGGCGCGGCCCGGGTTTTCCGCGCCGCCGCTCGTCTTCTTTGAAACCGTTTTAGTTGGATTGCCAAACAATTCGGTGCGGTGCTGCCCGTGGAATACCGGGCTCGGGAGGAAAGTAGGGAAACCATGGAACTCTCCCGAGATCCCGTCGTAATAAATTCTTGACTTAATTCAGGGAGTACCGGTGTAGATTGGGGTTTGGCGCTTCAGTCCCCCGTTGAAGCGCACGGATCGGTGTTTCGAGCCCCCGTCGAAACACCGTTTGCGACGCCGGGTGGTTTGCCCCCGTAGCCACCCGGCGTCATTTCTTTTCTGATTGACTTCCTGTGCTTTCTCCGTTACGGCCGGGTAGAAAGTCCTTTCCGCAGCCAGAATACGCAGAATCAGATTCGGATCAGTTCTGCTGCTGCCAGTCGCGGCGGGCGCGGGCAAGGTCTTCCGGGGTGTCACAGTCGCGGGCCGCCCACCCGAGCGGCACCCGCACCGGGGTGAGGGGAGCGAACAGGCCGCGGAGGGAACGCCCCGCATAGTCAGTGAGCGCGGCACGCACCGCTGCGGTGCGCCACACGCTTGCCAGCCACTGGGACTGCCCTTCCTCGTCGACGAGCACGGCCCCGGCAGCGGGTGCGGCAGCCGTGCGCAGCGTCGCTACCGCCGTACTGTCCAGGAACGGCATGTCCGCGGCGAGCAGCACAAACCAGGGGGAGACGACTTCCGCGAGCCCGGTGCGCAACGCCGACAGCGGGCCCGAACCGGGGGGATCTTCGCGGACATAGCGAGCCGGAGGGTGGGGGCGCGGCGGTCCCACCACGACGACCGTGGCCGCCTCCTGGACCGCGTCCACGACCCTTTCCAGCATGGTGCGCCCGCCGACCCGCAGCCCGGGCTTGTCGACACCGCCCATGCGCCGCGCCGCCCCGCCAGCGAGAATCACCGCGTCCCAACCGTCCACGTCTGCTCCTTACCTGTACCAGCGAGCCCCACAGATACGGTTCCATGGAGTCATGCTGGTTCGTACCGTCTACCCCGAGGAAATGCCTCACGTCGGCGAACTGCGGGTGCGCACCTATCTCGACCAAGGGCTACTGGATCCCGACTCGCCGTACCTGCCCGTGCTGCGCGCGCTGGGCACGAGCGGGATCGGTGACGTGCTGGTCGCGGTGGACGGCGACGAGCTGCTCGGCACGGTCACGCTGCGGCCGTTCCAAGAGGACAGCGAGTTGACTTCCTCCCCACGCCTGAAGGCGGGGGATTCCCGTGGCTGAGGCGCGTTCACGCTGCCTCTACCTTGGGTGGTTGGCGCTTCACAGACCGCCCAACGGCGAGGTCTCCACGCCCTGTCACCGCCAGCCCGGCGGC
>NZ_PITY01000002.1:0-11222 GCF_017577275.1 Thermobifida sp.
GTGTGGACACATGGGAGGAGCTGCGCGCATTCCGCAGCCCTGTCACTTCCGGGCAGCGCAGCAAACGCCACCTGGCCGACGGGATTCCTGAAGCGCCCGGCGTCTACGTTTTCGAAGACGCCTCCGGCGACCCGCTGTATGTGGGGAAAAGCGTCAACCTGCGGGCCCGGGTGCGGTCCTATTTCACCGCCGCGGAACAGCGCGGGCGGATCAAGGAGATGGTGGGCCGGGCCGTCCGCGTGCAGCCGATCGTGTGCGCCACGGCCGTGGAAGCCGAAGTCCGGGAGCTGCGGCTGATCGCCGCGCGCAAACCGCCCTACAACCGGCGGTCCCGGCACCCGGAGCGCGCCCCCTGGCTGGTCATCACCGCGGAAGAGTTCCCGCGCCTGGCCGTCGTGCGGCAGGTGGGCGACAACTACCTGGGCGCCCTCGGGCCGTTCTCCAGTTCCCGGACGGCCCTGCTAGCCCGGGACGCCCTCCACCAGGCGTTCCCCGTGCGCCAGTGCACGCACCGCATCACCCCGCCCCGCCCCGATGCGGCCTGCGCGCTGGCGGAGATGGGCCGCTGCGGGGCGCCGTGCACCGGAGCCCAGTCGGCCGCCGAGTACGCCGCGCACGTCCAGGCCGTGGCCCAGGCGATGACCGGTGACGTGTCCGCGGTGGTGGCGGCCCTCACTGCGCGGATCGACACGCTCGCCCGCGAGCTGCGCTACGAGGAGGCGGCCCTTCACCGGGACCGGCTGTCGGCGTTCCTGGCGGCTGCGGTGCGCACGCAGCGGGTGCGGGCTCTCAGCGCGGTCCCGCACCTGGTGGCGGCCCGGCCTGCGGGGGCGGACTGGGAGGTGTGCGTGGTGCGGTACGGCCGCCTGGCGGGCAGCGCCCGCCTCCGTCCCGGTGCTGATCCGCACACGCTGCTGCGCACCCTGGTGCGCACCGCGGAGAGCGTGCCGCCCCCTGCGGGTGCGCTGCCGCGCGCGGACGCCGCGGAGACCGAGTGTCTGCTGCGCTGGTTGGAGGCGCCCGACGTCCGGCTGCTGGAGGTGGAGGGGTCGTGGGTCTCCCCCGTCGGCGGCGCGGAACGCTACCGGCAGTGGATCTACCGGCATACGCCGGCATAGATCCGGAGCTCCCCGGCAATACTGACAGACTTGGACCACCACAGGAGTTCCGCAGAAAGCAGGACACGGGGGCAATGGCAGGCATTCCACTCAGCGACGACTATCCGGTACGCCGGGTCCCTGTGGTCACCTACACGCTGATCGCCGTGAACGTGGCCGTCTACCTGCTGTCCCCCATGTCACTGCTGGCCGTCTGGTACGGGGCGCCGGAGTCCCGGGGCTGCGCGATCGAGGAGTACCTGCTGCGGTGGGCCGCTTTCCCCGCCGCGCTGCTCACCGGGACGCGGCTCACCGCTGAGCAGGCGGCCGCTTTCACGCCCTGCCCGCTCCCCTCGACGGTGATCTGGCCGGGCCTGTCCGCGGTGACGTCGATGTTCCTGCACGCGGACGCCTTCCACTTGACGGGGAACATGGTGTACCTGTTCGTGTTCGGCCCGTGCGTGGAGGACCGGCTCGGCAGGTTCCGCTACCCGCTCATCTACCTGGGCACCGGGGTGGCGGCGTGCTACGGGTTCTCGCTGGCGGAAGGCCCGGCTGCGGTGCCGATGGTGGGGGCCTCGGGGGCGATCTCCGGGGTGCTCGGCACCTATCTTGTGGTGCAGTTCCGCAGTAGGGTGACGACTCTGCTCTTCGGTATCCTCCCGGTGCGGCTGCCGGGTTGGGTGCTGGTCGCTACTTTTTTCGCGCTGGACTACCTGCTCTACCTGAGCAGCCGACTGTCTCCGAACGAGTGGCAGGACGGTGGCGTCGCCTACGCCGCACACGTCTACGGCTTCCTCACCGGCCTGGTTGTGGGGCTGCTCGTCTACCGCGTCCGCTGGGGAGCGGGCGCCCGCCTGTCCGACGTGCACTAGGGCCGTCGGGCTGTCATCCCTGAGGAGGACACGTGATCACCGCGATCGTGATGCTCAAAGTCGACGTCGGCCGCATTCCCGAAGTCGCGAAGACGATCGCTGACTTGGAGGGGGTGAGCGAGGTCTACTCGGTCACCGGGGAGATCGACCTGATCGCGATTGTGCGGGTGCGGGAACACCACGAGCTGGCTGAGGTGATCCCCAACCGGATCAACAAGGTGCCCGGGGTGCTCTCCTCCGACACCCACATCGCGTTCCACACCTATTCGCAGCACGACTTGGAGGCTGCGTTCTCGCTGGGCCTGTAGCGGCGGTCGGCCGCGGCCTGCCCCGCGCGGGCGGACCGCGGCCGGAATGTGTCCGGAAAACCGGTCAGAGCTGCTTGGCTCGGGCCTGGCTGCTCTCCACCCACGCGTCCAGTTTCGCTTTGGCCGCGCCGCTGTCCACGGCTTCCGCAGCCCGCTGGTACTGGGCGCGCAGGGTTTCGATGAGGGATCCGGTGACCCCCTCGGCGGCGGCGAGCGCCGCAGCCGCGTTGAGCAGGACCGCGTCCCGCACCGGGCCGGGGCGGCCGTCCAGGAACTCGCGGACGACGCGGGCGTTGAACTCGACGTCTCCGCCGCGCAGCGCTTCCGGGGTGGCCCGCGGAATGCCCAGGTCTGCCGGGTCCAGTTGCTCGTAGCGGACAGAGCCGTCGGCGACGATCCACACCGACGAGGTCGTCGTGGTGGTGAGCTCGTCCAGCCCGTCGTCGCCGCGGAACACGAGGGCGTTCACACCGCGCTCGGCGAAGACCCCGGCCATGATCTCGCACATGTTCCGGTCGAAGACGCCGATCGCGGAGGCGGTGGGCCGGGCCGGGTTGGTCAGCGGTCCCAGGAAGTTGAAGACGGTGGGCACGGCGAGCTCGCGCCGCGGCTTGGCCGCGTACTTCAGCGAGGGGTGGTAGAGCGGCGCGAAGCAGAAGGTGATGTCGACCTCTTCGGCCACCGCAACCGCGTCCGCGGGGTCCAGGTCGATGATCACGCCCAGCCGTTCCAGCACGTCGGCGGTGCCGCACGAGGAGGAGGCTGCCCGGTTGCCGTGCTTGACCACCCGCGCCCCGGCAGCCGAGGCGACGATCGAGGCCATGGTGGAGACGTTGACCGTGTGTGCGCGGTCGCCGCCGGTTCCTACGATGTCGAGGGTGGCGCCGGGGACGGAGATCGTCACCGCGTGGTCGAGCATGCCCTGGGCCAGACCCCGCACCTCAGCGACGCTTTCGCCCTTGGCGCGCAGCGCGATCGCGAACCCCGCGATCTGGGCGTCGGTGGCCGAACCGGACATGATCTCGTTCATTGCCCACTTGGTGTCGTCGGCCGTCAGAGAGGTGCCGTTCAGCAGTGCGCTGATCAGGTGGGACCAGGTTCGTTCACTCACGTGAGGATTCCTTGCTTCCTTGCTTTCACCGGTGGGGGACGGACACTTCGGAGCACAGGGCGCCGGGTGTGGTGGCCGGGCGCGGCAGGCGACGCCATCGGGCGGTGTCCGCCCCATGACGCAGTGCGTCAGCGAAGGGCCGGAGGAACCGGCCGCCGCGGGGTTCCGCGGCGGCGCTGGCGAGTGACACGGTCGCTGTTACCCGCTTCTTCCGGGCCTACTGGGTGATGGCGAGCTGACGGAGGCGTTCGCGCATCAGCTCGGCCAGGGACTCGGCCAGGGCGATGGGGTCGATGGGATGGCTGACGACCTTGTCCGCACGCGACCAGGCGGCAAGCCACCCGTCGTCACGGCGGCCGACGATGAGCAGGACCGGCGGGCACTCGAAGATCTCGTCCTTGACCTGCCGGCACAGTCCCATCCCTCCGGCGGGCCGGGCCTCGCCGTCGAAGATGGCCACGTCCACCTTGGTCTCTTCAAGGCGCTTGAGGACCGCAGGCGCGGTGGCGCACTCGACGATCTCGACCTTGGGCAGGTCGGCCGCGGGTCGGCGGCCGATTGCGAGGCGTACCTGCTCGCGGACGGAGGCGTCGTGGCTGTAAACGAGGACGCGCATCAACGCCGACTTGTCGGTTCCGGTGTTCGCCATGGTTACCGTCCTTACACTGGCCGGGGTGCTCTGTGCGAGCCTATCCCTCGTGGTGCTGGTGACGACGGGGTGCCGCCTCTCTCTAGTCTCTATTGGATACCTTGACCGAACCGATAGGGTCGGACCGAAAACGGGGGGCGGTCTCGCTGCTCCGACCGCTCCGGCGGGGCCCCGCCGAGTAGAACGAGTTCAGCGCCTTGACCGGCAGACACCCGCTTCTTGACCCCGTTACGGGGGGTCGGGGAACACCCCCTGTCAGATACCGCGATAATGCTTGCGTGGCGACAGTAACCGCGAATCAAGAGATAGGACCGACACCAGTGCATGGCGCTGCCAAGCGTCCTGATCTGGTGAGCGTTGGCACCATGGTGTGGCTGGCCAACGAGCTCATGTTCTTTGCGTCGCTGTTCGCGATGTACTTCACCATCCGATCAGTGACCAAGGGCAACCCCGACCTCGGGCCGTGGCCAGACGCGCATCTCAACATCGTGCTGTCCACGACCATTACGACTATTCTGGTGGCTTCGAGCTTCACCGCGCAGTTCGGCGTGTGGGCCGCGGAACGTGGTGACGTCAAGAAGCTCCGCAAGTGGTTCTTCATCTCATTCCTCCTCGGCGCGATCTTCATCATCGGCCAGGGGTACGAGTACTACGAGCTCATCGTGCACGAGGGGCTGACGATGCGTTCCAGCGCCTACGGCTCGATGTTCTTCTTGACCACGGGGTTCCACGGTCTCCACGTCCTCGGCGGCCTGTTCGCGTTCCTGCTCGTGCTGGGACGCACGTACGCCGCGAAGCGCTTTACTCACCAGCAGGCGACGAGCGCGATCGTTGTGTCCTACTACTGGCACTTCGTCGACGTCGTCTGGGTCGGTCTGTTTGCGTCCATCTACCTACTCCAGTGACCCGAACGGGGAAACCGTGAAATGGATTACCGCGCGACGACGGCATCCCCTGGCGGGGTATGTCGTCGTCATCGTTGCGCTGGCCTTTCTCGGGGTGGGCTACGCCTTCATCTCGCCCACCTCTAACCACGCCGTGGCTGACACCGTGGCTGCCGAGCAAGGCGAGGTCGACATCGCCAACGGCAAGCAGATCTACACGCAGAGCTGCATGAGCTGCCACGGCGAAGACGGCAAGGGCCGCACGAAGGAAGAGACGGGCAGTGCCGTTGCCTGGGGGCCCAGCCTGGAGGGCGTCGGCGCCGCGGCCGTGGACTTCTACGTCCGTACCGGCCGTATGCCGTCCGCTGACCCCAACGTCCAGATGCCCCGCCGGCCGCAGGTCTACTCCGACCAGGAGATCGCGGACCTCGCGGCTTACGTGGAGAGCGCGTTCGGTGGCGGTCCGGGCATCCCGTACGACGTTCCCGGCGACGCACCGCAGCGCGGAGAGTTCGGCTCCGACGCCGAGTACGAGGCGGCGCTGGCCGAATACGAGAAGAACTACGCCGCCTATGTCGGCGGCGGCGATGTCGAGACCGGTATGCGGCTGTACTTGACCAACTGCGCACACTGCCACAGTTGGTCGGGTGCCGGTGGTGCGCTCACCGACGGTCGCTGGGCTCCGGAACTCGACGAGGCCTCTCCGCGGGACATCTACGAGGCGATGATCGTCGGCCCCGGTGCTATGCCGGTGTTCAACGACGACACCATCAGCCCGGAGGACAAGCAGGCACTGATCTCGTTCGTCAAGAATCTGCAAGACGAGCCGAACGCTGGTGGCCCCTTCTCCCTGGACCGGGTCGGCCAGGTGGCCGAGGGGTTCATCGGCTGGACTATCGGCATCAGCCTGATCGTGGCGTGCGCGATCTGGATCACCGCGAAGCAGCGAGCCCATGACTGACAACACCAACCACAACGACGCCGATAAGTCCCGGGAACGGGTCATCGGCACCCCCACGAGCGAGGGTGCCACGTTGGCCACTGCCGAAGATGCCCCGCACCGCCGGCACGAGGGTCCGTACCCGGCTGAAGAGACCCATGTCCGTCCAGAGGAGGTGCAGCGGCGAGGGGAGCGGATGGCTTCGCTGTGGTTCCTCGTCGCGTTCCTCGCGGGCATCGGGTTCTTCGTCAGTTACTTCATGTTCCCGGCAAACAGCGACGGCACACCCTCGATCGCTGACCCGGAAACCGCCCAGTGGGCGAACATGCTGCTCGGCGGAACGCTCGCGCTGGCGCTGTTCAGCATCGGCGCGGGCATGACCGTGTGGGTCCGCCGAGTCCTGCCGCACTACGAGGTCTCCTCCCCCTACGACGAACTTCCTTCGTCGGAGGAGGAGAAGAGCTCCTTCAGTGAGTTCTTCATGCGGGGCGCCCAGGAGAGCGGTATTCTGAAGCGCCCGCTGCTGCGGCGCACCCTGCTGCTGGCCATGGTGCCGCTGGGACTGGCCCCGGTCGTGCTGCTGCGCGACATGGGTCCGCTCCCTGGCGACAAGCTCAAGCGCACCATCTGGCGCGACGGCACCTACCTGGTTGTCGAGGGTACGAACCGGCGCATCCGGGCTGAGGACCTTGTCCCGGGCAGCATGATCTCGGTGTTGCCCGAGCCTGACGACCCCGAGCACGGTCTGAGCATGAACGACCAGGCCGAGGCGGTCACCATCCTGATCAAGATGGACCCGAAGGACTTCGGTCCGGGGATGTCCCAGCAGCAGTTGGAGTGGACCCACGACGGCATCGTCGCCTACTCCAAGGTCTGCACCCACGTGGGATGTCCGGCCGCTCTGTACGAGCAGACCACGCACAGGATCCTGTGCCCGTGCCACCAGTCCACGTTCGACGCCGCGAACGGCGCAGCAGTGGTGTTCGGCCCGGCGCACCGGCCTCTGCCGCAACTGCCCATCAGGGTCGACGAGGAGGGCTACCTCGTCGCGGCCGGAGACTTCTCCGCCCCGGTCGGCCCCACCTTCTGGGACGCTGGAGTTGAGGACTGATGAGCGACAACCAGGCACCACAGGCGCCTAAGGCGCTGCGCGGCATCGGCAACTACATCGACGACCGCTTCCATCTCGCCAAGACCGCGGAGAAGAACCTGCGCAAGGTCTTCCCGAACCACTGGTCGTTCATGCTGGGCGAGATCGCGCTGTACTCGTTCATCATCCTGCTGCTCACCGGTGTGTTCCTCACGCTGTGGTTCAACCCCAGCATGTCGCACACCGTCTACGAGGGCTCGTACGAGCGCCTCCGCGGGGTGGAGATGAGCGAGGCGTACGCCTCGACCCTGCACATCACCTTCGACGTGCGCGGTGGTCTGCTGGTCCGGCAGATCCACCACTGGGCAGCGCTGATCTTCGTGGCTTCGCTGGTCGTCCACATGCTGCGGGTGTTCTTCACCGGGGCGTTCCGCAAGCCGCGCGAGATCAACTGGCTCATCGGCGTGGCGATCTTCTCGATCGCGATCGTCGAGGGCCTGTTCGGCTACTCGCTGCCTGACGACCTGCCGTCCGGCATGGGTGTCCGCATCTTCCAGGGTGTGCTGCTCGCGATCCCGGTGATCGGGACTTACCTGTCGTTCTTCATGTTCGGCGGTGAGTTCCCCGGCGAGGCGATCATTCCTCGCCTGTACATGCTGCACATCCTGCTGCTGCCGGGCATCCTGCTGGCGCTGATCGCAGCGCACTTCATCATCCTGTGGTACCAGAAGCACACCCAGTACCCAGGACCGCGCAGGACCGAGAAGCAGGTCATCGGTACGCCGATGTTCCCAGGCTTCGCGCTCAAGGCAGGCGGGTTCTTCTTCTTCACGTTCGCGGCCATCACGGGTCTGAGCGCGTTCGTTCAGATCAACCCGATCCACCTGTTCGGCCCGTTCACTCCGACGTCCATTACCTCGGGTCTCCAGCCTGACTGGTACATGGGCTTCCTGGAGGGGTCGCTCCGCCTGTTCCCCGACTGGTTCGACTTCGACATCGGCGGGTACGCGGTCGTGACCGGCGTGCTGGTCCCTGGCCTCGGCTTCATGGGCCTGCTCTTCGGCGGTCTGGCGATCTACCCGTTCCTGGAGGCGTGGATCACCGGGGACAAGCGGGCGCACAACATCGCCGACCGGCCGCGCAACGTCCCGGTCCGCACCGGCCTGGGCGCCGCCGGCATCACCTTCTACGGTGTGCTCTGGCTGGCTGGTTCGAACGACATCCTGTCGCACACGTTCCAGATCAGCCTGTTTGCGACCACGTGGATCTTCCGGATCGCCTTGATCGTGGGTCCGATCCTGGCGTTCATCATCACCAAGCGGATCTGCCTTGGTTTGCAGCGTCGGGACCGTGCGACCTTGGAGCACGGTTACGAGAGCGGCACCATTACGCAGCTCCCCGGTGGTGAGTTCATCGAGGTCCACAAGGAGTCCTCGCCGGAGACGGTCGAGGTGCTGCAGAGCGCCAAGTACCAGGGCTTCCGGACGGTGCCGCCGACCGTGGACGCCAACGGGGTGGAGTCTCCCGCTGCCCGCGGCTTCCTCGGCAAGCTCCGGATCCGGCTGGCCCACTGGTACACGAAGGACAACGTGTCCTTCGAGGACGTGGTGCCGCACTCCGCCTTGCACGGCGAGCAGCGCACCGAGGAGAAGGCCGGACAGCACTGACCGGCGTTACGCCGCCCACAGACCGGCTGAAGGCCCGGCAGGGGTTTCCCTGTCGGGCCTTCTCTTGTGCGCGCAGCACGCCTGGAGCGCGGCGGGAAGGGCGCGCTGTGGTGTGGGCAGTGGCCGGGGATGGCCGCGCAGCGACGAGAGGGCGCACCCTGGGGTTGCCGTGGGCAGGCCGGGGCAGGCCCCTGGGCGGCCCGCACCAGCGGCCGCCTGACCGCAGGACCGCGTTAACGCGCCCAGGATCGCGTTTCCCGACGCGCCAGGCCTTCCCTGAGGTTTCGGGCAGGGGGAAGGGGGAATACGCCCGCTGTGCCCGACTGAGACGCTTGCGCACCTTCTGGCACGAGAAAGGCCCCCGCCCAGCGGTGCGGGGGCCTTCGCCGTGTGGCGGTGCAGCCGACTCCTGCTTACTCTGCAGCTTCGGCCTGCTCTCCGATCGTGCCGTGGGGACGGCCCGGCGAGCCGGGTTCGTCGGTGCGGTCCGGCTCACCGAGGGTGCTGTTGGCCAGCCACTCCTCCCAGGAGCGCTGCCAGTAGCCCCAGCCGTTGTCGACTTCCAGTTCCCGGTCGGTGCCGACGACGATCAGCGGGTCGCCCATGTAGGAGTTCTCGTAGAACCACCGGGCGTCCTCGGTGCTCATGTTGATGCACCCGTGGCTGAGATTGGCCTGCCCAAGCGAACCGTTCCACGGTGCGGCGTGGGTGAACTCGCCACTGTTGGAGAAACGTACCGCGTAGTTGACGTCCACCCGGTAGTAGTCAGGGTGTCCTGGCGGAATACCGACGGTGGAGGAGTCCATGACCAGGTGCTGGTACTTCTCCATGGTCAGGTGGATGCCCGACGTGGTGGTGTAGGCCCGGGTTGTGCCCTTGCCGTTGCTGATGGGGAAGTCTTTGATCTGCTCCCCATCCCGGGTGACGATCATCCGGTGGGTGTCGTTGTCCACCTCGCTGATCTGCGACCGGCCCACCTCAAAGTTGAGCTGGTAGTTCTTGACCCCGTAGACGCCCTCGGCGGCCTGCACGCCCGCCAAGCGCATGTTGACGGTCACTTTCTGGTAGGGCTCCCAGTACTCTTCGGTGCGGAACACGACGGTCTGGTCGCCGAACCAGTTCCACGCTCCCTGGGTGGGTTTTTCCGAGATCACTTCGAGAGCCGCCTCAACCGCAGCCTTGTTCTCCACAGGCAGGTCGAAGTTGATGATGACCGGCATGCCCACACCGACGACGTCCCCGCTGACCGGGAAGTTCGACTGGATCTCCAGCCGCTTGCCGGGAGTAGCCGCGAGCGTGGTGAACTCGCTGGTGAACTCGGTGACGTCCCCTTCCGGGCTCTTCCCCTTGGCCACTACGGTGACCGTGCTGCCGGGGATCAGCGTCCAGTCGCTGACCCACTCGGTCTTGTCCTCGTTCAGGGTGCCGGTGATCGTGTCAACCTCGGACGGGCCTTCTTCCGACTCGTCGGAAGCAGTGTTCTCCGCCTCGGGAGAAGCTGAGGCCTCAGATCCCTCCTCGGGGAGAGGGGTCTGAATGACCTGGACATCCTCAATGGTTCCCCGGGTCGCGGTCACCGTAATGGGAGTGTCTGGCCTGACCTCGGTTTCCCCGTTCGCGGGAACAATGGTGAGTTCTGCGGTGGGTGACTCGTTGCGGACCCCACTGGCCTCTTCTGTACCGGAGCACGCCACGGTGAAGAGGAGGCTTGCCGCCGTCACTCCAACCCCAAGACGGCGAGCCGCCTGGATTGCTCTACCCTCCACTCGTGCGACCTCCAGTGTCTGATCTCGTCCGGTTAAACATGGTTCTGCCGTGATAGGACGCGTTGCCCGGCCGGAAAGTTTAAGGAAAAAAGCAAAAAGGGCCGTCGTTACGTGTCACAATTTCGACACGTACGCGGCCCGTGATCAGAAAGATATCGAAAGGGCGGCGTTCCGCGAAGGAAGCGCCGCCCTGTTTTGTTCTGGAATCGGTCTAGTGCTGGAATTCTCCGCGGTAGTACTCGAAGACCCAGCCGATGACGGTGAGCATGATCGCGAGGAGGCCGATCGCGGTCATCCACCAGCCGACCGCAACGCCCACAGCGGTGAACGCCACTGCCATGGCGACGAACAGCGGCCACCAGCTGTGCGGGCTGAAGAAGCCGTACTCGCCGGCCCCCTCCTCGATTTCCGCATCAAGCCGTTCCTCCGGCGGCAGGCCGTGGTAGTGCTCGCTGCGCCGGGCTGCCATGAGCAGCCAGAAGCCGACCATCCACCCAAAGCCGATGGCAATGGCGAGCGTGACTGTACCGGTCCACTCCACCTGGCCGGTGAGGTACCAGCTTCCCAGGGCGTAGATCACGGCGACCGCGCCGAAGAAGCTGGAAACACCCATGAACAGGAGTGCTTGAACTCGCATGGTGCTCCTTTTCTACTTCGTGCTCGCCGTGGCCGGCTCAGCGACCGCGGGGGTCGCCGCGTACGGGTGGTGCAGGTCGAAGGCGGGCCGCTCAGAGCGGATCCGCGGCAGCGAGACGAAGTTGTGCCGCGGCGGCGGGCAGGAGGTCGCCCACTCCAGCGAGCAGCCGTAGCCCCACGGGTCGTCCACGGTCACCTT